>NZ_SSOL01000040.1:0-272905 GCF_029871275.1 Pseudomonas sp. BN414
CCCCTGCGCGATATGCGCTTCGTCCTCAATGAAGTCTTCGAGGTCGCCAAGCTCTGGGCTGAGCTGCCTGCCCTGGCCGAAGTGGTCGACGCCGATACCGCCTCCGCCATCCTGGAAGAAGCTGGCAAGGTCACCGGTGGCGTGATCGCCCCGCTGAACCGTAGCGGCGACGAAGAAGGCTGCCAGTGGAAAGATGGCGCCGTGAGCACCCCGGCCGGTTTCCCTGCGGCCTACCAGACCTATGCCGAAGGTGGCTGGGTCGGCGTGGGCGGCGACCCCGTCTTCGGCGGCATGGGCATGCCCAAGGTCATCTCCGCCCAGGTGGAAGAAATGGTCAACGCGGCCAACCTTTCCTTCGGCCTGTACCCGATGCTGACCGCCGGCGCCTGCCTGTCGATCAACGCCCACGCCAGCGAAGAGCTGAAGGAAAAGTACCTGCCGAACATGTACGCAGGTGTCTGGTCCGGCTCCATGTGCCTGACCGAACCGCACGCCGGTACCGACCTCGGCATCATCCGCACCAAGGCCGAACCCCAGGCCGACGGCAGCTACAAGATCACCGGCACCAAGATCTTCATCACCGGTGGCGAGCACGACCTGACCGAGAACATCATCCACCTGGTACTGGCCAAGCTGCCCGACGCCCCGGCTGGTCCGAAAGGCATCTCCCTGTTCCTCGTGCCCAAGGTGATGGTTAACGCCGACGGCTCCCTGGGCGAGCAGAACGCCGTGTCCTGCGGCTCCATCGAACACAAGATGGGCATCAAGGGTTCGGCCACCTGCGTGATGAACTTCGACGGCGCCACCGGCTACATCGTCGACGCCCCGAACAAGGGCCTGGCCGCCATGTTCACCATGATGAACTACGAGCGTCTGGGCGTGGGTATCCAGGGCCTGGCGTCCGGCGAGCGTTCCTACCAGAGCGCCGTGGAATACGCCCGCGAGCGCATCCAGAGCCGTTCGCCGACCGGCCCGGTTGCCAAGGAAAAGGCCGCTGACCCGATCATCGTGCACCCCGATGTACGCCGCATGCTGCTGACCATGAAGGCAGCCAACGAAGGCGGCCGCGCCTTCTCCAGCTACGTCGCCATGCAGCTCGACACCGCCAAGTTCAGCGAAGACCCCGTCGTGCGTAAGCGCGCGGAAGAAATGGTCGCGCTGCTGACCCCGGTGGCCAAGGCGTTCCTCACCGACCTCGGTCTGGAAACCACCGTCCACGGCCAGCAGGTCTTCGGCGGCCACGGCTTCATCCGTGAGTGGGGCCAGGAGCAACTGGTGCGTGACGTGCGCATCACCCAGATCTACGAAGGCACCAACGGCATCCAGGCCCTCGACCTGGTGGGCCGCAAGGTCGTCGGCAGCGGCGGCGCGTTCTACAAGCAGTTCGCCGACGAGATCAACGCATTCGCCAACAGCGCTTCCGCTGAGCTCGCCGAGTTCACCGAGCCGCTGAAAGCCGCTGTCGCCAACCTCGACGAGCTGACTGCCTGGGTCTTGGACCGCGCGAAGAACAACCCGAACGAAATCGGTGCCGCTTCGGTGGAGTACCTCCATGTGTTCGGCTACACCGCCTACGCCTACATGTGGGCATTGATGGCTCGGGCCGCGATCGGTCGTGCTGCCCTGGGCAAGGAAGGTCAGGACGACTTCTACGCCAGCAAGCTCGGCACCGCGCGCTTCTACTTCGCCCGCCTGCTGCCGCGCATCCACTCCCTGACCGCCTCGGTGAAGGCCGGCAGCGAGTCGCTCTACCTGCTGGACGCCGAGCAGTTCTGAGGCACTTCAATCTGCGCGCTCCATACATGTGGGTGCGCAATCGGCATTTATCTGGAATGTCCGATTCCAGCCGATAGCTACCTCTTGAAAGTAGCGGCTATCGGCTAGAAGCGAGCGTTTGGATAGAGAAAATAGATCTGTCCCTTTTCCACGATTCAGGGGGAGGGTGGCGACACCGCAACCGCCAGCTCGTCCAGGTCGATGGAAGCGCGATTGAGATAAAACTCGGGACCGCCGCTGCCCGCACCGCCGCTGCCCGCCATCTGCTGCAGTTGCGGACGTACGAACAGATAGCTGGCCTTGGCCTTCGACAACACCTCGGCATGCTCGACATGGCGCGCCATGAGCGTATCGAAACGCTGCTCGATCGTCTGGTCGAGCTCTTTCGCCTGAGCGGGCGTCAGCGTCAGACCGCCTTTCTGCGGCAGCGGGTAGAGACGAACCTGGTAGTCCAGCAACAGCGTGGCGAGAGCCTGGCTTTGCGCCCACAGGTCGGCGGAGGCAGGATCGGGCCCGGCATTCGCATAAGCAGTAGAGGCTGCCCGCTGCAACTGTCGCTGATGGCCAAGCAGTTGCTGGATCAGCTCCGGGTAACGCTCGCGCTTGGCCCGAGGCAGTCGATCGAGGGTATCGAAAACTTCCTTCATGGCGCGCAGCGGCTGCACTAATGGCTCGGGCTGCCCCAGCTGCACCATGTAGGTTTCCATCGTATTGAGGTGCTGGTAGGTGGCGTTCAAGCCTCGTGGGTCGGGTGTGCGTTCGGCCGGATTGAAATAGACCATCGCACTGGCACACATCAATTGGCTGCGACTGAGGATTTCACTCAACTGCCCGGCGCTTCGTCCATCCCCCCACGTCAGCGGGCAAATCAGGCACAACAGGAGCAGCAGCGACTTCCTTCCCATGATCGATATCCTCATTTCTTGTTGTTATGTCGGCTTACAGTGCAAAACCATGCAGCCCATCCCGACGGTTCCCCAAGCGTCCAGCCTCCGGCGCAAGCAGACTCATCGTGCCTCGCCAAGCCTGTAACAACGGGCATCAAGATTCCCGCGCAGGTGAAAAGCTGATCGGCCAACTGGCGGATAGTAGTGGGGACCAAAAAGAGGGGCATACTCCAAAAGGGGGACATCAGAGAAAAATAGATCTGCCCTTATCTCGTCTGATAACGCTTGAGCTACACCTGCCAGTACGCTCGGATCTCCGAGAATTTCATCAGCAGGTTTTTACTTTCTGTGCTTGGTTAAAACAGGGTGTTACGGCCTCGTAGAGAGACATGCGCCGGCCAAGGAGACGCGAGAATGTCAGAACCGACGCAGAAGCTTCGTTTGAGCGCATTGATTGCCCTGGTAGTGGGGTCGATGATCGGTGGCGGGATCTTTTCCTTGCCGCAGAACATGGCCGCGCGCGCTGATGCCGGGGCCGTGCTTATTGGATGGGCGATCACCGCGGTGGGTATGCTGACCCTGGCGTTCGTATTCCAGACGCTGGCGAACCGCAAACCGGAGCTCAACTCCGGGGTTTATGCCTACGCCAAGGCTGGGTTTGGCGACTACATGGGCTTTTCTTCGGCATGGGGCTACTGGATCAGCGCCTGGCTGGGCAATGTCGGCTATTTCGTTCTGCTGTTCAGTACCCTCGGCTTTTTCTTTCCGGTGTTCGGCCAAGGCAACACGCCCACCGCCATCGCCTGCGCGTCCCTGCTGCTGTGGTGCGTGCACTTTCTGGTGCTGCGTGGGATCAAGGAAGCGGCGTTCATCAATCAGCTGACCACCGTAGCCAAGGTGGTGCCCTTGGTCACCTTCATTGCGATTGCCGCCGTGGCCTTCGATGCGGACATTTTCACCCGCGATATCTGGGGGCGTAGCAACCCGGACTTCAGCGGCGTGATGGATCAGGTGCGCAACATGATGCTGGTGACGGTGTTCGTGTTCATCGGTATCGAAGGCGCCAGTGTCTATTCAGCCAGGGCCGAGAAGCGGGCCGACGTCGGCCGCGCCACGGTTATCGGCTTCCTCGGCGTGCTGGCGCTGCTGGTGCTGGTGAACCTGCTGTCGCTTGGGATCATGAGCCAACCGGAACTGGCCGCTCTGCAGAACCCATCGCTGGCGGGGGTGCTCGAACGTATTGTCGGTCCGTGGGGGGCGTTGTTCATCAGCCTCGGCCTGGCCATTTCATTGCTCGGCGCCTTGTTGTCCTGGGCGCTCCTGTGCGCGGAAATCTTGTTCGCCACCGCCAAGGACAAAACCATGCCGGCGTTTCTCAGAAAGGAAAACGCCAACCATGTGCCGGTCAATGCGCTATGGCTGACCAATGCAATGATTCAGCTTTTCCTGTTGATCACACTGTTTTCTGCAGGCACTTACACCAGCCTGATCTACCTTGCCTCGTCGATGATCATGGTGCCGTACCTATGGTCGGCGGCCTATGCGCTGCTGCTGACCCAGCGTGGCGAAACCTACGAACAGGCTGGGACGGAACGCACCAGGGATCTGCTTATCAGCGGTGTCGCACTCGGCTATGCAATCTGGCTGTTGTATGCCGGCGGGGTTAAGTACCTGCTGCTATCCGCCTTGCTCTATGCGCCGGGCGTGGTGCTTTTTGCCAAGGCAAAACGTGAGCAAGGTCAGCCGCTGTTTACTCATATCGAAAAGGGAATTTTTGTTTGCGTCGTCATCGCAGCGGGCTTCGCCGCCTATAGCTTGTATAGCGGCGTGCTGTCGCTGTAGGCGCAGCCTGCCAGTTCTGGCAAGTAGCTGGGGATGAACCATATTTACTCGGGTAGGCGCCAAAGGAGTCGGGGGAGCTGAAGCCTTACCGTCGCGGACTTAACACCAAGGTGCGCGCCCTGGAGGAGTCATTGATGCTGCAGCGAATATTCGGGAGCTATCGCGTAGCCGCCGAAACAGTCGTGGTAGTGGCCGTCCTGGTCGCGATTAGGGCACTGCTCTGGCAGATCGGGATCGAGGGGATGTCGGTCAGCGCGCTTGCGTCGAGCATCGTCGGCGGCGGCGTATTTGTCATGGGCCTCGTGGTGGCCGGCACATTGGCCGACTACCGCGACGCGGAGCGGGCGCCGACCGATCTGGCCGCCAGCTTGTACGCGATCCTGCGCGAATGTGAGTCCATGCACACCGTGTGGGGCAAGCCTCACCTTCCGACCCTACGCAAGCAACTCATCGCCGTGGTCACGAACCTGCGCCTGGACATCAACGCAGGCAACAGCCGCGCTTGCCAAGCCGCCATCGAGGATCTTTCGCAGTCGTTCCTTGAATTAGAGAACACTGACGTACCGGCCAACTATATCGTTCGGCTGCGGGGTGAGCAGGCTGGACTCCGCAAGTCATTGCTGCGCATTTACCATATTCAACGCGAAGAATTCCTGCCGTCGGCATACGCCATGATCGTCAGCCTCGTGGTCGTAATCCTTGGGATGGTCCTGTTCACCAACTTCGAGGGGTTACCTGAGTCGCTGGTCACGCTCGGCTTCCTATCATTCTTCTTCCTGTATCTGCTGCGGTTGCTCAACGTCATCGACAAGCCGTTCAAGGTAGGGAGCGAGCGCACCGACGACGACGTCAGTCTGTTCCTGCTGCATGAGTTCGTCGTGCGCGCGCAGCTAGGCGATGCGGCAGTGGAGGAGGCTGAGGCCATGGAGGAGCAGGTAGCTCAGGTCGAGGCCCAGATGATAGAGGTCGAGGAGCAGGAGACCGAGGCCGTGGCCAAGGATGGGAAGTCGATCAGCGGTGAGCGAACTGACTAGGGGCGCCCGGACGAAGCCCACTCGGGTCAGAGGCGAAACACGAGCGGCCTTTCTTCCGCGGTACAGGAGCGGACTTGGGCTGCGGCCATGCTAATGAAAGCCGACCCGCTGAAAGTCAAGATAAGGGCGCTGCTGGCGAAGCGCCTGCAGCGATAGTTCGATTTTTTGGGCCAGGAAGTGCACCAGGGCGAGAAAAGCGGTCGCACCCTTTACCATCAGATCACTCTGTACTGTGTTCACGCATGTCTCTTCCTCCCCGCACCTCAATGAATCCCTCCAATGGACCTGCAGGAGAGGTGAGATCTACAACTCCTGAATCAGCTGCTCAACCTGGCCGTTTAGAGCATGAGATCTGTCCCCCTCTTTGCGTTAGCTTCGCCCGGCCATCCAGACCAGCGATGTCAGGCTCCAAGTTTTCCGAGCGCAGAAACGTGAAGCGTCTTTAATGATGTATGCGGCGCAAAAGCTGTCATTACCCCCGCGCGCAGTTGCCACGGATGAGCAATCCGCACCTCGGCACGCAAGCTGTTGAGGAACGATCCGCGCGAACATTTGCGACGTCGCTATCGAAGCCTTCATGCGCGAGAGAGTCGACTATGAAAGCCACCAACCTGATCGTGGCCCTGTTGCTCCTGTTACAGGGCTGCACCATGGCGCCGACGCGCCTGTCGGCAGTGCCGGACGACCTGACGGCAAGAGCGGAAATTCCAGGCATGCCTGGGGTGCGTTATGTCGGCGCCGGCGATATGACTGAATTCACACGAATCGGCATTCAAGCGCTGCAGCGGGAGCAGGCCTACCTTGCAAAGCAAGGGCACAAAGGGCCACTGCCGCCAGCGGTATATCTGGCCATTTCGGGCGGCGGTGACAATGGGGCGTTCGCCGTAGGCGTATTGAATGGCTGGACGGCTACAGGCACACGCCCGGAATTCAAGCTCGTTACCGGCATCAGCACGGGCGCACTGATCGCGCCTTTCGCATTTCTGGGGCCGAAGTACGACGCGACCCTGAAAAAGTTCTATACCACGCTGTCACCGAAAGACGTCCTCCAGCCGCGCAGTTTTCTCGAAGGCGTTCTGGGGGATGCGATGTCAGACAACGCACCGCTGTTGAAGCTGACACGCGAATCGTTGAATGAACAGATGCTCAAGGAAATCGCCGCCGAGTACGCCAAGGGCCGCTTTCTGTTAGTTGCCACTGCGGACCTCGATGCGCGCCGCCCCATCATCTGGGACATGGGGAAAATCGCGACCTATGGCGGACCTGATGCATTGGATCTGTTCGTGAGAGTCATGATTGCATCTGCCTCTATTCCGGGAGGATTTCCGCCGATGATGATCGACGTGGAAGTCGATGGTAAGGCCTATCAGGAGATGCATGTGGACGGCGGCATCATGGCGCAGGTGTTCGCTTATCCAGCGTCGGTTCGGGTCGATGAGGAAGCAAAAGCAGTGGGAGTGACCCGCGAGCGCAAGCTGTACGTGATACGCAATTCACGACTCGACCCGGACTGGGCAGACGTCGAGCGCAAAACCATGAGCATCGCCGGTCGCGCGGTCACCTCGCTGATCCACAGCCAGGGTATCGGCGACCTTTACCGGATCTATTCCACCACCCAACGCGATGGAGTGGATTTCAACCTCGGGTTCATACCCTCGAGCTTCAACGCTCCGCACAAGGAAGAGTTCGATAACGAATACATGCGCAGTCTCTACGCCACCGGTTATGACATGGCGGTGAAGGGTTTCCCGTGGCTCAAATCACCTCCCGGCTTCACTGCTCCCGGTGTAACAGGAGTGGGGAACTAGTGAGCGTGCGTTGTGCGCAACTCATCGGCCCAGGCAGAGCAGGCCAATCACCAGTGCGGCGAGGAACAGCGTCTCGCCCACCAGCAGGGCGATCGGACGCCAGCCAACTGATGCGAGTTTTTGCAGCGACGTTTTCAACCCCAGGGCGGCAATGGCGATCACCAGGCAAGCGCGCGACGTTTCACTCATGGCGCCGGCCAATGAGAGGGACAGAAAACCACTGCTGTTGACCGCGACCAGGCAGACGAAAGCCACCAGGAATCCTGGGAGTAGAGGTAACCGCCGCCCGCTGTTCGCTTGCGTGCTCTGCTGTCGGCGAAACAGCCAGGCAACGACTAGGACAGCGGGCACCAGGAGTGCCACTCGCAGCAGCTTCACCACGGTGGCGATATCGCCGGTGGCTGGGGAAATCATGTAGCCGGCACCGACTACCTGGGCCACGTCGTGGATGGTGCCACCCAGAAAAATCCCGGTGTGCTCAGACGACAGGCCCAGCATCTTGCTGATGATTGGATAAGTGATCATCGCCACGGTCGAGAGGCCGGTGACGCCCACCACGGTCAGCAACGTATCGCGCTCGCTGTTCTCGTGCTTGGGAAGTACGGCGGAAATCGCCAAGGCTGCGGAGGCGCCGCAAATGGCGACGGCACCACCGGTTAGCACGCCGAAGTCGGCAGGCAAGTTCAGCAGGCGAGCACTTATCCAGCCGACAAAGATGGTCGCAGTGACTGCAAACACGGCGGCCAGGACCGTTTCCAAACCCAGCGAACCGATTTGTTCCAGCGTGATACGCGCGCCCAGCAGGGCTACGCCTATGCGCAGGATCGTCCGTGCGGTGAATTCGATGCCCGGAAGGCAGCGGCTGTCCTCGCTCAGAAAGTGGCACGCCATACCGAAAAGCAAGGCATAGAGCAGGGTGGGTCCGCCGTAATGATCGGCGATGAACGCCGAGGCCATGGCGATCGCCAGGCTGACCATTACCCCGGGGGCGAGGGTCTGCACGCGGCCCAGCAGTTGCCGGGGCAGGCTGACGGGTCCGGGGTAGTGTGCGTCTTTGATCATCGTGGTCATCTCGTGCTCGCCCGGCTGCGGTGGCCCGCCAGCCGGGGCGCGGTCTTCAATCGGTTGCCGCGTGCTCGAAGCACGGCAGGCTGCGGTCGATGGCCACCCAGGGCTGCGCCGACGCACACCAGAGGTGCAGGTTGGGCGTGGTCAGCGCGTCGGCTAGGGTGCCGGCCTTGACTGCGAGCACGCCGGGCATCGCGGCGATTTCGGAGTACAGCGCCGAGCCACAGCAGGTGCAGAAGTAACGCTTGACCGGTAGGCCGCTACCGCCAGCCTTGGCGTAGCAGCCGAGGCTCTCGCCCTCGACCAGGAAGTCTGCGATCGGCACCAGCACGTTGACCGAGAAGGCACTGCCGGACTGCTTCTGGCAGTCGCTGCAATGGCAGACGGCGGTGGTCAGCGGGGCGAGGTGGGTGGAGTACTTGATGTCGCCGCACAGGCAGCTGCCTTGGATGGTGTTCATGAGCGTTCTCGTTGTTTGGAAGGGTTATGCCGTCGCCACGGCGGGCTGCCACTCGCGGGCTTGCTGGATGGTCTTTCCGAAGCTGCGTCGGGCGCAGAGCAGCAGCGGGCAGGCGAGGGCGCAGGCGATCAGCGTGACGATCAGGATCGAGTAGCGAATGGCGGCGGGGTCGACCAGCACGTAGTCGGTGATGACGCCGATAGCCAGCGGGCCGATGCCAACGCCGAGCAGATTGAGTACGCCGGTGAACAGGGCGATGAACTGTCCGCGCATCGGCGCGGGCGCTGCTTCGACGATCAATGCCGGGCCAACGCCGAACAGGCAGACCCAGAGGGCGGCGGTGAGGGCCAGGAATGGCAGCGACAGAGGGGCGCTGGGCGCCAGCAGCAGCGGTGTGGCGCACAGTGGCAGGACGACGCTGGCGATGATCGCCACACGCAGGTTGCCATTGGCCACGCCGCGGCGGCGCCAGTATTCACCGAGCCAACTGGCGCCGAGCACACCGAGCGGCGCGCTGACGCACATGATCAGACCCATCATCGTGCCGGCCTTGGCGTAACTCCAGCCGAATTCGCGGACCAGGTAGCTGGGGACCCACGCGCCGCCGCCGTATACCGCGGCGTTGTAGCAGCCCATGCCGATGATGATGGCGAAGAAGGTGCGCCGGTTGGCGCGCAGGAACGCCAGGACTTCTCCCAATGGCACGCCTGGTGCCGTCGAGGTCGGCGTCTTCCGGCCGGCGCGATTCAGTCGTGGCTCCGGTACGCCGACCATCAGCAATAGAACGATCAGGCCCGGCAGGCCGATCGACATCAGCGTGGTCTGCCAGGGCGCCAGGGTGCCGAGGAAGGGGAGGGTCAGGGGATGGGCGCTGAAATAGCCGAGCACCAGGCCGGTGGCGAGTAGACCCGCGCCAACACCGATCGGGCCGCCTGCACCGAACACGCCGAGCGCGCGGCCGCGTTTCTCCGGTGCGAACAGGTCACTGATCAGCGACACAGCGCCTGGCAGCAGCACCGCCTCGCCAACCGCAACGCCGACGCGGGCCAGCAGCAGGTGCCAGAATTCCGTGGCCAGGCCGCTGGCGGCGGTGGCCAGGCACCATAGGCCGATGCCGACGGTGATGACCTGCCGCCGGTTTCCGCGATCGATCAGCCTCGCGATCGGCAGGCCAGCCAGGGAATAGAAAGCGGCGAAGGTGAATCCATGGAGCATGCCCATCCAGGTGTCGTTGACGTGCAGCGATTGCTGGATCGGCCCGACCAGCAGGCTGAGCACCTGCCGGTCCATGATCGAGAAGACGTAGGCGAGCAGCAGTACGCCAAGGGCATAGTTGGCCTGGCCGGGGCTCGCCAGGCAGGGCGCCGAGCTGGTAACCGGAGCCTGGATAGTCGTGGTGCTGGACATCGACGGTTCACCTCAATGGCTTGTTTTTGTACTCGAGGCCGCGCGGCGGGCAGGCCGCCGCTGCGGTGCTGCGTTAGCGCGCCGCCGGGATGGCGTCGGCCTGCTGCCAGAGGTTGTTGTCCTGCCAGATATTTTCCTTGCGCCAGTGCGCCGGCAGCTCGGCGCCGGTGTGCTGGATGACGCGACCGATCAGCAGCTTGAGGTGCTGCGCTTCGTCGTACGACAGCCCTTCCAGTGCACTCATCTCGGCGGCCTTGGCAAAGGCCAGCCACTGGATCGCCAACTGGCGGCCCTTGTCGGTGAACAGCACGCGCTGTGCGTGCAGGGCCAGCAGGTCGTTGCGCAACCAGGCGGCCAGCTGCTCCGGGGCCAGCGCCTTGCCGGTGAATTCGAACAGTTGGCGCAGCTCCTCCAGGGTCCTCCCTTCGCTGAAGCTGAGGATGCCAAGCAGCTCGAAGTCGTTGTCCTGCATGCCCATCGCCCTCAGTTGCTGGCGAATCGGCAGCTGCAGTTGGTAATAGGCACGACCGAGCAGGAAACCCAGCCAGTTTTCGCCGTAGATGACGCTTTCCTCACCACGTGGGGCGGGCGGCACCAGGCGACGGTAGCCGCCGCTGTGGAACACGAGCGGCGCTTTGTCGAAGCGGTCGAACGCCAGAACTTCACCGACCAGGATGATGTGGTCACCACCCTCGTACTGATAGGTGGTCTTGCACTGGAAGCGCGCCGAGCAGCCATCCAGCAGCGGAACCTCGCTGAGGCCGCGTTGCAGGTCGAGACCAGCGAACTTGTCAGTGCCGCTCTTGGCGAAGCGGTTGGACAGCGGCTCCTGATCGGTCGCCAGGATGTGCACGGCGAAGTGCGAACCTTCGGTGAAGGCGTGAGCCGACGAGGAATCCTTGTTGATGCTCCACAGCACCATCGGCGGGTCGATCGATACCGAGTTGAAGCTGTTGGCGGTCAGACCATAGTCCCGGCCATCCGGGCCTTGGGTGGTAACGATGGTCACGCCGGTGGTGAAGGCGCCGAGCGCCTGACGGAATTGCTTGGGGTCGAAGGGCGAAGCGTTCATCGACGGGTACTCCACCGCCACCGGACGGGCCGGCGGCGGCTGATTGTTGTTGGATCGGATTGGCTCAGCGGTTGAGCAGCGGCATGACCAGGCGGCCAAAGCGCTCGGCTTCTTCGTGGTGTGGGTAGCCGGAAAGGCAGAAACCGCTGCAACCGGCATCGACGAACGCCAGCAACTGATCGGCGACCTGCTGCGGGTTGCCCACGACGGCAATACCGGCACCGGGACGTACTTCGGTGATGCCGGTCCACAGGTGCGGGGTCATCTTGCGGCCGACGGTTTTGGAGAGTTCCTTCATCCGTTGGTTGGCAACGGACTCGGCCATCATGGTCTTGACCTGTTCGGTCCAGGCCGGGTCGGCGCCGTTGACCAGGGTATCGGCTGCGGCCCAGGCTTCCTCTTCGGTTTCGCGGCAGATGATCTGCAGGCGCATGGCAAATTCGATTTCTTCGCCGCGGCCGTATTTGGCGGCGCGCTCACGCATTTCCTTGACCTGTTCGGCGATGCGCTCCGGGTAGTCGCCCCAGAACAGGTGCACGGCGGAGTGCTTGGCGGAAATCTCTGCTGCTTGTTCCGAACCACCGCCGAGGAAGAACGGCGGGTGCGGTTGCTGGAAGGGAGACGGTATGACTTGCGGGGCATGTGCCTGGTGGTACTTGCCTTCGTATTCCACGCCTTCTTCGGTCCACAGGCGCTTCATCAGCTCGACTTCTTCTTCCAGCTGTTCGTAGCGTGCTTCCTTGGAAACGATCTGTCCCTCGGCATAGGCGTCTTTCTCGCTGAGGCCGGCGATCAGGTTGATGTAGATGCGTCCCTTGGATAGCTGATCGAAGGTGGCGAACATCTTGGCCTGGGCGACCGGATGGATGAATCCGGGCTTCACCGCCACCAGGGCTTTGAGCTTCTGCGTGCGGGCGATCACGAACGAGGCGGTCACCCAGGCATCCCAGCAGAAGGGTGTAACGGGGACCAGTACGTAATCGAACCCGGCCTGTTCCGCGGCGACGGCTACCCGCTCGAAATGCTCGAGGGACCGGGGAATGCTCTTGCTCGGATCGCTGAAGGCAGTGGTATCGCCAATGGTTGGAATGAACCAACCCATCTGCAGGGGTTTCTTGTTGTTCATGTGGGCTCTCGTGCAGTGAAACTGTGGAGCCACTACAACAAAGCCTTTGCGATGAAGGAAGTGAATATGTAGCATTCGACGAATGCACAATATTAATACTCGTACCCTCGACCTGAACCTGCTGGTGGTCTTCGCCACCCTGTGGGAAACCCAGAACGTCACCCGCGCCAGCGAGCGCCTGTCGCTCAGCCAATCGGCTGTCAGCCATGCGCTGCGCCGTTTGCGTGAGCGTCTTGGCGACGAGCTGTTCGTGATCGGGCGCGGCGGCCTGGTGCCGACGGCACGCGCGGCCGAACTGATCGGTCCGGTGCGCGAGGCACTGTCCCGCCTGGACGACGCTCTGCAAGGTTCTGCGCCCTTCGTGCCCGCGGCGGTGCAGCGGAAGTTCCGCATTGCCTCCGGCGACTTCGTCGAGTTTCTGATCCTGCCGCGTCTGACCCAGCACATCGCGCGCGAGGCACCGGGGGTGATGATCGAGGTAGTGCCTCTGCCGGAGAAGAATGCGATTTCAGGGCTGCTGGAAAGCGGCGAGATCGACCTGGTCATCGGCGCGCCTATGACGCTTGGCGCCGTCCTGCGTCATGAGCCAATCACCAGCGTTTCGCTGCGCACCCTGATCTGGCAGCGTGAAGGCCTTCCGCCTGGGCGCTTCCCGCTCGGGCTCTATCTGGAGAGGCCGCAAGTGATGATTGAAATGCATCAACGGGATGGCAACATCATCGACCAGACGCTTCAGGCCCAAGGATTGGCGCGGCGCATTGGCGTACTGGTGCAGAACTTCATGGCGATGCCGGTGATCGCCTCGCAGACCGGCTACATCTGCAACCTGCCGGGGCCCATCGCCGAGGCATTCGCTGCAACCTTCGGCCTCAGTTGCCACGAGCCGCCAGTCGACTTCCCGGCGCCCGAGCTGGTGGCGTACTGGCACTCGCGGTTCGATGTCGATCCGGGCTTGCAGTGGTTGCGCGAACAGGTGAAGAGCTGCGCCGTCCAGCGCCCCTGAAGGGCTCAGCTTGTGCATCAATAGATATGCATGCCTTGCATAGGTGAGATTTCAAGAATTCATTTTACTCATCGCATTGTTTGCCAATCCAATGGCGGTCAGCCCAACAATAAAACGCACCGGGATGACCATGACCGCCATCGATCCGCGTACACGCCTGCTATTGGAAGCGCCCATCGTGCCGACCGTCTTGCGACTCGCGGCACCCAACGTATTGGTGATGATTGTCCAGGCCTCTGTCGGCCTTATCGAAACCTATTTCGTCGGCAAGCTTGGCAGCGACGCGCTGGCCGCAATGGCACTGGTTTTCCCGATTGTCATGCTGATGCAGATGAGTTCCGCCGGTGCGATAGGAGGTGGCATCGCCTCGTCCATCGCGCGAGCCCTGGGCGCGCAACGTCGGGAAGATGCCGATGCTCTGGTGCTGCACGCGATGGTCATTGCGCTCGGTTTCGGCCTTGCGTTCACGCTGGCGCTCCTGCTGGGCGGGCGGTGGCTGTATACGCAGATGGGGGGCACTGGGGCGTCGCTGGAGGCGGCGTTGGTGTACTCGCACTGGGTATTTGCGGGTGCCGCGCTGGTGTGGCTGTTCAATGCGCTGTCTGCGGTAATCCGGGGCACCGGCAACATGGCAGTGCCCGCCAACGTGACTGTCGCGGGTGCTGTCGTGCTTGTCCCGTTGTCGCCCTTGCTCATTTTCGGCTGGGGACCGATTCCCGGCATGGGTATCGCCGGCGGCGCGGCGGCGCTGCTCCTGTATTACCTTGGCGGTACTCTCGTGCTCTGGATGTACCTGCGCTCACCGCGCAGTCTGCTCAAGCCGAAGCTGATGGGCGTCCGGCTTCGCTGGCCGTTGTTTCGCGACATTCTGCGAATTGGCCTGGTCGGCCTGATTGCAACGGTGGCCACCAACTTGTCCATCGGCATCGCGACGGCGCTGTCGGGGCATTTCGGCCCGGATGCGATTGCTGGCTACGGCACCGCCGCACGGCTTGAATACCTGCTGGTGCCGCTGGCATTCGGCTTTGGTGCACCGCTGCTGGCCATGGTGGGTACCTGCATTGGGGCCGGTGACAGGGCACGCGCCCTCAAGGCTGCGTGGGTCGGTGCCGCGATTACCTTTGCAATCACCGAAACGATCGGGCTGGCGGCGGCAATCTTCCCGCGCCCCTGGCTGATGTTGTTTGGCAATGAGCCGGCCATGCTTGAGGCCGGCACCCAATACTTGCAAGTGGTCGGTCCGTTGTACGGCTTCTTCGGCCTGGGACAGGTGTTGCATTTCGCATCGCAAGGCGCGGGGCGTCTGTTCTGGCCTGTGGTTGGCAACCTCGCACGCCTGGTCGTGGCGGGCCTTGGAGGCTGGCTTGCCTTGCGCTGGGGCGGCAACCTGGTGCACGTATTCGTTGCCCAGGGCGTGGCGTTCGTGGTGTATGGCCTCGTCATCACTGCCACGATCGCCGGTGGTGCGTGGTTCGGCCGCGTGAGCTGGCCAGGCAGCACGGCCGCTTTGATGCGGCGCATCCAGTCGGCTTGATCATTGCTGCCTATAGGCTTCTGGTGCAGCCGCTACATTCAGGCAGCCCTCCCACGGAGCGGTATAGGCAACTAGCTGCCGTTAGTCGATGAACGGAAAACTTCACATGCGAGTGAGGGGTCCATATCCGGTATGCCCGCCTCGATTGCTGGTCGGGCGCCCCGGGGAGGATCGGCTTATGTATGAGGTCATTAGCGATAGCCTGCAAAAGAAGCTTTGCGAGGTGCTGTCTGATTGCCTCATTTCATGTTCGATTGGCTCGAATGGCGAGCTGGCAGTTATCGCGAAACCGTTTGGGCGGAATGACGGTTTGGTGATCACCGGCTTTAGCGCAAACGACCTCATCACCAATAAAGCGCTCGACCAGGCCGTCTGGCGAATCTATTGGGAGGTTCGGGAAGGACTCCGAGAGCTGCGAGGGGCCACCACGGAAGAGGAGATCACTATGGTGGCCCCGGACGTCCAGGATGATGCCCACGTGAATGGTCCTGAATGCCCGCAGAGTTGGATGCATGTCTTGCCCGAGCGTTCGAACAAAAATCCCTTTGGTGTACGCCTGCTACCAACGAGCAGCATCTCCGCTGACCCGCAAGGCAAGCGCACGATATTTCCGCTCAGCAACTCCACGGCTGTTCCACGTTCCGGAAGAACTGCGGTGGCCCCAGGGGATAGGCGCGGCGTGTCGTCGATACTCCGGCCGTTGGGTTCCACGCCTTCTTCAGACAGAACCGTCACCCACCCAGCGCAATGATCGCAAATATCAGCGCTGTGCCGACGAGCGCCAACACCGCGCCTGTGGCCCATGGGTTGCCACCGGAATAGCGGGCCAGCAGCCAGCCTGAAATAAACAGCATCGCCAACGACACCAGGTTGGAGGCTCGAATCGCCGGTCCGGTCTGGTCGATCAGCAGGAAAGGTATAACCAGGGGGAACGTCGCCAGCACGACCAGCAGGAAGGTACCCAGTGCCCCAGCGAAATCTTGCAGATCCAATCGTGCGCGAGCGGGTTTAGCCGCGTTGACCAGCAGGCGCGAACGCAACGCTTCCAGGCCGTCCGATCCTGCCGCTTCGGTAATGCGCTGGGGCAGGGCGTCAGCAATCAGTTCCCGACCTTCGGCCGGGCTTGCACCGCTTTGCAGGCGCGCGAGCAAGGTGCGGCTGCGAGTGCGTTCGGTCCAGGTGCGCAGCAGGTAGATGACGGCATCGGCCAGGCCCCATGCGAGGTTGCAGCCGAACGCCGCGATCAGCATGGTTCTGGCCTCTTCACGGCCTGCCGTGGCAACGCTCAGCGATCCAATGAAGGTCATCGCCATCAGCAGTCCGAATATCACTTCGGTGATGCGGTCGACGGGTTCGAGTATTCGCTGCCGGGTATTTCTTTCCTCGATTTCCATTTCATCCCCTCGCTCTGTCAGCTTCGCGAGAAGTGTAGGCAAGGCGTGAGACGAACGCGGGTTTCAGGCGTGAGAGGAATCCGCTTTCCCGCCGCAGTTGTGATCCTGCCCATCCCACTTGAATAGTCTGCGATGTGGACTGGAACTCGGCATACCGCCAGCTACGCTTGAGCCTGTCCCCCCAGCGGGGATCGCCCTGACCCCCGGCCTTATAGCGGGAGCAGAGGCGAGGGGGTCCGATTCTCTTTACGCACTTTGCGTCTGCTTTCCAGGCAGCTGAAAGGCGGATATTCAGGTTTTTTCCAAGGGGGCTTCACCATGCGTTCGAACTTGATTGCGGTAACGGTCGCTGCACTACTGGCTACGGGGGGATGCTCGAGCACAATGGTCGAGCCCGCCAATTACTCGGGGTTCCTCCCCAACTACAAGGTGCTGGAAGAGCAGAAGTCCGCCAGTGGGGTGAAGGTGGCGCGCTGGGTAGATCCCAACATCGACCTGTCGCGCTATAGCAGCGTTTATCTGGAACCCAGCCAGTTCTACCCGCGCCCTCAGGCCAGCACGCAGATACCCCAGGCGACGCTGGATGAGATCACCCGCTACTACGATGCAGCGCTCAAGCGCGAGCTCGGATCGGTGGTGAGAATCAGCGACTCGCCCACCGCCGACAGCGTCGTCGTGCGCCCGGCCATCACTGCTGTTTCGACGTCCACGGAGGGGCTCAAACCTTACGAGGTGATTCCCATCGCCCTTGTTGTCGCCGCGACGTCCACCGCGATTGGTGCGCGGGATCAGCAAGTGGAAATCGCCACCGAAGCGATGTTCCTAGATGGGGGCAATACCAAGCTCCTGGCAGAGGTCGTGCGCAAAGGCACCGGCGAAAGCCTGGAGAACAAGGAAGCGGTGCTTTCGGTGAAGAATATCCAGCCCGTGATCGATGGGTGGGCAAGCGACATGAGACTCGCCTATCTCCAGTTCCACAAACGTCCCTGACTTTGCCGCGAGGTGAGAGCAACGTCAGTCTCGGCGCAGCGCTTTCTCGCACGCAAAAAAAGCCCGCCTCAAGGCGGGCTACACGCGTCCAGGCTTCGCCGGCCAGGGCCTTGCTGGTGCGGTGGATCAGGCGCAGATGAACGTTACGGCGGCGTTCATTGCATAACCCGACAAGGGCAAACGCCAACAAACGCGTTGGCGAGACTGCTTCAAGCGCTAGACACCGCGCGGGAAACCACGCCCTGAGGGCGTGGCAGGATGAAGCCAATCCGGTCCAGACCGAGCTAAAGAGATCGACCCTTTGCAAGGGGACGGGCTCGTCCCTTCCAGGGGGCTACCGCCAGGCCACCCACAGCTCTTCGGCACCGCCCAGGCAAAAGGCGACCCGGAAGCGACGGTCGGGAATGGTCTGGATGAAGGCTGCGGCGGTTTGCACCCCGCCACCTACACTTACTGAGTCATCGATACGGCCTCCCTGCCAGTGGTCGGGCAGGGAGGGCGTGCCACGACGTGAGGTTCAGCCTGACGAGGAGAGGAGACGATGAAGACAGTTCGAATGGGCATGCTGGCATTGGCGCTGAGCGTGACCCTGGCGACGGCTTGGGGTGCTGACGAGGTGCCCATGATTACCGGCGAGCAATGGATGCAGTCATCGCCGGAAATCAAGAAAGCCTATCTCATCGGTATCGCCAACGCGTTCCAGGTGGAGGCGGCCTACCACGCCACCAAACCGCCGTCCGATGAGCAGAGCCTGATTCCCCGTTTCAGCAGGGGCCTGAAGGGTCACACGCTCGACACCGTGCGCGAAGGGCTCAACCAGTGGTACGCAGCCAATCCCGACCGCGTGAAACGGCCTGTCATCGAGACGATCTGGTTCGAGATGGTCGTGCCCGGTCTGCAGCAGAACAAGTAGCGGAGGTGAACATGAAACGGTCCCTATTGTTTGCCGCAGTCCTCACCGCAGCGGGCGTGATCGGCTGCACCTCGATGTCCCCCCAGCAGCAGGGGACGATGAGCGGTGCGGCCATTGGCGCCGCGGCGGGCGCCGGCATTGCAGCGATCGCCGGTGGCAGTGGATGGACCGGCGCGGCGGTCGGCGCCGTCGCCGGTGGGGTTGCCGGCAACATCAGAGGCAGCAAGCAGCAGAAGTAGGCGGCCCAGTCCGCGCTATGGCACGGGCCTCCCGGTGATGGGGATTATCGGCAGGCCTGTTCAGTTTCGATTTCTCCAGGATCGCGATCGGATCCTGGTGCTTGGCCTTTGGTGTCCAGTCGTGCAACCGGTGCGTGAAGTTGGATTGCGTGTCCGTCGCTGTGAGCGCTGGCGTCCGGTCTCCATCTGAGGAAGGCGAGGAAAGGGAAGCATGCTATTGACTCCGAACAGGACGAAGTTCCTCGTCACTGCCGTAATGGCTGCACTGGCGCTATCGGGTTGCGCGAGCATCGGCCCCAATACCGTAACCGTGGATCGCTTCGATTACAGTTCGGCCATAGCCGACTCATGGAAACAGCAGACGCTGCTCAATATCGTCAAATTGCGCTATATGGACATGCCTGTGTTTGTCGACGTTGCTTCGATTGTCGCCGGTTATTCGCTGGAGACCGGAGGCAACATTGGCGGGCAAATTTCCTCGGGAGATGCCGTCCAGGGCAACAGCGTCTTGCTGGGTGCCAACGGCAAATATACCGATCGGCCCACGATTACCTATGTGCCAATGACCGGTGAGAAGTTCTTGATCGGACTCCTGACGCCTATCGATCCGAAGAATATTTTCTCCTTGCTCCAGTCAGGCTATGCAGCGGACTTCATCCTCGGGTTGACGGTCGAGTCACTCAACGGTGTACGCAATCGCACGGCATTGGCTGGTACCGTGCGCGAGGCTGAACCGGAGTTCGTGCGGGCCCTGGGTTTGCTGCGCGATATCCAGGTGGCAGGCGCAGTGGGTTTGCGCGTGGAAGAAAACAAGGCCACGGGCACGACCGCGCTACTGGTCATGCGTCGGGAAGACTTAGAGCCGGAAATACTGGAAAAGCAGAAGGAACTCCGCCGCTTGCTTCACTTGCCGGAAGACAGCCAGAGGTTCGTGCTCAAGTATTCGCCGGCACGCGGCGAAGAGGGAGAGCTGTCGGTCAACAGCCGTTCGATGCTGCAGATCATGACGGCGTTCTCCAGCTACATCGAGGTGCCCGAAGCGCATATCCAGGACCAAAGTGCCGTGCCGACTGCCGTCACGGGTAGCACGGAAAATCGCCTGTCGCGGATCCTCATTCGCAGCGGTACGGAGAAACCCGAGCGCGCGTACACGTCGGTGCGTTATCGCGATCACTGGTTCTGGATCGAGGACAGCAACTGGCAGGCGAAGCGGGCACTGGCCGCCATCATGTTTTTCTTCACGCTGTCAGAGGCCAAGGGGAACAACAATCTGCCACTGATCACCATCCCGGCGCAGTAATGGGGTGTGGCAGCAGGGCGGGCGGCTGTTGGCCGAAAGCAAGCGTTGAGAGCACGAAAAATCTACCCCCTTGGCCGACGAACCTGGCCAAGACTGAATACAATTCGTGCCCGATTACCCTCGGCCATGAACATGGCTGTATCGAACAAGGAATTCGCCACCATGGCTTCCCCAAATAAACAGCAAAAACGTGCCCAGCGAGCCAAAGCCAAGGCCAAGCAGAACCGCTCGGGCAAAACCAAAGCCAATGTCGTACATCCGCTGTTAGCCAATCCGCTGGTCAACGAGCCATTCGATGATGTCGAAATTGACCTGAGCACCTTCGACTTCAAAGACATCGAAGAGAACGGTTTCGACCCGGCACATTTTGACGACCTGTTCCAGGCGATGAGGGCCGGCGAAGGCATCAGCCTACTGGCGATGTGTTTGGTATTCCTGCAATACCCGGTATTGGAGTTGGTGATCGCGGAGGAATCGCAGGAGTCGGCCATCGACTTCATGATGGGGCTGCTGATTGTCTACCGCGGGATCTTCCACGATGAAGACGAAGACACGGCAGTGAATTGGATCGGTGGCGACGCTTTCCAGGAGGCCTACAACGAAGCCGCGGTGATCCTGGAAAAGAAAAACGCTCGCGGCACTCCGAACGCCCGTGTTTGAAAGAGGAAGGGGGAGACCATGACTAGCTGTTATCGGTCTTTGGATCTTAAAAATCTCAGCAGGCGGCAATAGTCATCTGTTTGAACAGATGAAGATTCCATAGCCGCAGTCATGCCATCCATGCGCAACCCGAACTAGCCTGTAGTGCGTGACTTCGCGACCTCATAGGGATATGACATGAAGCGTGCATGGCCCCTTCCACTCGATCTGCGTGCCCTTATCCTGCTTTTTGTCCTGCTGTCGGTGCTCGCCACCCTATGCAATAGCCTCATCGTTGCCTATCGGGTGCAGAGCAATGCGTTGATTCACTCCGAGCTCGAATCCAATAGCGCCTATGCCGCCAAGGTGGCCTCCAGCATCGGGGCGTTTCTGCATTCGGCGCAGGGACGCATGAAGTTCAGCGCGGACGTGCTGGCTGCCCATTGGGAAGAGCCCGAGGCCCTGCATGCCGAGGCGGCCCGCCTGCTGCGCCAAGACACCGACTTCAATGCGGTGGCCATAGCCGACGCCAATGGAAGGGTGCTGCAGACGGCACCGGATGCCTTGTTGTCTGACGGCCTCATGCTGGAATCAGAGATGCGCCAGGCACTCCGAGAGCGCAGAGCCTTGGTCAGTCGGGCCTATACGTCGGCATCCGGCCATCTGGTCATCTTCATTTCGCAACCCATCGTGAGTGCCTCGGGCCAGTTTCTCGGCGTGATCGGCGGTTCTGTCTACCTACAGCAGCAGAGCGCCCTGCATACGGTGATCAGCAGCCATTTCCACCATGAAGGCACCTTCGTTCTGGTTGCCGATGGCGACCGACGCTTGCTGTATCACCCCGAACAAAAGCGAATCGGCGAAAGCCTCGTCTCAAGCAAGGCAGTGGACGCGGCCTTGCGCGGCGAGAACGGGGCAATGGAGGTCGAGGGGGACGAGAAGGTGCCGACGCTGGCCGGTTACGCCGAAGTGCCGGATGCCCGTTGGGCCGTCGTAGCCTGGCAGTCACGGGAGCAAACGCTCGCCCCATTGGCCCCACTGATGGGACAGATGCTCGTCGGCATGCTTCCGGCAGGCATTGCAGGATTTGGCCTGGTCCTGGTCGGTACCACCTTGATCGCGCGCCCGCTGCGTCAGCTATCGATGGCCGCTACGCAATTGACCGCTCCAGAAACCGAGGCGCAATTGCTCCGCGTGCAGGCCTGGTACCTAGATGCCTCAGCCATCCGGCGAGCCCTGCTCAGCGGAGTAAGGCTCATGCAGCAGAAGCTGGGGCGCCTGAGTCATGAAGCGCAGAGCGATCCCTTGACGGGGCTTGCGAATCGGCGGGCATTGGGGACTTTCCTCGATATGCTGACGCAGACCGAACAGCCGTACGCCGTTCTCGCCCTGGATATCGATCACTTCAAGCGCATTAACGACACCTTCGGCCATGACGCAGGCGATATCGCGCTCAAACAGGCCGCCGAGATCCTCAAAGCCAACTCAAGAGCTACCGATTTGGCGTGCCGGGTTGGGGGAGAAGAGTTCACTCTGGTCATGCCGGGTACCTCGATAGTCATCGCGAGCAGCATTGCCGAGCGGATCAGGGAAAATATCGAGAACAGCAATGTACCTGGTGTAGGCAAACTAACGCTTTCCGTCGGCGTGGCTTGCCGAGACGGGAGTGTGTCGCGCCCCGAGGCGGTATTGAAGCTAGCCGATGAAAGGCTCTACCTGGCCAAGCAAGGCGGACGCAATCGGGTTGTGGCTTGCTGACAGAGCGTCCGATTCTGGCCGGAATCAGCCCCTCGCCAACGGCAGAAATCGGTCAATAACTACCTGTCATGGCCGTTAGCTACTCAACCTATCGCCGAGAGAGGTTAGCTGCGCGTGCCAACAAGTCATGCAGGAACTGCGCAGCTGGAGTCAGCACGACCTGAGAGCGACGTACTGCATACACGGATGGCGCTGGAAGGACTTCGCGCACTTGGATATGGCTCAACGTCTGCTGGGTGGCTGGGTAACGGAGAAACTGCTCTGGCAGCATGCAGAGGAGGTCTGAGCTGGCGGCTGCCATCAGCATGCTGAAGGCTGATTGCGCATGCAGGTCTACGCGCGGGGAGGGCAGACCATGGCGGGCAAAAAGTGGCCCGAGTTCGGCATCGGTCGTTTCAGTGACTGACGTGCTGATCCAGCGTGCATCTACCAATTCCGCCAGACTCCGCGCTTCGGATAACGGGTGACCACGCCGGCCCAGGACGACTCGTAACTGCTCGAAGAGCAACTCTGCTCCCAAGGATTTGGGTAGTGCATGTTCGCTCAGGGGGCCGATGTAGAAGTCCAGCTCACCTGATTCTAATCCCGCCTGTACCCGAGGAAGCAGCCCCTCCACCAGGTTCAAACGCACGTCGGGATAGCGTTGCCTGAAGGCGTCGAGCGCCATGGGCAGTAGCGCGAGGTGAGACACTGTGGACAGTGCGAAGGAAACGCTACCGACCTGCTCGCCGAGCATCTGGCGCACTTCGTCGCGGGCCCGCTCCATGTCCAGCAGGATCGCTCGGGCTCGTTGCAGGTAGTGATGGCCGATTTCAGTGGGGACGATGCCGGTCGTCCGTCGCTCAAATAGCGTAGTGCCCAGTTCGCGCTCGGCTTCGCGAATGCTTCGGGTAATGGCGGGTTGTGCAAGGCCAAGATGCCGGGCCGCGGCCCGAAGGCCGCCTTTTTCAGCGACGGTGACGATGTCGCGCAACTGATTGATTTTCATTCGATAGCCTTAAACTTGGTGATAACAATGCGGTATCACTAGCACAAAACTGCCATCTTTTCAGAGGGTTTCCTCCTGATCGACACTCCGCGCAAACAACAAGAGGAGTGCTCGAAATGTACAAACCCACCCGACGTTCTTTCCTCGCGACTGCTTCCACGGCTGTGGCTGCGACGGCGATTGGCGCAGCCGGCTTGACCAAGGCACAAGGCAATAGCCATGAGGAGAATGGGAGCGTATGCAATTGTGGCCTGATAGATGTGCATACCCATTACCTGCCGCCGCTCTATGCACAGGCTCTGGCTGATGCGGGGCTGGTCAAGCTGGATGGGGGCTTCCCGGTACCGAAATGGTCCGAGCAAGCCGCGTTGGATCACATGGCCAAACACAATATCGATGCAGTGATGCTTTCGGTGACATCGCCCTCCGTTGGTTTTCTCAAGGAACGCGCGGCACGGCGCAAGATGGCGCGTTACCTCAACGAGTTCGCAGCAGACGTGGTCAGGCGGAACCCCGGGCGTTTTGGGGCTTTTGCGACCCTCCCGATTGAGGATTTAGATGACGCCATGACCGAGTTGGAATACGCGCTTGACCATCTCAAGCTGGATGGCGTGATCGTCGAGAGCAATACCGATGGTGTCTACCTGGGCAATCCGAAGCTCGACCCCCTGTTTGCTGCACTGGACAAACGCAGCTCCACTCTGTTCTTGCACCCGACATCGCCCGCCTGCTTCGAGTCTGTCGGGTTAGGACGCCCCGCCCCGATTCTCGAGTTCCCCATGGACACCGCGCGTACCGTCACTGACCTGCTGTATGCCGGAACTCTGACTCGCTACCCGAACATCCGCATGATCGTGCCGCACGCTGGAGGTGCATTGCCCGCGCTTGCACATCGCATTGCCATGTTCTCGACTCTCCCGTTCCTGGAGCAAAAGCCCGCAGGCGGTGCTGAGGAAGTACGCAAAGTACTCAGTTCCCTGTACTACGACCTCGCCGGTTCGGCACACGATGGGGCCGTAGAGAACCTGCGCCGCCTGACTTCCACCAGCCACATACTTTTTGGCAGCGATTTTCCGTTTACTCCCCCGGCTGGAGTGGACGCGAATGTCAAAGGTGTGCGCAACCTTAAAGGCTTAACCATCGCCGAGCACGAAGGCATCGCACACAGTAACGCCCGTTCGCTGTTCCCACGTCTTGGAGAACGATCCACCAAGAGCGCTTGAAGCAGGCCTATCGCCAAACAAGAGCAGGCATGGCGAGATGAGCAGGAACCGGGGCGGACGATCCAATCTATCGAGTTCCCGCGTGCCGATCACTTTGCTTTCTTGCGAAGCCTGCGTGAACGAGGCGCATGGCCACTGTACGCGCCGATGCTTCTGGCGCGTTCAGCCCCGGTCAGTGGCCAGTTGCTCGTGCTTCATGACGTTTTGCGTGGTGGTCTCGTAATGCTCGGCGAGAAGCGCACACGCTTGCTCGGTGTCTCGAGCAAGCGCTGCATCGAGGAGGGCGCGGTGTTCTGCCGGCACGTCGCGGTCGGCACTGCCGCTGTAATGCATCGACAGCACGCGGTAGCGCGCCGTCTGGTCGCGCAGCATGTTGGCGAACCGCAGCAGCCAGGGCGAGTTGCAGTTGGAAAGCAGGGCGGCGTGGAAGGCCTCGTGGGCTTGCTCCCAGTCGGGACGCAGCAGGCGCTCAGGCCCCTCCACCACGGGCAGGCGGTCGAGACGGTGGTGCGCTGCAATCAGGCGACTTTCCCAGTCCAGGTCGCCGTTGGCGATGGACAGTCGTAGAGCCTGACATTCGATGTGCAGCCGGGTGTTGGTGATGTCACGGATCTCCTCGGCGGAGACGCGTCCGACGCTGAAGCCTTTCTGGTCGGCGGAGGTGACGAAGCCTGTGGCGGCCAGGCGCGACAGTGCCTCGCGCAGTGGAATGACGCCTGCGTCGTAGGACTCGGCCAGTTCCTTCAATCGCAGTTTGCTGCCGGGTGCGAGCCTGCCATTGATGATGTCTTCGCGGACCCGAGCCTCCAGTTGGGAAGCCATGGTGCGCTTGTCCGTGGTGTCGGCCGCTTCCGTCCAGCGTGCGGGTTGGTTCATGAAGAATTCCGGTGCATGACGATCTTCTGGGAAATCATACACGCCGCCGTGTTTCATAGAAATTCTCAGAAAAATATATTTTATCGTTGACGGTATATTTTTTGAGGTTTAGCTTTGTGCCCATACCGTCCTGCCTGACGGTTGTCGCCATCACAACAAGAGGTCCAGATCCATGCGTTACGTGTATTTCAACCAACAAGGCCGCGCCGTGCTGGGCGTGCGCACTGCCGAAGGTGTCAGGGTGCTGGGTGAAGAGACCCTGGAGTCGCTGCTGGAGCGCGGCGTGGATCTGACCACCTATGGTGAACAAGCCAAGGGAGATGTGGTGCAGGTTGGCGAGCAGGATTACCTGCCGCTGATGCGCAAGCCGGGCAAAATCGTCTGCGTCGGGCTGAACTACGCCGACCACACCAAGGAGTCGCCCTACGCCCAGCCGGACTACCCGACCCTGTTCCCGCGCTTCAACAGCAGCCTGATCGCGCACAACAAGCCGCTGATCCGTCCGCGCATCTCCGACACCCTCGACTACGAGGGCGAGATGGCCGTGGTGCTGAAGAGCGGTGGCCGCCACATTCCGAAGGACAAGGCACTCGACTGCGTCGCCGGCTATGCCCTGTTCAACGAGGGTTCGGTGCGTGAGTACCAGTTCAAGTCGCCGCAGTGGACGGTTGGCAAGAACTTCGACGATACCGGCGCCTTCGGTCCCGACCTGGTCACCGCCGACGAGCTGCCGGCCGGGGGCAAAGGCCTGCTGTTGCAGACCAGGGTCAATGGCAAGGTGGTGCAGTCCGCCAACACCAACGACATGCTGTTCGACGTCGCCACCATCATCTCGACCTTGAGCGAAGCGGTGACCCTTGAGGCCGGCGACGTGATCGTCAGTGGGACGCCGGCCGGGGTTGGCTTCGGCATGGACCCCAAGGTCTACCTGAAGGCTGGCGACGTGGTCGAGGTGTCGATTGAAGGTATTGGCAGCCTGGTCAACCCGGTGGTCGACGAGGCCTGAATCCGGCCGATCCGACAGAAGCGAGGTCCCCACTCCGGGGCTTCGACTACAACAAGATTGAGGAGGCGATCATGAACATCACGACCCGTGGCGTGCATTCGATCGATCACTATGCGCTGTTCGTGCCCTCGCTCGACGATGCGCGCCGTTTCTTCAGTTGCTTCGGCCTCGAGGTCGACCCGCTTGGCGATGGCCTTCAATTGTGTGCCGCCGACGGTCACCCGTGGGCACGCATGCTGCCCGGCGAGCGCAAGTCGCTCGCTTATCTGAGCTTCAATTGCTTCGAGCAGGATTTCGCCGCCCTTCGACATCAGGCCGAGGAGGCGGGTGCGCGCTTCGAGGCAGGCGAAGGAGTCGGTTTCTGGTTCCGCGACCCTGACGGCAACCTTGTACAGGTCAAGGTCGGCGCCAAGTTCATGCCCAATGATCGGGCTCAGACGGTTGCCACTGCCAAGGGCCTGCGCGGCGCCGGCACCCGTGATGCAGTCCCGCAGGTGCGGCCACGGCGCCTTTCCCACGTCCTGTTGTTCAGTCCCGACGTCCCACGAGCGGTGGCTTTCTACGAGCAGGCGCTGGGGCTCAAGCTCTCCGACCACTCCCAGGACATCATCGCGTTCACCCACGCCCGGCATGGCTGTGATCACCATCTGGTGGCGTTCTGCAAGAGCAGCGCGAAAGGTTTCCACCATGCCGCCTGGGAGGTCGACAGTGTCGACCAGGTCGGCAATGGCGCCGAGCAGATGGCCAACGCGGGATATCGCGAGGGGTGGGGGACCGGCCGCCATTGCCTGGGGTCGAACTACTTCCACTACGTACGTGATCCGTGGGGCTCTTTCTGCGAGTACTCCGCGGACATGGACTTCATCGATGCCGGCACCGACTGGCCAGCGGGTGATTTCCCGCCGGAGAACTCCCTGTATCTCTGGGGGCCCGGCGTTCCCGACTACTTCATCGTCAACACCGAAGCCGCTGAAGCGCCGGTCAAGTCCTAGCGCTCCTTCGCACCGATCCAAGCACGAAACGCCTGCGCCATGCGCAGGCTGACGGGGATCGGCTGGTCTATCGAAACATGAGGTTCAGCATGAATAACAACAAGATTCTCGACGTTGCAATCGTAGGCTACGGCCCCGTAGGCCAGACTCTGGCCATCCTGCTTGGGCGCATGGGCTACCAAGTGGCCGTCTACGAGCGCTGGCAATCGCTCTACCCGCTGCCGCGAGCGGTATTCCACGACCATGAGATCCGTCGTGTGTTCCGTATGATGGGCCTGGAGGAGGCGCTTCAGTCGATCTCGCAACCCTCGGCCTGCTACCAGTGGTTCAACGCCGATTGGAAGGTCCTGGTGGAGATTGACTGGTCCGCCGAGTCCATCAGCGACGGCCCCTTCGGCTACCTGTTCAACCAGCCGGCGCTGGAAGCCATCCTCGACGCGAAGGCAAAGTCCCTCGGCAGCGTCGCGGTGCACCAGGGCTACGAGGTGCTGGGCATCTCTCAGGTTGCCGATTACGCCGAGTTGCAGGTGCGCCGTACCCCGCGTGACGGTGAGAGCGACATTGGCGAACTGGAGCGGGTACGCGCCCGTTTCGTGATCGGTGCCGACGGCGCCAACAGCATCGTGCGCCGCGAAATGGGCATCGACTGGCAGGACCTCGGCTTCCAGGAAGATTGGCTCGTGGTCGACCTTCAGCCCAATCCCGGCGTGGAGCTCGACGTGCCGGATATTGGCCAGTGGTGCAATCCGGCGCGTCCGACCACCATGGTGCCCGGCGGGCCAGGGTATCGTCGCTGGGAGTTCATGCGCCTACCTAACGAGACCCTCGAAGAACTGCAGGACCTGGACAAGGTCTGGGAATTGCTGTCGCCGTGGGTCACCCCGGACACCGCAACGCTCATACGTCATGCGGTTTACCAGTTCCGTTCGCGCATCGCCGAGACCTGGCGCAAGGGGAGGGTGCTGCTGGCCGGCGATGCCGCGCACCTGATGCCACCGTTCATGGGGCAGGGCATGTGCTCGGGCATCCGCGATGCCTGGAACCTGTCCTGGCGTCTTGACCTGGTACTGCGGGGCATCTGCCGCGACGACCTGCTGGATGGCTACACCCCGGAGCGCAAACCGCAGATCCGGGCGGTGATCGATGCCTCGGTGGAGATGGGCAAGGTGGTCTGCGTGTCCGATCCACAGAAGGCCGCCGAACGCGATGCAGCCTTCCTCTCTGGCCAGGTACCACCGCTGCCGCCGTTCCCAGGCCTGGTGGATGGCCTGGTGCACAAGGCCCGCAATGGTCTGCCGGCCGGACCGGCGGGAACCCTCAGTGTGCATGGCTGCATCGAGCTCGAAGGCCGGGAGATGCGTTTCGACGATGCCTTTGGCCGCGGTTTCCACCTGATCAGCATCGGCGATGATCCATTGCACGCCCTGGACAACGAGCAACGCAGCTTCCTTGATCGCCTCGGGGTTCGCAGTGTCCGCCTTTCGGAAAATGGTGCGCCGGGTACCTGCTGTGACCAATCAGGGAAGTACCACCGGTTCATGCGTGCCGCTGGACTGCAAGCCGTGTTGGTACGGCCCGACTTCTACATCTATGGCGGCGTCGGCCACCTCAGTGAGATGTCGGGACTGGTCAATGATCTGCGCCGCGGACTCGGGCTCGCCGAAGGCGATGCAAGTGGCACGTCATCGGCAGTCCACGCCATGGCCGGCAGCATCTAAGCGTTCCACCTGTGTGGGGCGCACTCGTTTCGCCCCACGACTCCCGCTCTAGAACAACAACAAAAGAGAAGTCCCATGCGCAACATCAAGGTGAAAACGCTTGGTGCGGTTCTGGCCGCCCTGGCGATTGTCGAAGTTCACGCCGCCGAAGCGGTAACCCCCGGGGAAGGCTCCCTGTTCAAGGGCCTGTTCGGTGACACGCTGGAACGTGATTACGGCATCAAGGTCTCGGGCCTGCTGGACATGGCCTGGTCCCGCAACAACCGTTCGACCTCCGATGAGCGCGAAGATGGCCAGAGCAACCTGCCAATCACCGGCATGTCCGACGAAGGCATCGAGTTCGGTAGCCTGCATCTGTTCGTCGACAAACCGCTGAAGGCCCATTTCGTTCCTCGTGTCACCCCGCTGCCCGGGCCCAAACCCGAGCAGGCCGACTTCGGTTTCACCTTCGAGACCAACTACGGCCGCAATGCCCAGTACGCCAGGACCTACGGCTGGGACATGGGCTGGAACATGAACGAGCAGGACGCGGCCAAGGCTCGACGTGACAAGGACCGATTCCTCGCGATTCCCAACTTGGCCGCTACGGCCTACCTTCCCTACGGTCCGGGATTCACGGTCATGGCTGGGGTGTTCGGGTCATCCATCGGCTACGAGATTCCGCCCAACGTGCGCGCTGCACGCAACCCGTTGCCGAGCAAACCCTACGCGTTCGTTTCCGGTCCCGGTACCGTAGTCGGGGCGCTGTTCGGTACCCGGCTGATGAACGACGAGCACGGCATCCTCGGCGTCGAGTTGGGCCCGGTCCAGGGTTGGGAGAACATGCGCGACAACAACGACAGCAAGTCGCTGATGGGCGCACTGCGCTGGCGTACGGCGGACATGAACACCTGGCTCGACCTGGAATTCATCGTCGGCAATGAGCAGAACGACAGTTTCAGCGACGTACAGGCACCGACGTCGCGGGTGATCTCCGAGAGCGACCAGTTCAAGCAGCACTACTCGCTGAACGGCTGGCACAAGTTCGACGACCGGTGGTCCCTGGGCGCGGAGATCGTGTATGGCCACCAGGACGGCGATGGCGAGCGCTCCACCATCGATGTGGTCAGCGGCCCAGGCTTCGACGGTGCCCGCTGGTGGGGCATCAACTCCACCGTGACCTACAAGATTCGTCCGGACCTCGCGTTCTCGGTGCGCGGCGAACACTTCAGCGATCCCGATGGCTTCGTCCAGTTCCCCACCACCTTCGGTGCCCGCGGTGACTACAACGCGCTGACCGCCGGTTTCCGGTACGACTTCAACGGCCACCTCTCGATTCGCCCCGAGCTTCGTTACGACTGGTTCGATGCCCGCGAACACGATCGCCCCTATGGCAACGGCCGCGACCGTGACCGCCTGGGTGTGATGGTCGAAACGCTCCTCTACTTCTGATGCGGAAGGTCCGACATGAATAACGACAAGAACTGGAACACCCGCTACGAGTACCTGGCCGTGGCGATGCTCGCCCTGGGCTTCGGCCTGGTCGGCCTCGATCGATTCATCATCCTGCCGCTGTTCCCGGCGATGATGGCCGAACTGCAGCTCGACTATCAGGATCTTGGCAATATCTCCGCCGTGCTGGCCATCGCTTGGGGCATCTCCTCGGTGCTGATGGGGCGGCTGTCCGACCGCGTCGGCAGGCGCAAGATCCTGATCCCGTCGGTGCTGCTGTTCTCTCTGCTCGCAGGCGTCTCGGGGCTGGCTACCGGCGTGGGTGCGTTGCTGCTGATCCGTGCGGTCATGGGCATCTCCGAGGGGGCGTTCACACCCACGGCCATCGCCGCGACGGCAGAGTCCTCGCACCCTTCCCGGCGGGGGTTGAACACCGGCATCCAGCAGGCGTTTTTCCCGATCCTGGGCCTGGGGCTGGCGCCGATTGTCGCCACCCAGCTGTTGCTGGTCGTGCCGTCCTGGCGCTGGGTGTTCGTGATCGTTTCGCTGCCGGGCTTCATCCTCGCCTGGTTCATGTGGCGCAAGCTGCGCGAGACGCGGACTCCCGCTACAAGCTCGTCCGAGCCAGCCGGTAGCTGGAAGGAGGCGCTGCGTCACCGCAACGTGGTGCTCAACATCGCCGGCATGTTCTGCATGCTCACCAGCCTGTTCGTGCTCAGCGTGATGATGCCGAACTACCTCACCGACTACCTGAAACTGGACATGCAGCAGATGGGCTTCGTGATGTCGGCGATCGGCCTTGGCGGGTTCCTCGGCCAACTGATACTGCCGGGCCTGTCCGACCGTCTCGGGCGCAAGCCGGTGGTCGTCGCTTCCTTCCTGGCCACCGGTCTGTCCATCTGGTTGCTGATGCACACCGGGGCCGAGCCCCTGAAGCTGTTCGCCCTTCTGTTCGCGACCACCTTCTTCAACTTCAGCATGATCTGCATGACCGTCGGCCCGCTGACTGGCGAGTCCGTCCCGGCGCCTCTGGTGTCCACCGCCACCGGCCTGGTGGTGGGGATCGGCGAGGTCTTCGGCGGCGGCGTAGCGCCGGCCCTGGCGGGCTACATCGCCCAGCACCACGGTATCCAGAACACTCTCTACCTGGCGCTTGGCGGTGTCGCCCTTGGCCTGGTAGTCGCGGCCTTCCTGCGCGAGACCGCGCCGGTAAGGCTGCGCAACCGGCAGGCGCCTGCTGTGGAGGTGCCCTGAAGCCATTCACTCCCCTGGTCCCGGGGGAGCGACAGGAAGTCGGAATCGACGTGGCGACCCACCACGTTGCGTCATGCGCGGGATGCGCATGCCATGGCCCGGCGCCACGAACGCTGGACCATGACTTAATCCACTAGCGCCAAAAGGCACGCGGGTCCCGGTCATGAGCCGGGGCCCGCTTGTCTTTCCTGGATCGTCCACAGAGGTGAGGCAGATGTCGTGGTTACGAAATATCAGGCTGGGGTTACGTTCGGCCATCAGCTTCGGCCTGATCGGACTGATCGTGTTGCTCCTCGGGTCGTTCGCCCTGGAGCGTATCGAGCGAATGAACCGACAGGCGGTTGCTATCAACGAACATTGGGTGCCCGCCCTGTTACGTCTGAACGAACTCAATGAGGTGATGCAACGCGCCGGCATCATGACCTTTCGAATGGTAGTACTGCGCGAAGGTGTGGCTCTAAACGGCAATCGCCAAGGGCTTGAGCAGGCGTTGTCCGAGTCCCGGCGTTTACTGGCCCGTTTTCTTCCAGTGGGGGCAAGTGATGCGGAACGACAGGTGTTCGAGCAATATCTTCGCGCTCTTGAACCCTTCAACCATGAGCGGTTGAAAGTCATCCAGCTTGCGTCGCAAGGGCAGCGTGAGGAGGCCATCGCCGCCCTCAATGGGCCCATCGATGGCCTTGCACAGCGGTTCTCCAAAGCGTCCCGCGAATTGGCGGCTTTCTATGAGCAGGGTTACCAGGAAGCTGCCTTACGCGCACAAGCTGCCCGGCGCAGCGCCCTGTTGGGGATCTTTGCCTCGATGGGCGCGGCGGTGTTGGCGACCTTCCTGCTCGCCTACCTGTATAGCCGCAGCATCGTGAAACCGCTGGCCCAGGCGGTAGAGCTGGCGGAGTCGGTGGCCGCTGGCGATCTGTCCCATGCACTCGGCGTTCATGGCCAAGATGAGCCGGCTCTGATGTTGCGTGCCCTGTTGCGTATGCAGTCGGTCCTGCGTCAGACCTTGCAGTCCATAGTCGCTTCAGCGGAACAACTCGCTACAGCGGCGCATCAACTGCAGATGGTGACCCGGAGCACTTCCCATGGATTGCATGAGCAGAATGGCGAGATCGAACAAGCGGCCGCGGCGGTGAATGAGATGACCGTAGCGGTGGACCATGTGGCCCAGAATGCCGCGCAGACCGCCGACGCGTCGCGGGATGCCGATCAGGTTGGCCGCAGCGGGCACGCCCAGGTTGTGGAGACGCTGGATTCGATTGCCAGTCTCAGTGCGGACGTCGACGAATCGTCCCGACATGTGGACGCCTTGGCCAGGCAGGTGGGCGGGATATCGCGAGTTCTGGATGTGATCCGGACCATCGCCGAGCAGACCAACCTGCTGGCCTTGAATGCTGCCATTGAGGCCGCCCGAGCCGGCGAGGCGGGCCGCGGCTTCGCGGTGGTGGCCGATGAGGTGCGGGCCCTGGCCTATCGCACGCAGCAATCGACGGGCGAAATCGAACAGATGGTAATTGCCGTGCGGCAGGTTAGTGGCTTGGCAGTGGGGTCAATGCAAAGCAGTTCGGAGCGTGCGCGAATCACGCTCGAGTTCGCGCAGCGGTCCGGCCGGGCGCTGGAGCAGATTGCCGGGGCCATCGCCACCATCAATGAGCGGAACCTCGTCATCGCCAGTGCGGCCGAGCAGCAGGCCCAGGTAGCACGTGAAGTGGATCGAGCCCTGGTTTGCATCCGCGACCTTTCCCTGCGCACAGCCACGGGGGCCGGCCAGGTTGACGTCGCCGGCAGCGAGTTGGGGCGCCTGGCGGGGCAGTTGAACCAGTTGGTGGCAGGATTTCGGATCTGAAGAACATGCGTTTCGTGGAGAACCAAATGAAAGCAGCAGTAGTCGAGAATTTTCAGTGCCCACCTCGATACACGGACTTCCGGATACCGGACAGCGCCCCAGGGGAAGTCCTGGTGCAAGTTCTGGCCAGCGCCGTCAGCCAGCTTGCGCGGGCCCAGGCGAGCGGAAGGCACTACAGCAGCGGAAAGCCGCCCTTGGTGCCGGGAGTGGATGGCGTGGGTCTGCTGCCCGACGGTCGCCGGGTGTACTTCGCTTTTCCGCGCATGCCCTTCGGCGCGATGGCCCAACTCACGGTGGTGGACGCGAGTCACTGCGTAGAGGTTCCGGAGGACGTGGACAGCGTCACGGCGGCGGCCATCGCCAACCCGGGCATGTCGTCCTGGCTGGCGCTTGTCGAGAGGGCACAACTGCTGCCCGGTGAAACGGTGCTGATCAATGGCGCGGCAGGGGCCTCCGGTCGCCTCGCGATCGGCATCGCCAAACACCTCGGGGCTGGCAAGGTCATCGCCACCGCGCGCAATGCTGGCAGCTTCGATCTGCTGCGCGAGCTGGGAGCGGATGTGCTGATCCCCCTGGACCTGCCCGAGACCGGCCTGCGCGCGGCGTTCCGCGAGGCCATCCATGAGCACCGGGCCGGCGTGGTGCTCGACTATCTCTGGGGACCATCGGCCGAGACCTTCCTGCAGGTGGCGGGCGAGTACACCCCGGGCGTGCTCCAGCCACGCATCCGCTACGTACAGATCGGTTCGATCGCCGGCAATGACATCCGGCTACCCGGCGCCCTGCTGCGCAGCTCGGGCCTGGAACTGCTGGGCAGCGGCCTCGGCAGCGGCTCCCCGCAGGCCATCGTGGCGGCGGCCGGCCAGGTGTTCCGGGCCATCGGCGGGGCAGGGCTGTCCATCGAGACGACCTGTTTCAACCTCGCCGATGTCGAAGCGACCTGGAGCCATGCTACAAGTGCCCGCCTGGTATTCCGGGTGGAGGGGAATGAATGATCGAGCTAATCAACGTGAGCGCCTGCCAGCAGCAACTGCGGGTGATCGATCGCCTGTCGCTGAGCATTGGGGCAGGGGAGCGGGTCGCCATCCTCGGGCCGAATGGTGCTGGCAAGAGCACGCTGCTGAAACTCTTCAGTCGGGAGATCTATCCCATCGATGAGCCGGGCAGCTCGCTGACGCTCTTTGGCAAGCGGAACTTCAACCTCTGGGAACTGCGCAGCCTCATCGGCTTCGTCTCCCAGGACCTGCAGGAAGACTACACGCCCTACACCTCGGCCCTGGACGTGGTGGTTTCCGGTTTCTTCGGTGCCATCGGCACTCATGATCACCTGCAGCCGACGCCCGATCAGCTCGAGATCGGGCGGGCGATGCTCGATGCTGTGGAAATGACCGGCCTGGAGTCGCGGATGTTTCAACGCCTGTCGACCGGTCAGAAGCGCCGCCTGTTGCTGGCGCGTGCCCTGGTTCATCGCCCCGAGGCGCTGATCCTCGATGAGCCGGCCAACGGCCTGGACATGGGCGCGAGTCTGACCTTGCTGTCGTTGTTGCGGCGCTTCTGCGGCGAGGGCCATGCGCTGATCATCACCACGCATCACATCGACGAGATCATTCCCGAAGTCGACCGGGTCGTGCTGATCGACAAAGGCCGCATTGTGGCCGATGGCCCCAAGGCCGCAGTACTGACCAGCGAACGGCTCTCCGAGCTCTATCAGGTTCGTCTGAAAGTGACCGAGCAGAACGGCTGGTACCGCTGCTGGCACGGGTAGAACCGGGTCAGGTACCGCGCGATACGCCCGCTTAGTCCGGGCTTCCTTACCGCGAATCACCGCTCTTGGCTCGGCAACGACTGACGAGATTGGGATTGAAACGCTGCAGGCGCGGCTGGACGCAGAGCGGACGCTGTCTCGAAGCACTTACATTGGCAACGTGATGTTCGGCGCTTGGGGGCGAAAATCGTAAGTTTGCAGCGCCCAGCCGCAAACTCTTTACCAGGCACCCGTGCGAGCAGTAGCCGCCAGCCAGAGGCTGCACTTGGCCGGAAGCTGTCGTTGGCCGATGTGATAAACGGAGGGTGCACGGTTGAATAGGAGGGCCACACGTTCGGACAAAAAAGTCCGACGAAGAGGAAGATGAATAGAAAAGCCGCCATGTCGATGGGGAGGGGGCATGGCGGCAGTCGTGTTTTTGTTCTCGATGGGCAGCCGCGCTTGGGGATCTTTTGCCAGAACCTGCGCAGCCTTTGTCCCTCTGTGGGGACCCCTTCAGGATACTCCTACCAGCGAACTGTGTTCGCTGACGCAGGCAAGAAAACGCCGCGGTAGCGAGCAGGTACCGCGGCGAAAGTACTTCCAGCAAGGTAAGCCGTCCGGCTTCGCGCAGACCTGCGCCGAAGTACTTTGGCCAGTGCCCCATTGAATGGGAGGGCACAGGGTGAGCATAGGTCTGTATGTATACCAGCACGTATGTAGGTGACCGGCGGGCCGTCACTTTGATCCCGTCCTGCCTCACAGACTTTCTCGTCTCGCCTGTGATTCAAAGTAAGCCGTGTATTCGTCAAGCGCAGCTGCACGAACAGCCGCAAGGCGTGCGAACTCGAATGCCTGCGCCTCTGACCATGGCACCTGGTGTACCTCCAGGAAAGCGACCATAGAGATGTGCGCGGCGACGAGATTCTGTGCCAGTCGCTGCAGCTCGGGCCAGTCGCAAGCATCGACCATTGGTCACTCCCGGCGCACTCGTTCAATAACGCGTAGAGCTAACCAATAGACCGGGCAGATGGTGACCGCTAGGCCCAAATGTGGGGGCGGAAGGCTCAATTTTTCGAGGGGGCATCTACCAGCGTCAGCAATGTCGGTAGCCACCGGGTGGGCAGTAAAGTCCTCTCGGCTTCGACCCTATGCCAACGGTCACAAGCCTACGAAACCCTGTGCGATTCAAGTGACGATTCCTTTGCCTCAAGAGCTACAGCGGACGCCTTGTAGACTGCGGTCCTGCTACGCTGAGAAGGGATTGCCGTTGTTTTTTTTATCTGCAAACAAGGTTCGACAGCCTACGACATCCGCCTCTTTGGAGATAAATTCATGTCCAAATTTGCCTGTCTGGTTGTGACGCGGGAGCAGATCCGTTTTGCTTTCCTGCTGTTGCTCATCCTTGGGGCGAGTCTGGTTGGCGGTACTCTCGCCGCCGCTTCAACGCAGGCACCGAGTTTCACCAGAACGGACTACCCCTTCATCGGAAACAATCACGTCGTCGGAGACTTCAATGGCGACGGAAAGCTTGATCTGGCGGGGACAGGGGCAATGTCCGCGAAGGTCCAATTGGCCAATGGCGATGGGACATTTGGCGCGGCGGTCGAATACCCCGTAGCCAGTTGGTCGCAAGATATCGCGTCTGGAGACTTCAACGGCGACGGGAGATTGGATCTGGTCGCCACCATCAACGATCCGGATATCAGTCTCTCTTTGCTCACGGGCAGGGGCGACGGTACGTTCAACCCGGCGGTGAACTTCTCCAATACCTCCGGGTTCGACTCGCCTGCGATCGTCGCCACTGACCTCAACAACGACGCCAGGCTCGATATCGTGATCGGCCATCAAATCGCCTGCTTTGCCGCACCTTGTCTCGTTGCGCGGACCATTACCGTGATGCTCGGCAATGGCAACGGCACCTTCCTGCCCGCAGTCGAAGTCGATATCGGGACGGAGACGGCTAAGATAGCTGTGGGTGATTTCAATCGTGATGGCATCAAAGACTTGGCAATGGCCAGCTCCCTTGCGCGAGTTTGTCTACTTCTGGGGCTGGGTAATGGCACGTTCAATCAGCTACCAACGCTCACGCTGATCACCGGCAACAATCTCGGCATGGATGCAACGGATATCGATGTCGCCGACTTCAACGGCGACACGTTCCAGGATCTGGTGGTCGCGTTAGCCCTTAACTCGAACAGGACGGCCATTCTGACTGGCAACGGCGACGGCACGTTCCGGCAACCGCCTTTGCTGATTACCGACCCGGACGGCAATGTTCCCCAGCTGCAAGCCGTTGGCGATTACAACGGTGACGGTTTCCTGGACCTTGCGCTCAGCATGGCTAATGGCAACCAAGGTCTGATGAACATACGGAACGGCAACGGCGACGGCACGTTTCAACCACGGGTGGCCTACCTGGTACCGGCCCCCGGATCGAGCGCCGGCGGTGCCGCCATCATTTCAGCCGATCTCAACAACGACAACAAAGCAGACATCGTGCTGGGCCAATCGGGCGCCTTCCCCGGTCTGCGGGTATTGATCAATGCGACTGGCGTGACGCCCCCTCCAACGCCCGCGGCGCCGACGCTGCTCCTTCCCGCCGCCAGCGCGACGCCGGCGCAACCCGTGAACTTCGACTGGGCCGACGTGGCAAACGCGACGAGCTATGAGATCCAGGTGGACGATTCCTCGACCATCGCAGCACCCTTGAGGGCGAGCCAGATCGTCAACGTCTCACAGGCGATTATCGGCGGCCTGCCAGCGCAAAGCTTGTGGTGGCGGGTGAGGGCGCGGAACTCGGACGGCCTCTTTGGTCCGTTCTCCGCCACGCGGCGCTTCACGCCGCAGGCTCCGGCGCCAGCCCTGGCGCTTTCGGCGATCACAGTCAGCCCGACCCTCGTGGTGGGCGGCAGCAACGCGCAGGGAACTGCGACGCTGACCAGCGCCGCGCCCTCGGGCGGCGCACTTGTGACACTGTCGAGCAGCAACCCGAGCGCGGCCACGGTTCCCGCGAGCGTCACCGTTGCGGCTGGCGCCATTAGCGCGTCGTTCATCGTCAACACGGCGTTGGTCACCGCGGCGACGCCCGTGACCATCGGTGGCACCTTCGCTGGGACCGCCCGCAGCGCAACGCTGACCGTGACTTCTTCGGCGCAAACAGTCGCGCTGACGGTGACAGCGACCGGCCGCAGCGGCGAGCGGGTCTTGTCGAGCCCGGCCGGCATCAACGTCACCGTCGGCAACTCCGGCTCGGCATCGTTTACCACGGGGACGGCGATCACACTGAGCGCCACAAACAGTCGCGATGTCATTTGGTCCGGTGCGTGCTCGAGCGGCGGCAACAAGAGAAAAACCTGCACATTCACGCTAAACGGAACTGCCTCGGTCACCGCCAACGTGCAGTAGGAAAGATCGCGGGCGCCTCGGTTGCCGAATCGGCGCCCGCCTTACCCGCACAGACCGCGACCTTCATGGTCCAGTCCGCGTGGGTGACCTCTTGGATAATCAAGGGATCGGCGTTCTCTCTGGGGACGGAGTGGGATGCAAGATTATTGACCATGTCCTGAAATGCCGGTATAGCGCGTATCAGGTCACAGAGGTTGGTCCCATGATTACGATTGGTTTTGTTTTGCCGCACGGCTTCCAAATCATGGGATTGGCAGCCGTGTCAGCATTCGAGCTCGCCAACGGCGCGGCGGACGAGCCGTTGTATGGCATCCGACTCCTTTCGGAGAGCGGTGGCGCAGTTCCCAACTCGTTTGGTTTTGCTGTTGAAACCAGTCCGCTGTCGAGGAGCAAGGTGGACACGCTGATCGTCACTGGGGTGATGCATCCGGCACCCTCTCCGGCGGGTTTGATCAAGCAGCTGCGTAGGGCAGCCGAGACCACCCGGCGCACTGCATCAGTCTGCACGGGGGCCTTCATACTGGGTGAGGCCGGATTGCTCGATGGTCGACGAGTCACCACGCACTGGTTTCATGCGCGCGACCTTCAGAAGCAGTTTCCGCAAGCACAGGTAGAGGACGATCGGATTTTCATCATCGACGGACCCATCTGGACCTCCGCGGGTATGAGCGCCAGCATTGATTTGGCGCTTGGCATGATCGAAAAGGATTTTGGCCCGGAATTGTCCCGCAAGGTTGCCCAGGACTTGGTCGTCTATCATCGACGCGCCGGCGGACAGTCTCAGCACTCAGCGCTGTTGGAGTTGGACGCCAAATCCGATCGCATCCAACGTGCACTGGCACACGCCCGCCAGAACCTGCGCGCCCCGCTTACCGTCGAGGAACTAGCAACGGCTGCGCACCTGAGTCCACGGCAGTTCAGTCGAGCCTTTCGCTCCGAGACCGGACAATCGCCCGCCAAGGCTGTCGAACACCTTCGCCTGGAGGCGGCGAGGGTGATGGTGGAGCAAAGCCGTCATTCAATGGATGAAGTCGCCGCCGAAACCGGCTTTATCGATACAGAGCGAATGCGCCGCGCATTCTTGCGTGCATTCGGACAGCCCCCGCAGGTTCTGCGCCGCAATTCGCGCTTGCGCGACGAATAGCCGGCCCGGACCGCTCAAGACCGGGCCATGACTAACTGTTAGCCCCGTTTACCCCCGTGATGCGTGCTCGATCGTTCAGACGGAGCGCGCTACCAAACCTATTGCCGCCTCCACGCGACGAGCCAATTCAAGAAGGTTTCGGTCATCACTATTCTTGCCGTCCATTTCCAGTCCCAGAGGAAGCCCGTTGCTGGACATCCCCATCGGAATACTGATGCCCGGCAACCCTGCGATGCTGGCCGCGACGGTATGCCGCGCGAGAGCCAGGTCGTTGACCTCCTGCCCAGCGATCGTGAATTTCGTCTGTTGCTCAATGGTAGGGGCAGGGCAAGGTGTGGTTGGCATGAGGAGCGCCTGCGCCCCATGCCTGGAAAATGCCCTATTGAATCGGCTCTGGATTTCCGGGCGATCATGATCAAGCGCGGCCTGATAGGTCTCATGGGAAATAAATCCAGCACCACTCGGCAATACCAGGTGGCCCCAGGTTTCTTTCAGGCCAGACTTCAGCTCCTGGTAGATATCTTCGAATGAACTCGGCATCCGATTCTTTCTAAGGAAGCCTGCGACCGAGTCCATCGTTTCATGGAAGAAAACACCCCATGTCGACCTTTCGGTCAGGATGAGGAAATCTTCACCGAGGTCTACTTCGACGACTTCCGCACCGGCGTCACGCAGCCGACGAATCGTCTCCCTGAAATGTGCCTCCACTTCATGGTCGATACGATCAAGATGTTGTCGGGGCGCATAAGCCAGCCGGATTCCTCTGAGGTCCGCCCAGTCACCCTGAAATGTCGTGGTGGATTTCGTGACGACCTGATCGATCAGTGCGCAATCCTCGACTGTGCGCGCGAAGACACCAGCGGTATCGAGCGTATGGGAGATGGGAGCAACCCCATCACCGGACCATCGCCCGGGGCTGGGCTTGAATCCCACTACACCACAAAGCGACGCCGGCACTCGGATAGAGCCCACGGTGTCGCCGCCAAGTGCCGCAGGAACGATTTGAGCGCCGACCGATGCTCCCGCGCCACTCGAAGAGCCTCCGGTCACGTGTTTGGGATTGTGCGGATTTTTCGCCTGACCGAAGTGGCTGTTGTGTCCGGTCAAGCCATATGACATTTCCACAAGATTGTTCTTGCCGAACACTATGCCCCCGGCATCCTTGATCGCTCTAACGACCTCTGCGTCTCGATCTGGGACAAAGTTCTCCAGATTGCGGATGCCGAGCGTGGTCCTTAGACCTTGGGTCAGATAGCTGTCTTTCACCGCAACCGGAACGCCCAGCAACGGCGCGGTAGAACCAGCAGCGCGAGCGGTATCAGAAGCTCTCGCCGCGGCAAGCACCGCAGTTTCATCGATCGTGATAAAGGCGCTCAGGCCAGAGAAGGTGCGCGCACGCCGAAGTAGCGCCGCCGCATAGGATTCTGACGAAATGTCGCCTCTACGGATGGCGGCGGTCGCAGTCGCAACACTCAGCTCGTGGAACCCATCAGGTGATATTCCAGTGTCAGTGCCCATAAGTATGTGAGCCTCGCGGTAGGTTGGATTGAGACGAGGGATGGTTCCTTCGTGACTAGAATCTACTCACACCGCGCAGTGTCTTAAATGTCGTATATACCTCGTTTAAGGACACTATCGTCCGCCGGCCCAGCATACGGCGGGCAGGGCGGTACCCATAAAAAAACGCCCCTGCGTAAAGCAGGGGCGCATGCCGATGAAGTGAATGGCTCACTCCTTGGTAGAAAACAGGCCATCGGGCAGTTCCTTGCCGTTTTCGTTATAGGCCGCCTTGACGCTCAGGTACGACTCCATTTCATCAATGTACCCGTCGGTGTTGGTGTCCTTCTTCGCGAACACGGCTTGCCCCTTCGGCTCAACGACGAGGAATTCGGCCTGCGAGATTCGCGCATCATCGTCAGTATCGATCGCGTTGAAGATCGCATCACCGCACTGACCTTCACCGCACTTTCCTTCGGCAGTCTTTGCCTGTGTCTTGGTTTCCGCGCCACCGCACTTACCTTCACCACACTTCCCTTCGGCTCCGGTGTGCGATGCGGCAAGCATGTAGCCTTGCGGCAGCTGTTGTACGGCAAAAGCCGATCCACTCAGAACGATCCCGGCCAGCGCGACGCTCATCAGTCCAATGCTCTTGTTACGGACGGTTTTGTCAGACATTACATTTTCTCCAGGTGGGGTGCGGCGTGGCCGCGGGGTAGCACTGCGCGATGCAGTAGCAATTCAGGATTTGGAAAGCGGTATGTGATCGGTGCCGGGTCTGCGGATTGGCGCCGTCCGCCTCTCCGGGCCGCTCTTCAGTCGTCTGCCATCGATCCAGCATCGAGATATCGCGGTGCCGGAGCGGAGCGGGACAGCTGCGGCGAAAGCGCCTTGCGCGCGTTCTCGAGCGTTGTCCAGTCATCCAGCTCAGCCAGCGCCGGGATGGTGACAATCTCCCCCTGCGCCAGACCCGCCAGCGCGGCATCAACCAGTGCGTCTACCGGCATGACAATCTCTGGCGGCAAATGACTGACCGGGAGCCCCGCGACGTTCCAGAAGTCGGTTTCTGTTGCGCCTGGCAGGACCACTTGAACCCGCACACCTTTGTCCGCCAGCTCGTGCTGAAGGGACTGGGAGAACGCCAGGACGTATGCCTTGCTGCCGCCGTAAACACCATTCAGCAACTCCGGCGCCAGCGCGACGATTGAGGCGATGTTGATGATCGTGCCGGTTCCGCGCGCAACAAACGCGGGTGCGGCGGCGTAGGCCAGACGAGTCAGCACGTTCACGTTGAGCTCGATCATCTGCTCCATGTCCGCTACGTTCGATTGCAGTAGCGGGCCGGTTGCGCCGACGCCGGCATTGTTGACGAGCAGGGTGATGCTGGCATCGCTTCGAAGGACGCCCTCGACACGGGCCAGATCGTCAGCGTCAGTGAGATCGGCTGCGATGGTCTCGACTGAGCGGCCGCTGCGGGTGGTAATCGTGCGCGCCAGTTCGCGAAGCTTTTCGGCGCGGCGAGCAACCAGGATCAGGTCGTAGCCGGCGCGGGCAAGCCGGTCGGCGTAAACAGCGCCAATGCCAGAAGATGCGCCAGTTACCAGCGCGGTGCCTTGGTGGGTGCGAGAGTTCATGGCAGTTTCCTTTAACCGGCGGGGTACCGGGTTCGGAAGCAAATCTACGCTGACAGGCTTTTGGCCTAAATGACGTATATCCCTCCTTTTATGCCGTGGCTTCCGCTCCTTTTTTCGGTGCAGTCCGCTCGTTCTAGCTCGCAATGAACCCTGGAGCCGCAAGCTGAGGCATCCCGCGCCAGGCTCTGGCACGCTGGGCGAGGAGTAGTTCGTTTCTACGGACCAAAAAATTGCCGTTTTTTTGCAACCTTCCGCCGGCAGATTTTGGCCGTTAGCAGCCTATCGCGAGCGTCCGCTTTCGGCCGATTCTGTTGAAAAACTAGCTGCGGCCCCATATCGCCGGTGCAATCACGCGCTCAGCGAGCATGGACGCGCATGTCCACATCGGTCCCATCATTTGGCCCTGTCAGCTCGCTAGGCTACATAGCCGTGACCACGCGGCAAGAAGATGGAGGGCTTTCAGCCAAGCAGTTTGCTGTAGCAGTCCGTCACTGCGCCGTAGCATTCGCAGGCAGCTGCTTCGAGCCCGGCACGATCGAGAATGGTGATCTCGCCGCGGGTGTATCGGATGAGGTGTTTTTGCTGCAGCTCCCCTGCAGCCACGGTAATGCCACTCCGACGCACGCCGAGCATGTCGGCGAGAAATTCATGGGTGAGATGGAAGTGGTCGGCCTGCGCTCGATCGTGGGTCATCAGAAGCCAGCGCGCCAGCCGTGGCTGGATCTCATGAAAGTGGATGCAGGCGGCCGTTTGCGACAGTTGCGCCATCAATACGTAGAGGTAACGATTCAAGCTGCATTGCAGCTCGGGGCACTCGTGTAGTTCGCGCAGAAGGCAGGCAGAGGTGATGCGCAGGGCGTTTCCTGCACCTTGCACTACTGCACGGATTGGCGCCTTGCTAACCCCCAGTATGAGCGTGACACCCAGCATGCCTTCGCTGCCAATCAGACCCATTTCCAGCGGCCGATGGGCATCCAGAAGGGTCACCAGTGAGATGTAACCGGTAAGCGGGAAGTAGGCGTAGCGGTACGGCTGGTCCGTCTCGCAAAGAATGCTGCCGAAGACCAGCTCTACCGATTCGCAATGTTTGAGGACCCTGTTGCGCTCTCTACTCGGGATGCCACTGAGAATATGGTTGGTCACTGTGGTCGCCTCCCGGTTATCTAGCAGCTCACGGAAGTCCTTGGGAATGTGAGAAGGCCGTTGAGTTTTCTCATGCTGCACTCTCGCGCTCAGTGGTTATGGCGGTCTGTTCGTTAGTGCACGCAAGCCGGATTGATTACGGTCGAGGGCGCTACCGGGTCAAGCGCTACGGGGAAGTAGTTCGCCCGGTCTGTCTGGGGTGATGAACTGCTGTATTGAGTGCGTTACCGTACAGACCGTCCCTTCAGCTCGGATGCAACCTGCGAGGAGGCCGGTCATTGCCAGGCCGCGGCAGGAGACGGAAATGTTCGAAATTGTCGTAATCGGCTTGTTGGTTCTGTGGGCGGTGGGACTGCTCTCATCGTTCTACATGGGGGGACTCATCCATATCCTTCTGCTTCTATCGATCGCGCTGGTAATCGTCCGGTCCAGGCTGGGACAGCGCGAATGAACCGCAGGCAAAGAGGCCCCTCCACGCGGGATCATGCCGTTCACTCCCACCCCGTATTGCCGTAGAACCGGCTGATTCGTTTTCCAGCCGTTGGTTACCGAAAAGCTTGCCAGTGGCTTCCTTGATCTGGCCCTTCAACTGATCGACCTTGCTTTTGAATTGATCCTTGTTCATGAGCTTGCTCCATGGGCATCGAGAGCGGTGATGCTTTGTCTGTGCCTAGCTCGCACACAATTGCAGCGACCGGAGGAATGACCTTGTCGGCTACCAGAGCGCATGTCTGTGCGTTGGTGCACCGATGCAGCTCTATCAGTCGATTCCCGTTGCTCAAACCAGCTTTTGCCAAATTTCGGCATTGGCCAGCTGTTCCTGGCTGGCATGCTTGCGCTCGCCATGGATCGGGCTGAGCTCATAGATACCGCCCGCCTCGGAGACCGCCGCGTAGCGGACGCCCGAGAGTTTGTGCAGGTAGCGCAGTAGTGGTTGGCACTGCGCGTCGATGCGCTGGAACAAGGTCGAGTCGTACAGCCCGTTCATTGCCTGTACCTGCTGCAGCCAAGGCCGCTCTGCATTTACCTCATTCTGTGCCGTCTGCGTGCTCCGGTATGTACGCCATCGCACCCATGGCGCAGGGTGGAGGGCAATGAGCGCTATTGATGTTGCCGCAGAAAAAAGCCCGCACGGGCGGGCTGTGGAAACGTGGCCTCGGCAGCTATGGGTCAGCCATAGAGTCCACAACGGCCACGCGGATAAAATTGGCGTTGGCCTTCAAGGTTGCCAGGTGCTGGCGGATCAGCGCCGAGGAGCGCATTGGTCAGCACTCCGGTGAGCTGAACACGGGCGCGTCCCGTGCGTCGAAGCGCAGGATTTTGCTCAGTGCACCTTCGGCGGCGGTGATCGCTTCAGAAAGGCGAGCGAAGCTGATTCGGTCATAGACCAAGTGAAAGCTCGGTTGTGTGTCCGGGCTGCGCGACCTTACTGCAACAAATGCCAGGGCGTGGTCACCGTTCATACGTGCTTCGCTCCATGCAATGTGCCCGGGGAAGTCTCGTTTCATGATGACCTCGACCTGATAGTGAGGTGGGTAGAAGCCCACTATCTACCCTCTGGCCGGCAATTACTTGCCTTTGTCGGTAAATCGGACCAGGGGTTGTCGCTAGTCGGTCGCCCCCGGAAACAGCGGCCGGTTGCATGCTCGAAGCAGGAAAGCCGATCATCAAGTACCCTGCATCCGGTAGTGCACTCAGTGGCTGCCCCGTTGGCCTATCGTTACAAAGACAGGGCCTCTTTCAGGTACTCGGTTCAATGGTGACCCCTATGCCGGACACGCCCTCACCCTTGCAGAACCACCTGCTCGCTGCCTTGCCGGTAGACGTGCAGCAACGCCTGATCCCGCAGCTCGAACTGGTGCCGCTGCCCCTCGGCAAGGTCTTGTATGAGTCGGGTGACAGCCTGCGCCATGTCTATTTCCCCACCAACTCGATCGTTTCCCTGCTCTATGTGATGGAAAACGGCTCCTCGGCGGAAATCTCGGTGGTCGGCAACGAAGGGATGATTGGCCTGGCGGTGTTCATGGGCGGGGAAAGCACCCCGAGCCGAGCCATAGTGCAGAGCGCCGGCCGCGCTTACCGGCTGCAAGGGCATCAACTGAAAGCCGAGGTCAATCGCCACGGCGAACTGCTGCTTCTGATGCTGCGTTATACCCAGGCACTGATCACCCAAATGGCGCAGACGGCGGTCTGCAACCGGCACCATTCGATCGACCAGCAACTGTGTCGCTGGTTGCTGCTGTCATTGGATCGCCTGCCGAGCAACCACCTGACGATGACCCAGGAACTGATCGCCAACATGCTCGGTGTGCGCCGCGAAGGCGTCACGGACGCCGCCGGCAAGCTGCAGAAGCTTGGCGTGATCGAGTACAGCCGTGGGCATATCACGGTGCTCGACCGCCCCAAGCTCGAGGAGTTGAGTTGCGAGTGTTATGCCGTGGTGAAGAAAGAAACCGACCGTCTTCTGCCCTATGCATTGCCTGCCAATAATTCGTAAGCCGCTTCTAACGGCATCGTACTGCATCGCTGATACAGCCCTGGTCAGCCGCAGCAGGGAGCCCGCCAGTGTCTGGCTGTTGCAGGCCGCGAGCCGTGCACATTGCGTGCGTTTCCATACAGACTGCTCCTGACTCCGGATGCAACATGTGAGTAGGCAGACGCCTGCCGAGTTGCAAAAGGAGAACTGAAATGCTCCAAACCCTTGCGGTCGTGTTGTTAGTTCTGTGGTTGCTGGGACTGGTAACGTCCTACTCCATGGGTGGACTCATCCATATCCTTCTGGTCGTGGCGATTGTGCTGTTCTTGCTCCAGTTCATTCAGCGGCGACGTTTATGAGCGTGAAGCATGGAGCCCGGTGGGGCATCACGCTGCGCCGTCCCCGTGCCCCGGCATTTGCGCAATCCTGTCCTTGGGCCAGGCTCGCGGTTGCTCCAGTCCACAAGGTTGGCAGTGGACTTCGACATGGTGATCCTGACCATCGTCCACCAGAGGCACACGACGACTTTCGAGTCGTTCTCCATCGAGGGTGACCTGCTGGCCGCCCGCTACGCTGTCGGTCTGCACCAGGTTGATGTGGTACGGCGTCGAACCGAATCGGTAGCACAACTGGTAGCCCCGCCAACCTGCCGGCAACACGGGCTCGAAGCGCAGGCTCGCGCCTTCGCGTTGTACGCCAAGCAGTGACTCGAGGATAAGTCGATACATCCAGCCGGCGGCGCCGGTGTACCAGCTCCATCCGCCGCGCCCTTCGTGCGGGGCCATGGCATAGACATCGGCCGCAAGTACGTACGGCTCGACCTTGTAAATCTCGATGGCGTCAGCGAGCCCGTGGCTCACGGGGTTGATCATGTCCAGCAGCTCCCAGGCCCGCGCGGCGTCGCCCATCTCGGCGAAGGCCATGCTCGCCCAGACCGCCGCATGGGTGTACTGGCCACCGTTCTCACGCACACCGGGGACATAGCCCTTGATGTAGCCTGGGTCGGGCAGTGAACGGTCGAAAGGTGGAGTAAGCAGCAGGATCAGGCGGGAATCGCGGCGCACCAGGTGCTCGAACAGCGAGTCCATTGCCTGGCGCCGCCGCTCGCATGAGGCAACGCCCGAAAGCACTGACCAGCTCTGGGCAATGGAGTCGATTCGGCATTCGTCGTTGGAGGCCGAACCCAGGGCGGAGCCATCATCGAAGTAGGCCCGTCGATACCAGGCGCTATCCCAGCCGTGGTGCTCGAGGTTTGCGCGCAGTTCCGCGGCCTGTTTGTTGCAGCGTACGGAAAAGGCGGCATCGCCATGATCCAGTGCGATGGCCGCGAACTGCTCCAGCACCGCGTGCTGGAAGAAGCCCAGCCACACGCTTTCGCCCTGACCCAGGACGCCGATCCGGTTCATGCCGTCGTTCCAGTCACCGCTGCCTATCAGCGGCAGGCCGTGGGTGCCTCGGGCCATTCCGCGCTCCAGGGCCCGCAGGCAATGCTGGTAAAGGCTTTCCCGCAGCGTCGAGCGCTCCGGCAGGTCGTAGTAGGACTCCTCGCCGGCATTCAGTTCCCGTCCTTCGAGGTAGCTTACCGGCTCGTCGAGCACGGTCCGGTCGCCGGTCAGTTGCACATAACGGCTGACAGCCAGGGGCAGCCACAGGTAGTCGTCCGAGCAGCGCGTGCGTACGCCTCGGTCGAGAGGCGGGTGCCACCAGTGCTGCACATCGCCTTCCAGGAACTGATGGGCGGCGCAAAGTAGCAGGTGCTGGCGTGCGCTTTGCGGGGCCGTGTGCAACATGGCCATGCTGTCCTGCAGTTGGTCACGGAAGCCGTAGGCGCCGCCAGACTGGTAATAACCGCTACGCGCCAGGAAGCGCGAGGCAATGACCTGGTACAACAGCCAGCCGTTGAGCATCAGATCTACCGCGGGCTCCGCCGTTTCCACGCGCACTTGGCCCAGGGTTTCGCGCCAGTGCTCGCGTACCGTCTGCAAGGCTGCCTGGGCCGCGCCACGGCTGAGGGCGTTGCGCAGAAGGCCCACTGCGGCTCCGGTGTCTTGCTCGGCGCCCAGGCAGAACACCAGCTCACGTGAGGCTCCAGGGGCGAGATCGATACCGGCCTGGAGGGCCGCGCAGGGATCGAGGCCGCCACCACAGTGCCCGAGGAGCTGCCCCTGCGCCATCGCGGCCGGCGCCTGGAGGTTGCCGTTTCGACCAATGAACTCGCTGCGGTCTGTGGTGTGGCTGCGGCTCGGCGGGTCCATCGCGAAGAAGGCTACCCGCCCCGAGAACTCCATCGAATAGGGATTGCGCGCGAGCAGCGCGCCAGTGCCGTCGTGGACCTCAGTGACCAGATGCATCGCCGTCTTGTCCCGCAGATCGCCCAACACCCATTCGACATAGCCGGTGATGGACAGCTTGCGAGGGCGCCCGGACAGGTTGCGGACTTTCAGCAGGGAGTACTTGATCGGCGTGTCGAGTGCCACGTAGACCCAGAGTTCGCTTTCGATACCTTCTTCGCGATGCTCGAAGCAGCTGTAGCCGAAGCCGTGGCGTATTACGTATGGGCTGTTGCCGTGCCTGGGCAAGGGGGTGGCTGACCAGTAGTGGCCAGTCTCATCGTCGCGCAGGTAAAGGGCCTCGCCACTGGCATCACGGACCGCATCGTTCTGCCAGGGCGTCAGGCGGAATTCATGGGCGTTCAGGTTCCAGGTGTAGGCGCTTCCGCTTTCCGAGATGACGGTGCCGAACAGCGGATTCGCCAGCACATTCACCCAGGGGGCCGGGGTAGCGACACCGGGTTCCAGCTTGAGCACGTACTCGCTGCCGTCGCGACTGAAGCCGCCATAGGCGTTGGCCAGGCACAGGGCAGGATCGGCAGCGCCGGCCGCCGGTATCGGAGGCTGTGCCGGCGGGAGTATGAGGTCGGGGTCGAAGCGCGGCCACGGCGCCTTGGGCTGCCGGCGAAGGATCTGGTCGTGCAAGGTGCCGGCTGTGTCGTTGAGTATGATCCGCGCAACCGCCTTGATCAGGGTGCGATCTTCCTGCGAGAGCTGTTGCGCGGGCCGTACGAAAATCCCGCCCGATCGGTCGATCAGGCTGGCTTCGGCGCCGGAGGTGATCAGGCCCATGATCAGGTCTTGCAGTTGCTGCCGGTATCCGGCGCTGTCTTCGTTCCAGATCACCAGATCTACCGCCAGGCCCTTTTGCCGCCAATAGGCATGAGCCTGAACCAACTGGCGCACCAGCTCGATGTTGACCGCATCGGCGATCTGCACCAGCACGATCGGCAGGTCACCGGAAATCGCCTGGCCCCACAGGCCGGTTTGGTTGCGCTGATTGCCGGTCAGGGCGCCGTTCTTCGCCCTCAGCGCAGCATTGGCGTAGAGAATGGAGGCGGCCATCTGCTCGTAGAGCCAGGCGTCGGCCAAGGAAGCGTTGAGCTGGCGCAGCTGCACCTGGCTGTGGGTCCAGGCGAGGTCGAAGACCCGGTCGGCGAGGTGGCGGTCACGGTATTTGTCTATCAGTTGCAGGCAGCCCTCGCGGCTTTCGCTGATGCCGCTGATCAGGTCGATGGTGACGGCCTGGCCCGCATCGAGTGTGACGCGGCAGCGGATCGCGACAATAGGGTCGAGCACCGAGCCGGAGGCTCCATCCAGTACTTCCGCGCCGGCATCCATGGCCGCCGGGTGAACCAGGTCGCGACCTCGACCAATGAAGCGCGCGCGGTCGGTCTCGTAGGAAATGCTATCGAGGTCTGCTCCATGGACCGCCATCAGGTGGCAGAACCAGGACGCCTGTTCCTCGCTCGAACGCGGCCGACGCGTGCAGAGGATCGCCTGCAACGGCTTGAGCAATTCGGTCTGCACGAAGAGGTTGCTGAATGCACGGTGGAGCGCATCGCTGATGGCCGGCGCCAGCACCACTTCGGCGTAGCTGGTGAGCTCGATGCTGCGCGGGGTACGGGCACGGTTGGTCAGGGTGATTCGCCGCAGTTCGATGTCATCCTCCGGGGACACGACAATTTCGCTGTGGGCGTCGAAGTCCCGGTGGCGAACGCGGAACTCCGCGCGAGCGTCGGAGAAGATGGCTTCGTAGTGGTCAGGACGCTTCAGCGTCGGCTGATGCGCGGCGGACCAGAACTCGCCACTGGCGATATCGCGCAGGTAGCAGAACATGCCCCAGTCGTCGCAGGTGGCGTCCTCGTGCCAACGGGTCACGGCCAGCTCACGGCAGCGGCTGTAACCGCCGCCGGCGCTGCTGACCATCACGTGGTAGCGACCATTGGAAAGCAATTGCACGGCAGGCAGTCGGCGTCCCGGATCGGCGTATACCCGTAGCCTGTTTTCGATGGGGCGGGTGGCGGTGCTACTGGCCTGGAGGTCCTGGATGTACTGGTATTCCTGTGCGCTCCTGGGCACGCGTTCCTGCAGAAGCAATGCGCTCGCCTGGAACTGCGGATCCGACTCGAAGCGCTTCTGCATGGGGCGGTCCAGCAGGAGGCTGGCCAGTGCCAGCAAGCTCATGCCCTGGTGGTGGGCCATGAACGAGCGAACCACCGCGGAGCTTTGCCCGCGAGGCAGACGCGCCTGGGTGAAGTCGATGGCTTCGTACAGGCCGTAACGTCCGGCCAGGCCTTGTGTGGCCAAAACCTGCAAATTCCGGCAGGCCTGCTCGGGGGCCACCAGCAACGCGAGTGTCGAGGCGTAGGGCGCCACAACCATGTCGTCGCCCAGGCCTCGTTTGAGCCCCAGGCCAGGCACCCCGAAGGCCCGGTACTGGTAATTGAAGTGCGCATCCACGGTGTTGTAGCCGGACTCCGAGACGCCCCAGGGAAGCCCGAGTTGCTGGCCATACTCGATCTGCCGGTCGACGGCGGCGCAGCAAGTCTGGTCGAGGAGGGTGCCTTCGTATCTGGGCATCACCAGCAGCGGCATCAGGTACTCGAACATCGAGCCGGACCAGGACAGCAATACCGGTACGCCACGGGTACTGGTGAGCAACCGACCGAGGCTGAACCAGCTTGCCTGGGGTAATTGGCCCTGGGCGATTGCCACAAAGGTGCTCAGCCGTGCCTCGGACGCGAGCAGGTCGTAGTAGCTGGCATCCTGGCGGCGCTCGTCGACGTTGTAGCCGATGCAGAAGAGATTGCGCTCGCTGTCGTAGAGGAAGCCGAAATCCATGTTCGCCAGACCTGCCGCTGTTTCCGCCAGGCGCTCGGCATCGCCGATCCGTTCAGCTGCATGACGGCGAACCGCACGGACGCGGTCGCGCAGGGTTTCCGGCCACAGCCCAGTGTCGAGTTGGGCGAGCTGGCGCCAGGAGGGCAGGGGCGTGAGGTTTGCGGCGGCGGCCTCATCGTCGGAGCTGGGCAGCAGGCAGAGGCTTAGTTGCTCGTGCTGCTCCGCACATTGCGCGCGCAGGGCTTGCAACCAGAACGCGGCATCGCTGCCGGGGGCAGCTGCGTTGGCCGTCGCCAGATCTTCCGTGCGGTCGCGCAGTACTTGCAAGCAACCGCAGGCCGCCGCAAGAGATGTCGGCGGCTCGGACAGTACTGCATCCAGCGTGACGCGAAGCCTGCGCAGGAATGGCCTTGCCTGTTCATCGTCGGCGAAGGCGACCTCCAGTACGTCGAGGGTGTCTTCGAGGCCGCGCAGCTGGTTTGACTGGAAGGGGCAGTCGTCGGCCAGCGCCAGAAGCCCCGGGCTCAGGGTCAGCAACATGCCCGCCAGGTTGCCGCTGTCCACGGTCGATACATATTGTGGGGCCAGAGGCTGCAAGGTCAGGGTGTCGTACCAGTTGTAGAAGTGCCGGCGATGACGTTCGAGGCTCGCCATGGTGGCCAGGGTCCGTTCGCATCGGTGCAGCAGGCGCGCAGCGCTCAGGTAGCCGAAGTCATAGGCGGCCAGGTTGGCCAGAATAGCGACCCCTATGTTGGTGGGCGACGTGCGGTGGGCAAGGGTGGTGGTGGGGTGCTCCTGGAGGTTGTCGGGTGGCAGCCAGTTGTCCTCGGGGCCGACATGCTGGTCGAAGAATGCCCAGGTCTGCCGCGCCAGGTTGCGCAGAAAATGCAGGTCTTCCGGTGATGGGGCAAAACGCTTGGGCGTCGAAGGCCTGCTCAGCCACCAGGCGATAACTGGGCTCGCAAGCCACAGCAACAACAGGGGAAAAGCGCACGCCAGGGCCAGGGGTTTCATCACCAGCAGTGCCACGAGCAGCAAGGCCAGCGCCGGGCCGATCCACATCATCCGGTACAGGCCGCTCAGGTGGTTGGTGCTGGTTCGCTCAACTTCTCGTGACGGGCTCCACTGCAACAGCCGGGATTTGCTGACGTACATGCGCCACAGGGTGCGCAGGATGGCGTCGAGGCTGTAGTAGGTCTCATGGGGCAACCAGGCCAGGCTCAGCAAAGCACGGGAAAATTGCTGGGAGGAAGCGCGTAGGGTGGCCGTGAGGTGCTGCGTCAATGACATGTCGTGGGGCTTGCGTAGGAGATCGAGCAGTGAGGCGAGCAGCGGCGTGAGCATGCCGATGGCCAGTACCGCCAGGGTCCAGGCCAGGGGCTGGTCCATCAACAACCAGCCCGCCAGGAACATGGACAGGAATGCGGCGGGTTCGAGGCTGCGTCGCAGGTTATCGACAATCTTCCAGCGCGACAGGGCGGAAAGGCTGTTGCGCTCGTGGCGACCGTGGGCGTTTGGTGCCCAGGGCAGAGTCCAGGGCAGCAGTTGCCAGTCGCCGCGAATCCAGCGGTGGCGGCGCTTCACGTCACTGCTGTAGCGCGACGGGAACTCCTCGTAGAGCTGCACGTCGCTGAGCAGCCCGGAGCGTGCGAAGCAGCCCTCGATCAGGTCATGGCTGAGGATGCTGTTATCGGGGAAGTGGCCGTTGAGGGACTGCTCGAAGGCATCTACCGCATAGATGCCCTTGCCGATGAACGAACCCTGCTGGAACAGGTCCTGGTACACATCCGACACGGCACGGGTATAGGGGTCGACCCCGGCATCGCTGCCGAGCAACTGGGCATAGGCGGAGCGAGCGGTACTCGGCAAGCTGATGCCAATCCGCGGTTGCAGGATGGCGTAGCCGCCGATCAGGCGTTGTCCCCGGGGATCGACACGGGCCCGGTTGAGCGGGTGTGCCAAGGTGCCGACGAACTGCCGCGCCGCATCGCGGGGTAGCTGGGTATCGGTGTCGAGGGTGATGACGTAGTTGACCTGCCGCAGGACGTCGATCCTTCCCACTATCAGCGAGAAGCGCTCCAGGCCGGTGCCGCGCAGTACGGCGTTGAGTTCGGAGATCTTGCCGCGTTTGCGTTCGAAGCCCATCCAGGCGCCTTCGGCAGGGTTCCAGCGTCGCGCGCGATGGAACAGGAAGAATCTGTCCACGGCCGCCTCTGGGTACTTGCGGTTCAGCGCTTCGATGCGTTCGCGCGCCAGGGCCTGCAACTCGGCATCCTGTTCCTGGACCTCGGTAGTGGCATCCAGGAAGTCGCTCAGCAGGGCGAAATGCAGGTTGTTGTCGCGGTTGGCCAGGAAGCGGACTTCGAGGCCTTCGCAGAGCTCCTCGATGTCCTTGGCGCTGCCAATCAAGGTGGGGACTACCACCAGGGTGCGTGCCTCGATGGGGAGGCCTTTGCTGTAGTCCAGGCGCGGGAGTTGGTGCGGAGCCACGGTCAGGGTAACCAGCCAGTTCACCAGGCTGACCGCCAGCCTGCTCGCCATCAGGAAGGCTGAGAGCGCCAGCAGGGCCGTTGCAAAAGACGGCAGGGCGCTGGTTAGCGTCCAGTTGATGAAGGGCCAGGTCAGCCCCAGGGAAAGCAGTACCACCGGACCCAGGTAGAAGAGCAGGGGGGCACTCTGCAACAGGCGCTCCCAGCGCTCTCGGAATGTCAGGCGTACGGCCAGGCGTTGTTCGAGTTCAAACCGCCCCTTGTCGATGAGGTAGTAGCCGACGTGGCCGGCGATCTCCGCGGACGGGGCACGTCCTGCCAGATCCAGCGCGGTGCGGACTACGGTCACTTCCGTGCTTTCGCAATGCTTGGCCAGGTGCTCCACCACGTGCCGATAGAGGTCGCGGGTGGCGAATTCCATGGCCCCGTACACACCGGCCGGGTCTTCGTGCAATGCCTGTTCGACGTGACTCATGGCCTCGACGAAATCGCGCCAGTTGGTGGCCGACAGCAGGCGCAGGCTGGCAATGCTGTTGCTGACTGCCACCTGATCCGCAGCTTGCTGCTGGGCATCGGCCGATACCAGTCGCTCGATGCTCTGCCCCGACTCGGCCAGGTGCTGTTCGATCCAGCTCAGCGGCAAGGCCAGGGCTGCACTCTGGCCTTGCAGCCGTCGGGACAGCTCGGCGACGAAGGAGCTGGACATCGGTGGCGCGGCGCGTGCCATGTCCGCCACTGTCAGCACGACGCTCTTGGGGTCCTGCTCGGCGATCTCGGCCAGCCGGTCCGCCCAGTCATCGGCCAGGTTGCGGTCATCCCAGTTGGCCATAACGCGCGAGGCCACACGGCGCAAGTTCTCGATCAGCGCCAGGCGCAGCATGATGGGAATGGCCCAGAGCTCGCCGAGCTTGAGTGGTGTCATGGCCTGGTAGGCGGTGACGAAGCGGCTGAGGCTGTCGCAGTCCACCCGCCCATCGCCGTGGGAGATGGTCTCCAGCGCAATGTCATAGACCCGCGGCAATCCTTCGGAATCGCCGGAGGCCAGGTGCGGCAGCTCGCGGCAGTACCCCTTGGGCAGGTGTTTGCGTGCGGTGCGGATCTGCTCTTCGATCAAATAGTGGTTGTCCAGCAGCCATTCTCCGGCGGGCGTGATACGCCGGCTGGACAGCGAGGCGGCGGTGAGGATTCGGCAACTGCTGGCCAGGGTCGCCTCGTTGTCGGCCAGCCGCTGCAGCAGCCCGTCAGGGGTCCGGTGCGGGCTCAGTCGGTGCAGTCCGGCCAAGAGCGGGCCGTGTTGCTCCATCTGTTCCGCGCTGAAAAGGTCCGAGCGTAAGTCGGGCTCGTACTCGAAATGTCGGAAAGCCGTTCGCCAGCTCGAGATGAGGGCGTTGAGGCTGGGGGGCCGGAGCGATGCCAGGGCACGAAGAATGTTCATCCCGGAGGCCTGAGGTAGTTGTCGCCGTGTCAGCGTTCGGTCCGCTGGTCGCGGCTGCGATCGAGCAGGAAGCTACACAGTAGTCCGATGCCGAACGCAGCAGCGTCCCAGGGGGGGCAGTGCCAGCGCCAGGGGCATCAACAGGAGCGCACCGAGCAGCGCGGAGTTCGTCAGCAGATCAGCCTGATGCGCAGGCTGGCTGCGCTGCGGCCAATACATATTCATCGTGGATTCACCCCGTCCGGGTACTGTGCAGAGGTGGCTTTGTCGAGTCTGGGCGGGGTGTCTGAGGGCGTCTGTCTGCTAGCGCACATAGGTGAGCTTTGCGTCGCTGTGTCGGGTCGGGAGATATGGCTGGGGACGAATCGTGGATCAGACTATCCGGCACGAATTCTGAGGTTTGGCGTTGTTGGCCTTGGCCAGTCGGGTGACGCTTTGCAGGCTGATCAGATCCTCGCCGGAAGCGTAGAAGTCTTCATAGCGCATCAGGCTGGAACTCGACACCGGGACATTGATAACGGTTGGAGTATCGTCTGGCGGACGCTCGCGGCGGGTGATCCGGATGATGTTTCCGGAACTCCTGGAAACTACGAAGTATGCAGAGATCATGGTGAACTCCTTTGCGAGGCCAGTCCTTCAGGTGATGCTCGCAGCTAGAGGGTGCGGCTTCTCTCGAAAAAGCTGATCACTTGCTTCTCGGCTTCTTCATGGCTCATCTCGTAGCGCTCCTCGATCAGGTTGGCCAGTTTCTGGGTGTCACCTTCGGAGCCAATCAGTTCGGCTACGGTCAGTTCATCCCAGACGACCCTGGCAGTACCTACCAACTCCCTCCATTTGCCCTTGATGATGTCTGCAAGAATCCTGTTCATGGTCTGACCTCAGTCATTGGATGGCGTACTCGCGAACGGGCGAGTGCTCATCAGAACCAGCATGGCAGCGGCGATATGATCGGTCGGTGCGCCATCGCGCATAGCACCGGCTATTTCGCGCGGAGCCTGGCCGTTGCAGCGAAGGCCAGAGTCTGATGGGGGATCAGCGCTTGGGAACCCCGACGGAGTCGAGGCCGGTGAGTTCGTCATCACCACGTGGAGTTATGGACTGGTCGAAGCATGGATGGTGCTGCATTTCCTGCCGCATAGGCTGCTTGCCGGGAGCTTTATTCTCGGCTTGGTGTTCTGGTAGCAGCTCGCATCTCTTCTTGATGACCGCGTCGATCTTGTCGAGGAAGTGGTAGAGGGCGCGAGTTCGTTGTCTGTGCGCAGGGCTAACCGCTTCCTGCACTGCGCTATCGAGAGTATCGGGAGTGTGGGTATCGTTTTCGTCGGTCATGTCGGCCTCTTACTGGCGGAGTTACGTTCTGCAGGCATGGTGTCAGGCTCGCTGCACTCGGTCGGTGCGTTGGACCACTTAGACCTCGGTGGGCTGGCGCACCGAGAGGGCGCCGAGAACCTGTAATGATCGGTTGAAGGCACCGCATCCCGCAGCGCCTCCGATCCAGAGGTCGTCATGCACACTTACATCGATCCCAGCCTGCGTCGAATAACCGGCAAGCGTCGTTCTCGACGGCCGCCGTCCTTGAAGACGTCCGGCGAGTTGCTACTCCACCATGTCGAGGAGACGAACGACGCGGCACGCGTACCAAAGAGCGACGAACTGCCGCAAGGGCCCAAAGCATGAGCCTTGCGCGGTGTCGGGCATGAGTGCGGCGGCGCACCGACGCAGGTCTTGTACTCTGCAACGCTCATGTAGCCGGCCCGCCGTATTCCGGGCCTTATCGAGAGCATCATGAGCATCTCAAGCTGTAGCGATAAAACTAACTGGCCCCAAATGCCCGCTGATCTTGGACAGTTGCATGAGCGTACGCCACGCTTGCCGCTCTTCTCCCGGGCGGAACTCTATTCGTTCCAGGCCCAGGAAGATGCCCAGCCAGCACAACCTATAAGTGAGACAACCTCAAGAAGGACTATCGCTGCAGATGACCTATGCCTTGCGCGTCGGGATCCGGATGATTGCGTTGGAGGGCAGCAAGCCAAGGAGGTTGAGTACAACCAGACTCGTTACCCGCGTGCAGATGAAGCCTCGAAGAAATCTGGGGACTGAGCATCAGTGAATTGCCCCTACTTTCGTAGACGCATCTAAAGACTGCTCTTGGCCGATTTCTGCCCGTCATGACCGGCAGAAATCGACCCAAAGATATCGGTTGGCGAGTCCTGAATACATTGTGCCAGAGCCATTCCATGGGCACGGCACTTGCTGTGATTACGGGCGATACTTTTTCTGCTTCTGGTCGGTTTCTGTCGGTTCCCATCGGCCGCTTTGGGTCGATAGCTACCGATGAGCGTGGACGTTCGGTTGAGCCATTCCCCGCCCGGCGTATTGATCGAGCGCGGAACCTGATTGCTTGCGTAGTGGGGATAACGCGCCAGCGCTATCTGCCGTGGAGGGGCCGGCGTAAACCTATTCCGGGTTATGCGCCCCACGGTACTAGCGATGGTTGCGATAGCGTTCGGTCAAGGACTGCACGAGGGTGACGTAGGATTGCGTCTCGGCGTAGGGAGGCACCCCGTTGTACTCGACCACGGACGCTTCGCCGGCGTTGTAACCTGCCAACGCCAGCACCTGGTTGCCGTTGAAGCGCTTGAGCAGCCAGGCCAGGTAGCGCACGCCGCCACGAATGTTTTGTCGCGCGTCGAACGGATCGTCCACGGCGAAGCGCGCGGCGGTGGCGGGCATCAACTGCATCAACCCCTGAGCGCCGGCTTCGGAGATGGCGTTGGGACGAAACGCCGATTCGGCATGTATCACTGCGCGGACCAGCGCCCTGTCGACACCGTAATGACCCGAAGCGGCTTCGATCTCCCGCCGATAGGAACGGGTGTCCAGGCGCAGTGAGGCGACCTTGAAATCCTTCGGCGCCATGCACAGATAGCAGCCCTTGATGTAATCGAGCTCAAGGACATCGACCCGAGCGGAGATCCCAACGGGGCGCCGGCTCACATATTGACGAATACCCTTGTGGACGAAGGTGTACACCCGAATCCGCACCGCGCCTGAGTTGTCGTCCCGCACAAGCCTTGGCAGGGCCATTGCCTTGGTGCCGACAGGGGCGCCCGCCATGCCATCCAGGCGAGTGCAGCGGGCGCTGGCGATGGCTTGGCTGGTGTAGCTGATGGTTCCGTCCCTGGCTTGGCACTTGAACATCGCGCTGGCGCACAGTGGAGTGACCAGCAAGGCCAGCTCAATGCAGCCAAGAAGGCTCTTGCGAGACCATCGCCATGCTCTGGAACTCATCACATCGCTCCGCGCCGCAGGTGCCGATCAGGCCTGGCAGCAACTAGGACTGTGTTGCCGGCGGTAGCCTCAAGCGAGCTTTGTGCACGCTCGCCGTGCTCCTGTTACTGACAGGATCCCAGGATTTCCCAGGCGCTGCCTTTGGCGGGCGTATCCTGAGCGAACCACCATTTGATCCGGTAGTTATAGCCCTTGTAACCGGCCTTGGAACCTGCTTTGACGTACGGGCTGTCGGCGCTCCCGCATGGCGCAGGCCTGATTGCTCGCACGACGCGTCGTCCTGGCTTCCCAGGGCCGGGCGCAAGTCTGATCCGCGGGTAACGGAGCCGGGGCGGGACAGGCCCAGGTAGTCGACGGCAAAGTTGTCATCGTTATCCGCCCGGTGCCTTCGAGGATGTAGCACCGCTCGTCGTAGTCGCACTCGCATCTCGGTCTACGCACTGACGGAAACACGGCTGCTTCCTGCGAAGACCCTGCGGTCCGTCGAGTTCATACGCGACCATCTCAACAGTGCTTAATGCCTGACGACTGGATAGGGGGCATCCCGACGCAAACGAATGTCTCCTTCTGGCCCAGGCCGTGTAAAAACGTGGCTCGCGCCCTTGCTATGCTGCCGGCGGGTCTCATAGCGGGGGCAGTCCATGAAGCGTTTCATCCAGGGCGAGTGTCGAGGCCAAAGCACTTTGTTGCCCGAGAGCCTGGATGATTACGTGGCGGACACCAACCCGGTGCGGGTAGTCGATGTGTTCGTCGATTAACTCGACCTTGGCCGACTAGGTTTCGACGGCGTGATTCCGGCGGAAACCGGTCGGCCCGCTTACCATCCCGCCGTCCTGCTGAAGATCTACATCTACGGCTACCTCAACCGCATCCAGTCCAGTCGCCGCCTCGAACGCGAGGCACATCGCAACGTCGAGCTGATGTGGCTGACCGGACGCCTGATGCCGGACTTCAAGACTATCGCCAACTTCCGCAAGGACAACGGCCGGGCGATTCGTCGGGTCTGCCGGCAGTTCGTGGTGCTGTGCCAGCAGCTCGGTCTGTTCGCCGAGGCGCTGGTGGCCATCGACGGCAGCAAGTTCAAGGCGGTCAACAATCGCGACCGCAACTTCACCAGTGCCAAGCTGCAACGGCGGATGGAGGAGATCGAGTCCAGCATCAGCCGCTACCTGACTGCGCTCGACACTGCTGACCGCCAGGAGCCGGCGGCGGCACAGGCCAAGGCCGAACGCCTGCACAGCAAGATCGCCGCCCTGAAAACCAAGATGCAGGAACTTCGGGATATCGAGGGCCGACTTGAGGCCGCGCCGGACAAACAGATCTCCCTGACCGATCCCGACGCACGCTCGATGATGACGCGCGGCACCGGCCTGGTTGGTTACAACGTCCAGGCCGCTGTCGACACCAAACATCATCTGATCGTGACGCACGAAGTCACGAACGACGGCGTCGACCGGGATCAATTGAGTGCCATGGCCAAGCAAGCGCGGGACGCGATGGGCGTGGAGTCACTCTCGGTGGTCGCCGACCGGGGCTACTTCAAGAGCGAGGAAATCCTCGCCTGCCACGAGGCTGGCATCACCGCTTTTGTACCCAAGGCCAAGACCTCGGCCGCCGCCGCAGCGGGTCGCTTTGGTCGCGATGATTTCATCTACGACGTGGCCCACAACGAGTACCGCTGCCCAGCTGGAGAACGCCTGATCTGGCGTTATGCGACGGTTGAGAAAGGCCTGAAGCTGCACCGTTACTGGAGTTCGAACTGCCAAGACTGTGCGTTGAAGGATCAGTGCACACCGAGCGCACAGCGGCGGGTGAGTCGCTGGGAACATGAGGCGGTGCTTGACGCGATGCAGTCCCGCCTGGATCAGGCACCGGAGATGATGCGCATCCGCCGCCAGACGGTGGAGCATCCATTCGGCACATTGAAGGCCTGGATGGGCGCCACCCATTTCCTCACCCGAACGCTCGAGCGGGTGAGCACGGAAATGAGCCTGCATGTGCTCGCCTACAACTTCAAACGGGTGCTGAACCTGCTGGGCAATAGTGCGCTGATGGCGGCGATGAAGGCTTGAACCCCATTAGCGGCCCGCTGAGATCGTCGCAAGGCATCGCGGAAGCAGCACTTGCCCGAATCAGTTGAATGACTTGGATGGACACGCAGGCGCCCATAGGGCCTCTGGGCGCCGCTAAAACAATCCAATCTCCAGCTATCCATCACCCGCTGCATTTTTACACGGCCTGGGCCGATAGCTGCCGTTCACGGTGGGGCAGTTTCCGGCCAGGTGCAGCCATTCCCTTTCTGACAACGGATTCGGGCAGCCAAAGTGCTTAGGTTGCGTCTGAGGCGGGGTCGACATCCCTTGCGGACACATCGCGCCCCGCTGTTATTGTCGTTACTCCTGCGCCCGCTTGATCGACACAATCGTCGCGTTCATACCGTCGGCCTGGAACTCGAAGGTCACCCGGTCGCCGACTTTCAGCCCTTTGAGCTGCTCTGCTGTGGCCTTGAAGCCCATGGTCATCGGTGGCCACTGCAGGGACGGCACGGCGCTGTGAGCGAGCGTCACCACTTGCTTCTGGTTATCGATGGCCCTGACCGTGCCGGTGGCCTGGGCGGTGGGAGCCTGCTCCACAGCTTGCTGCTCTGGAGTGGTCTTGGCGTCCATGTTCATTCCCGGCATGTCTTCGGCGAACGCCGGAAAGGACAACGCAGCCACAGCGCTGGTGATGGCGATCAGAATGTTCTTCATAGGGTTTCTCCTTGGCGGATGGTGGATACAGCAGAAAGGTGGCGGCGCCGCATCAGTCGGTAGGCCGCCGGCAGGACGAACAGGGACAGTAGAGGCGCGGTGACCATGCCGCCGACCATGGGGGCGGCGATGCGGCTCATGATCTCGCTGCCAGTGCCGCTGCCCCAGAGGATCGGCAGCAGGCCGGCGATGATCACTGCCACCGTCATAGCTTTGGGTCGCACGCGTTGCACAGCGCCTTCGCGAATTGCGGCAAGCAAGCCATGCTCGGTCTTGTCGCCATTGTCCTGGCGCCCGGTCCAGGCATTCTTCAGGTAGAGCAGCATGATCACGCCGAACTCGGCGGCGACCCCGGCCAGGGCGATGAAACCGACACCGGTGGCCACCGACAGGTTGTAATCGAGCAGGTAGAGGAACCACACGCCACCGGTAAGCGCGAACGGCAGCGTGGCCATGATCAGCAAGGCTTCGTCGAATCGGGCGAAGGTCAGGTAGAGCAGCACGAAGATGATCAGCAGGGTGGCCGGAACCACCAGCTTGAGGCGCGCGTTGGCCCGTTCGAGAAACTCGAACTGGCCCGAGTAGGCGAGGCTCACGCCCGGTTGTAGCTTGACCTGCTCGCTGACGACCCGGCGCAGATCGGCTACCACCGAGGCGATGTCCCGGCTACGCACGTCGATATAGACCCAGCCGGACGGCCGCGCATTCTCGCTTTTCAGCATGGGCGGGCCATCGCTGACCCGGATGCGCGCCACGGTCCCTAGCGTGATCTGAAGTCCCTGGGGTGTGTAGATCGGCAGTTGCTCCAGGGCGTCGGGTGAATCGCGCCACTCCCGTGGATAGCGCACGCTGATCGGAAAGCGTGCCAAGCCCTCGACGGTTTCACCAATGGTCTCGCCGCCGATGGCGCCGGCCACGATCGACTGCACATCGGCGATGTTCAATCCGTAGCGCGCGGCGTCCTGGCGATTGATGTCGACATCGATGTAGCGTCCCCCGGTCAGGCGTTCGGCCAGCGCCGAGCTGACGCCCGGCACCGTTTTTGCGGCGCGCTCGACGGCTTGTGTGGCCGCGTCGATCTCCGCGAGGTTGGAGCCAGCGACCTTGACCCCGATCGGGCTTTTGATCCCGGTGGCAAGCATGTCGATGCGGTTGCGTATCGGCGGAATCCAGATGTTGGTCAGCCCCGGTACTTTCACCACCTGATCCAGTTCGTCCACCAGCTTTTCCGGGGTCATGCCGGGCCTCCACTGCTCGCGGGGCTTGAACTGGATGGTGGTTTCGAACATCTCCAGGGGCGCCGGGTCGGTGGCAGTTTCGGCGCGTCCGGCCTTGCCGAAGACGTGCTCGACTTCAGGCACTGTCTTGATGAGGCGATCGGTGATTTGCAACAACTGGCTGGCCTTCTGCGCCGACAGACCCGGCAGCGCCGAGGGCATGTAGAGCAGGTCACCCTCGTCCAATGGTGGGAGGAACTCGCCGCCCAGTCGCGAGATCGGCCATAGGGTGCTCAAGAAAATCAGCAAGGCGACTGTCATGGTGATCTTGGGATGGCGCAACACCCGATCCAAGGCAGGTTGGTAGAGCCGGATCAACCAGCGGTTCAGCGGGTTCTGCTCCTCCTTGGGGATATGCCCGCGAATCCAATAGCCCATCAACACCGGGACCAGGGTCACCGACAGCCCGGCGGCGGCCGCCATCGCATAGGTCTTGGTGAAGGCCAGCGGGCCGAACAAGCGGCCCTCTTGGGCTTCCAGAGTGAACACCGGGATGAACGACAGGGTGATGATCAGCAGGCAGAAGAACAGCGCCGGCCCGACTTCGGCGGCGGCCTCGGTCATCACGTGCCAGTGGTGCTCGCCCTTCAACGTCTCACCGGGGTGAGCGGTATGCCAGGCCTCGATTTTCTTGTGGGCGTTCTCGATCATCACCACGGCGGCGTCCACCATGGCGCCGATGGCGATGGCAATCCCGCCCAGGGACATGATGTTGGCATTGATGCCCTGGTAGCGCATGACGACGAAGGCGATCAGTACGCCGATCGGCAGGGAGATGATCGCCACCAGAGAGGAACGCAGATGCCAGAGGAATACCGCGCAGACCAGGGCCACCACGATGAACTCTTCCAGCAGCTTGTGGCTGAGGTTTTCCACTGCGCGATCAATCAGCTGGCTGCGGTCATAGGTGGTGACGATCTCCACCCCAGCCGGCAGGCTCTTCTGTAGTTCGCCCAGCTTGGCCTTGACTGCCGTGATGGTCTCGCGCGCGTTCTTACCGCTGCGCAAGATCACCACGCCGCCCACGGTCTCACCCTCACCATCGAGCTCGCTGATGCCCCGGCGCATCTCCGGCCCCTGTTGGATGGTAGCCACGTCGCCGAGGGTGACCGGCACGCCACCAATACCGAGCTTGAGCGGCACCGCACGGAAATCGTCCAGAGTCTTCAGGTACCCGGAGGCACGCACCATGTACTCGGCTTCGGCCATCGCCAGAACGGCGCCGCCGGCTTCCTGATTAGCTTTGCCAATGGCTTCGATCACAGCGTCCTGGGTGATCCCCAGGCTGGCCAGCCGTACCGGATCGAGTTGCACCTGGTATTGCTTGACCATGCCGCCCACGGTCGCCACTTCGGCGACATTGGGCAGGGTCTTCAGCTCGAACTTGAGGAACCAGTCCTGTAGGGCGCGCAGTTGCGCCAGGTCGTGTCCGCCAGTGCGATCTACCAAGGCGTACTGGTAAATCCAGCCCACCCCGGTGGCATCTGGCCCCAACGCCGGCTTGGCAGTGCTCGGCAGCCGGCTTTGAACCTGGCTGAGGTACTCCAGCACCCGCGAGCGGGCCCAGTACAGGTCAGTACCATCCTCGAAGATCACATAGACGAAGCTGTCACCGAAGAAGGAGTAGCCGCGCACCGTCTTCGCTCCCGGTACCGAAAGCATGGTGGTAGCCAGCGGGTAGGTGACCTGGTTCTCGACGATCTGCGGGGCTTGGCCCGGATACGGCGTGCGGATGATCACCTGGACGTCGGAGAGGTCCGGCAAAGCGTCGATCGGCGTGTTCTGCACGGACCAGATGCCCCAGGCAGTCGCGAACAGGGTGGCCAGTATGACCAGAAAGCGGTTGGCCACCGACCAGCGGATCAATGCGGCGATCATGGCTGGCCTCCGAGTTTTTCCAGGCGCTCGACCAGCAGTCCCTCGTCGGTCTGGCGCACGGCCACGCGCACTTTGTCGCCGGCCTTGATGCCGACCATCAGGGCCGGGTCGGCCAGCGGGAAGGTCATGGTCATGCCGGGCATACCCAGCGTCTTGAAGGGCCCGTGGGCAAGGGTCACCCCGGCCTTGTCGATGGCCATGACCTGACCTTCGGCTTCATGCAGGCTGGTCGGTGCTTCAGTCATTGGCGTCTCGATCTCAGCAGCGGTCAGCCCTTTGAGGCTGGCTTCGGAATCGAGCAGGAACTGCCCGGAGGCGACCACCTGTTGGCCTTCCGCAAGCCCTTGGGTCACCACCGTCTTGCCGGCGCTCTCCGGCCCGAGGCGGACTTCCACCGGCCGGTAACGCCCACCGTCTTCGGCGAGCATCACCAGGGCACGCCGGCCGGTGCGAATGACGGCTTCGCTGGGCAGCCACAGAACGTTCTGTGACGTGGACCGGTCCAGGCGGACCTGTGCGGTCATGCCGGGCCGCAGGCGAGCGTCCGGATTGGGCAGTTCCACTCGCACCCGTAGTGTGCGGCTGTCTGGATTGGTTTCCGGCAGGATGGCATCGACAGTCCCGGTAAGAGCTTCACCGGGAAAGGCCGGCAGGCGGGCTTCGACCGATTGGCCCTGGGCGATGCCCCCAGCCTCGGATTCCGGTACCGCCAGGCTAAGCCAGACGCTGCCGAGGCCGTTGATCCGGGCCAGCGTGGCGCTTGCTGCCACCGTCATGCCAGTGCGCACGTTCAGCTCCTGAACCACACCGCTAATGGGGCTGGCCAGGGTCAGGACTGCTTGCGACTTGCCGCTGCGTTCCACTTGGCGAATCAGCGACGTCGGCATACCGAGCAGGCGTAGACGCTGGCGGGCCGCAGCCAGCAGCTCGGCATCACCGCTGTGCTTGAGCGCGAGGAACTCCTCTTGAGCGGCGGCCCAGTCTGGGATCAGTAGATCGACCAGCGGCTCCCCGGCCTGGAGCACGTCTCCTGGCGCACGGGCATAGACCCGCTCCACGAAGCCGGCAGCGCGGGTTTGTACCACGGCGACCTCGCGTTCGTTGAAGGCGAGCACGCCAACCACTTCCAGACTGTTGGCCAGCGATCCACGGCTGACGGTGGCCAGGCGCAGGCCCAGGTTCTGCGTCAGGCTGGGGTCGATGCTGATGGCGGCACTGTCGGCGGTGGCGTCGGCATACCTCGGCACCAACTCCATGTCCATGAAGGGCGACTTGCCCGGTTTATCGAACTTCTGCTGCGGGTACATTGGGTCGTACCAGTACAGCACTTTGCGTTCGACTTGCGGCGCAGATACGGCTTTCGCGCTGGTAGCCGGTATGGCCGTCATGGGGCGTTGCGCGAACCAGTAACCACCGGCGGCCCCCAAGGCCAGGGACAGGCCTGCCAGTGCCACTCCGGTCCAGATACGTGCGGTCATGGGTGCGTTTCCCCGTAAGTGAAGTAGAGCTTGGCGCTGGTCAGGGCACGCTCGCCTTCGAGATCGACCTGCTTGAGGCGCGCCTCGATCTGTTCGCGGCGGGCGGCGATCACGGCGGCCAGCTCGCCCGTACCGGCGCGGTAACTGGCCGTGGTCAGGTCGACTTTTTCCTGGGCGAGGGGCAGCAAGCTGTCCTGACTACGACGGACAGCACGGTCCAGACGCTGGTACTCGGCCAGGTCCGCTTCCAGTTGCTCGGCATGCTCGCGGACGAGCGCCTCGCGCTCGGCCTCCAACTGATTGAGCTCGGCATGCCGGGCTGCGATCTTGGGGTTCTGCCGCGAGCCGGGAAACAGCGGCAAGTCGAAGGTGAACTGCACGCTCACCATGTCGCCAAACTCGCGACCACGGCGCTGGTAATCGACCTCCCAGCTCCAGTCGGACTGCTTTTCCGCCTCGGCCTCTCGCACCTTGGCCTCCGCTTCGCGGGTAATCGGCGCGAAGGCTGTCAGTTCGGGATGCACTTGCAGTTTGTGGGCATAGCCTGCGGGGGCGATCGGCCAGGTTGGCAGGTCGCCGGCCAGCGGCTCGTCGGCGGCGGGCCCGATCCAGCGGCGCAGGGCGGCGCGGGCTGTGGCTTGCTGAGTGGCCAGTTCATCCTGACGCTCAGCCAGGTCGGCCGCCTCCTGCTTGGCCGTGACCGCGTCGGCGGCGGGTGCTCGCCCTCCGGCGATCTGCGCCCTTACGGTGGCAGCCAGCAGACGGTTTTCCCGGAAAAACGCCTCGAACAGTGCTTGCTTGCGTTCCACGGTGTGGCGACTGATCCAGGCCAGCGCGGCAGCTTGGCGTACCTTCAGGCGTACGACGCGGCGTTCGGCCTCGGCGCGATCGACGGCGGCTTCGGCCACTTCCGTGCGGGCCCGGCGCTTGTCGCGGTTGGGCATTTCCTGCATGACCCCGACCATCTGCATGGTCATGAAGTCGCGATCCAGGCTCCAGCGGTCTTCGCCCTCGATGGGGACGTTCTGCACGCCCAGGGCGAGCTTCGGGTCCGGCAGTTCGCCGGCCGGTATCGCGGCATTTTTTGCCGCGTCCAGCTTGGCCGCTTGAGCGACCAGAGACGGTGCATTGCGCTCTGCCAACTGCAACGCGTCGTCCAGCGACAGCGCAGCCCCCTGGCTCGGCAAGGCAAACAGCATCATTGCCAGGGCAGCCGCAACAGGCAGCCCGAGGCAAGGACTCAAGGAGGTCATCTGACGATTCCTCTGAAATTTCAGCGCATAGGCGCGTGCCCGCCCGCAGTCGCAAGTGATGCAGGTGGGAGTTCAGACAGGGAGAGGAATCAGGCGCAGGGAGGTCGCCAGAGGTCGGCAGGGGAGCGGTCGGGAACGGCTACTGGGTGAGTCTCGGCGAGCACGGGGCCGGTCAGGGTGACCGGTGGTTTCACGATCGAAACCTGGAGCATGCTGCCGGTCTTGCATTCCTGGCCCGGCTTGCAGGCCTTCTTGCCATGCTCGGCCATCTTGCCGTGGTCCTGGCAGCAGTCCATATCCATGTCGGCCATCATGCTCATGCCAGCAGCCTGCATGGGACAGGGTTCGGTCGGCGTCTCGATGCCCGCCATCCCGCCCAGGGGAAGCGTCAGGCTGATCAGAAAGATGAGGAGGAGCCGGAGGTGGCGTTTCATGCAGCAGAGTTTAGTTGTTGACTAAGAGGTGGGGCAATTACGGGATGCCGATTTTCGTAGAGGCAAGCGAGGCGATCCGTCCGCTTTCGAGCGATTTTGATTAATGACGACGGCTGCTTTTGGCCGATCGCTGCTGCTCACGGTGGGGCAGTTTCCGGCCAATATCTGCCTGATGGAACTCGCTGAAATCAACTTATAGCGGACATTCGGGGTACGGCCAGTTGAACGTTCAAACACCACGATGCAGTTACGATTCTCCATCACGAAGTCGAGCAGGGTATTTACCTTGAAGGGTATTTGCCCACACGACGGCATGTACAGGTAACGCTTACCGCTATCCTTGCTGCTTTGACGGTCGTGCTGGCCTTACTACAACCCCGCAACTAGCCCTTACTGCTGCGTGGGTAGAGCAGCCAGACGTCCACGATTCAGCGGCTCGCTAAAGCAAACGCCCCCCTTGATCGCTGATCAATCCCGAGTAATCTCCCGATGCTTGGTGAAACGACTTGGCTCTGGACGCTCGGTTTTGCTTACCGAATAAGGACATTTATCAATGCTTTTTTCCGTCGTATCGAACGGTGATCTGCTAGCCCCCACGCAGCCTGACGCAGTAGTGCCCTGGTGGAGTTTCACCAAGACCGTGTTGTCTGCTGCTGCCTTGTCACTCGTGCGTGACGGCCTGATTGAGCTTGATGAAGTACTTCCGGAAGGCTCGTTCACTTTGCGTCAGTTGCTGCGCCATCAGGCGGGGTTGGCGGACTACGGTGAGCTGGCTGAGTACCATGCAGCCGTTGCTCGTGGTGATACGCCCTGGACGACTGAGGAGATGTTGAATCGGCTTGAGGCCTCCAGGTTGCGTTATCCGCCCGGAACTCAATGGCGCTATTCCAATGTGGGTTACCTGTTCGTGGCGCGACTTATTGAGCGTCTGACTGGCCTTTCGCTGCAGGAGGCGCTGAAGGAACGTGTCTTGGCGCCTCTCGCCGTACCGCATGTGTCGCTCGCAAGGTCAGGCGAGCAGTTGGGCGGTATCTGTCGGGGAGTAATGCCCGGCTACGATCCGGGCTGGGTTTATCACGGCTTGCTGCTCGGCACGCTTTCGGACGCGGCCTTACTGCTGGAACGGCTGTTGAGTGGGCAACTGCTCCCTCATTCGTTGCTTCAGGAGATGCAGGCGGCGCTCGTCCTTGGGGGACCGATTCCTGGTAGACCCTGGACCGCTCCCGGATATGGCCTCGGCTTGATGATTGGCGCTGTAAGCGACGGTCTGACGCTTTGCGGACACACGGGAAGCGGACCGGGCAGCACAGTCGCGGTCTATCGCTGTGCCCACGCAGGCAACTCTGCAAGCTGCGCTGTTTTCAGCGAGGGCGATGACCAGGGGGCCGTGGAAGCAGCCGTCTTGAGACATCTTTTGGAGGTCCTGGGCAGTTAGCCCGGGAGTTGAACCACGGGGTCGAAGGACTGATCGCGGCTTCGGGCCTCGATCGTTGGGTTTCGCTTCGCTCTAGCGGAGCGCCGCCCGCACCAACCTACAAGGCAGGCAAAAAAAAGCCCGCCATAAGGCGGGCTGCAAGCCGTCCAGCATAAAACTCAGTAGGCGTTGTCCATGCCATCGTCGATGGCGATGCCTTTTTCGCGCATCTGCTTGATCAGGCCGGCGCGGGTGTCCGGCAGGTTGAGCAGGGTGACGCTGCGGATCTTGGCGACTTCGGCCTCGGTGTAGGGCTTGTAGTCGTCCGGCACGCTGCTGCCGGCAATGCCGTCCTTGCGCATCATCCAGTTGATCAGTTCAGCCAGCTGGGCGTTGTTCAGCGCCGACTGGGACATGCCCGGCACGCGGACCAGGAACTCACGACCACCTTCCACTTTGAGGAAGTTGCCGACGAAGCCTTTCATCTTCGGCGTGTCGTTGGCCTTGGAGCCGGTGCCGTCGCCCAGGTGGCAGCCAGCGCATTGCAGCTGGTAGTTCACCGGGGTGCTGTAGCCGGCCTGGGAGATGGGCGTTTGCGGCGCTTCGTTGCCCGGCGCGTGCTTCTGGTTCGGGTCCGGAATGGCGCGAGCCATGGCCAGCGGGGCCGCCATTGCGCACATCAGTCCGGCAATCAACAGGTAACGCATGGCAGCCCTCCGGCGGGTCAGATCGCGACGCCGCGGATGATGGAAACGGTGCAGTGGTAGATGTGCGACTTGGCCGCGAGGCACCAGTTGACGTCGTTGTTGTTGAACGGACGGTACGCCGGTTCCTCGCTGTCGTTGCGGGTACAGGCGCACTGGGCGCAGCTGTGCTTACCGCAGCAGTCGTTGTAGGAAATGATGTAGTCCTTGTTGTCGGCCGGGTTGCGGCAGGTGCCGATCCAGGTCACCTGGGAGGCCTCGGTGCCGGGCGGGCAGGAGGTCACCGAGCCGCCGCAGCAGCTGCACAGGAAACCGTCGACGGAGCAGTAGCGCCAGTAGTCGCAGCTGTTGGGATCACCCGGGTCGCCGGCCATCGGTTTGTCGGCGGCCAGGGCCTTGGCGGTGCGGTCGATCGGCAGCAGCACCGGCAGGGCGGCGCCGGCAACCATCAGGGAACCGATGCGGCCGAGGAGTTTGCGCCGGGAGGTGGTGTCGGCGACATGGCGCGTGGAGCGCTCGAAAAGGCGGTCTAGCAGTTTCATGGAGGGCTCCCTTCCTTAGTGGTTGTGCGCGCCGTGGTCGTGCGCGTGGTTGTGCAGGTAGTGCTGCAGGGTGGCGCTGCCCAGGTGTTCAGCCTCGAACAGGCTGTCCAGGTGCTCGCGGGAGTTCACCAGGCCTTTGGAGCGCAGCACACCGGCCTTGTCGACCAGGGCGGCGTAGGGGAGCTTGCCGATCTGGTAGGTCATGCCCACTTCCGGGCCGACCACGTAGGTGGCGTCTTCCAGCTTGTGCTCGGTGATCAGTGCTTGCTGGGCGTCCATGTCGCCGTCGCTGACGTAGATCACTTCGAGGCGATCGGCCTGGTCCTTGGCGATGGACTTGATGGCCGGCAGCAGGGATTTGCAGATCGGGCAGGTGGGCGAGAGGAAGAACAGCAGTTGGGCTTTCTCGCCGGCGTAGCCGAAGTTCACCGGGCGGCCGTTACGGTCGGCAGCGGTGACTTTCGGGGCGGGTTCGTTGACGGCCACGCCTTTGTCGACCATCAGCGCGCCGGCCGGGGCCAGACGGCCGTGGAGTACACCAATTTGACGCACCAGGCCCATGACGGCGAAGGCCAGAGCGATCAAGAGGCACCAGAGCAGGACGTTGGAAACGATAAGGGCTTCCATATTTCACCTTCCAATGAGTTTGAGCAGACGGGGAGCGTTGGCCATCAGGCCATCCGCAGCGGCATACAGGAGCAGGGTCGCGGCGCTGGAGGCGATTACGACAAAGATGTCGAATGCACCCAGCTCGCGGCTGTGGGGGGCGACGCTGGCGACCAGCGCCAGGCTCACCAGTACGGCGTTACGCGCCAGCAGCACCGGGCGGATCGGCTGGGCCTGTTCAGGGCCTGCGCAACCGCAGTCGATGTCGCGGCGGCCGCGCCACAGGTTGATGGCGATGGCCCCGGCGTAGCCGGCCAGCAGCGCGGCGGCGGCCAGTGCTGCAGCGTGACGGCTGGCGGGCACCAGCAGGGCGAAGGCCACGGCCACTTCGATGAAGGGCACGAGACGCGACACCGGGCGTACCAGACCGCGCGGCAGCAACTGGTAATCCTCCACCTGGTTGGCGAAGCGCGCTGGCGCACGCAGCTTGTGGGTCGCCGCGCTGGCCAGGATCACCGCGACCGCGAGGGCGGCGGCGATGATGAATATGGGATCAAGTTGCATGGCTGCACCTCGTCAGTGGCTGAGGATCTGGGTCGCGGTCTTCTGGATGCGTTCCATGGTGCCGGTGTGCTTGCCGCTCTTCAGGTCGAATACTTCCAGTCCGCCGGCGATGTTGGTGCCCAGCAGCAGGGGGTTTTCGTCGCTGGTGGCCTGCAGGCTCCAGATCGGGTTCGGTGCTTCCAGGGTACCGATGCGCTTGTGCGTCTTGAGGTCGTAAACCCAGACGATCGGGCTCGGGTCTTCCCACTTCATCGCCTCATGGGCGTCATGCATTAGCACATACAGACGATTCAGCTTCGGCGCGACGGTGATCAGCTGCCAGCCGCCAGGCGCCCAGCCAGCCTTCTTCTCGGCGGCGTCGGTCACCAGCTCCCAGGCTTCGAGGACCTTCGGCTCTTTGCCGGAGAAGTCCACGCCGCGCACGGTGCCGGTGGTGGTGACGAAGTAGTAGATGTCGCCCACGGCGTAGGCGCGTTCAACCAGCTTCTCGGCGTTGGGGTCGAAGAAGGCGGTGTGGGTGCGGGAGACTTCCTTGCCTTCGTCGTTCAGCGTCACCAGTTGCACGCTGCCGTCACCGCACAGGGAGGCGAAGGAACGCTTGCCCACCGGGTAGTTCAGCACGCAACCAGGGATGGCGATTTCGCCGGCTACGGCCTTGGCCTTGACGTCGACCACGGTCACCGAAGTGGACGGGGTGAAGTTGTAGACGTAGACGAAGCGGTCATCGGTGCTGGTGCCCAGGGAGTAGCGCTGGGTCAGGGCCTCGGCGCGCTTGGTGGGGATCAGCACTTCATAGGAGGGGGACAGGGTGCTGGTGTCCCACGCGGTCAGCACGTCGGTGCGGGTGCCACGGGTTCCGCGGGAGTAGAACAGGTCGGCGGTGAACAGCGTCTTGCCGTCGCGGCTCAGGGTAGAGGGCGCGGCGAAGCCGGTCGGCACCATGCCGAGCATTTTCTTCTTCTCGGGGTCGACCACAGTCACGCGACCGGCGACGAAGCTCTCGAACTCGACGTCGACGATATACGCGCGGTGCGGTTCCGGCGGGAAGGGCAAGGTGGTCTGGCCGATGCCTGTATCGGCCGGCAGCTCGGCACTGGCATTGCCGAGGCCGATGAGCGAGACGCCCAGGGCCAGCGTTGATTGGGCGAGGATCCTGGTTATTCGCATTGGGGCGGCTCCCTGAATTATTGGACTTTGTTGCGGGTGCAGGGCAGAAATCTGCAGTCCTAGTCTGCCCCTGGCCGTCGGCGGGGAGCTTGTTGTCCGTGCCAACCCCTTGTGTGCCTGTGCCACTTCTTTTGGCAGGCTGCCAACGCTTTGGAGAACGCGCCAGAAAGCATAGACCCGGTGCGGGATGTGATGGGGGAGGGTGCTGGTCGGGTGGGGGGCGCCGGATCGCAGCGATGGGGCAGCTGCGCTGCCCTTGGCGAATGAATTCGCCCCTACAGGGCTCGGTGTTGCGGGGGAAACCTTGTGGGGGCGACTTCAGTCGCTGAGCAGGCCGAAGGCCTGCCGTTGGGAATCACAGGGGCAGCTGGGCTGCCCTTAGCGATTGAAATCGCCCCCACAGGTTTTCATTCGGAACCGCGTGTCTGTCAGGTCCCCGACTTCAGCTTCGTCCAGGCTCGGGTGCGGGCACGTTCGGCATTGCGCTCCAGTGGCAGCAGGGTGAAGAGGGTGGCCTGGGCCTCGGCGGTGGGATAGAGGTTTGGGTTGTTGCGGATTTCCGGGTTGACCAGGGCGGTAGCGTCCTTGTTCGGGTTCGGATAACCGACGAAGTCACTGACCGGGGCGATCACCTGGGGCTGCAGCAGGTAGTTGATGAAGGCATGGGCATCCTCGGGGTTCTTCGCGCCCTTGGGGATGGCGAGCATGTCGAACCACACCGGTGCACCTTCCTTGGGCAGGCGCATGTCCACCACCACCCCGTTGCCGGCTTCCTTGGCGCGGTTGGCCGCTTGGGAGAAGCTGCCCGAGTAACCCACGGCCACGCAGATGTCGCCGTTGGCGATGTCGGCCATGTACTTGGAGGAATGGAAGTAGGTGATGTTGGGGCGGATTTTCTGCAGCAACTCGCCGGCCTTGTCGTAGTCCTTCGGCTGGTTGCTGTTGGGCGGCAGACCCAGGTAATGGAGGGCGATGGGCAGGATTTCCGACGGCGAATCCAGCAGGGCCACACCGCATTGCTTGAGCTTGGCGATGTTCTCTTCCTTGAAGATCAGGTCCCAGCTGTCCACCGGGGCGTTCTCGCCCAGGGCCGCCTTGACCTTGGCCGGGTTGAAGCCGATCAGCACCGTTCCGTACATGTAGGGCACGGCGAAGCGATTGCCCGGGTCGTTGGCCTCGATCAGCTTCATCAGCTGCGGGTCCAGGTGGTTCCAGTTGGGCAGCTTGCTACGGTCGAGCGGCTGGAACACGTCGGCCTGGATCTGCTTGGCGAGGAATACGTTGGACGGCACCACCACGTCATAGCCGGAATTGCCGGTGAGCAGCTTGGCCTCCAGTGCCTCGTTGGTGTCGAAGATGTCGTAGATGAGCTTGGCGCCGTTCTCCTTCTTGAAGGTGTCCAGGGTCTGCGGGGTGATGTAGTCGAACCAGTTGTAGACGCGCAGGGTACGTTCTTCGGCCAGGACCTGGGTGGCGAGCAGGCCGCACAAGGCGGCGCCCAGGAGGCGGGGGAGTCTGTGCTTGTTCAATTGCGGCAACCTTTAGGTGGGCTTGAGTTGGGCCTAAATCGATATCTATCTGTTTAGGTCGCAAATCTGAAAGCAAATGCCGCGCCATATAAATGGAAAGGCCGATATAGATCGGTTAATTGGCCGAAAGGCCGAGCATTGGTGAGCGTGGGGATTACCGGGCGTAACGGGCAGTGGCACCGGGCTACCCAGCTGAGCGCTTCGACTTACTGTAGGAGCGAGCTTGCTCGCGAAAGATTGTGCTCGGACTATTCGCGAGCAAGCTCGCTCCTACAAGGCCGGTGATGAGTCAGGCACAAGATTCAGCCGGCAATCACTCGCACCAGTTGCCAGGTGGCGAAACCCAGCAGGAATATTCCGGCGCTGCGATCGATCCATTGCACGGAGCGAACGCCCAGGCGGTGGCGGATCGTGGACACGCCCAGGCTCAGGGCCAGCCACCAGAGCGCCGAGCCGCAGAACACGCCCAGCACCATCACCAGCCCGCCCGCACCTGACAGGGCCTCGCCGCCGGACAGGGTGGCAAAGATGGCGACGAAGGACAGGATGGTCAGCGGGTTGCTCAGGGTCAGCAGGAACACCGAGACGAACGCCGGCAGCGCCCGGACCGGATCGACGGCACTGGCGGCGCGTTCCGGCGGCTTTGCACGCAGCATCTTCAGGCCCATCCAGGCCAGGAACAGGGCGCCGGCCAGGGCCAGTGGCGAGGCCAGCGCAACGAAGGCACGAGTGATGGCGCCAATGCCGAACGCGCCCAGTGCCCCGTAGCAGGCATCCGCCGCCGCCGCGCCCAAGCCGCTGATGAAGCCGATGCGTGCGCCGTGGCCAAGGGTCCGCTGGATGCACAAAAGGCCGATGGGACCAACCGGGGCCGCGATGGACAGACCGATCAGGACGGATTTGAGAAACAGCAGGGCTTCCATGCGGAAGGCTCCGGGGCAGTGGACACGGGCAATATTCTGCGCTGCACTGCATCGGGCCTGAATGGAAGGATTACGGTAATTATTGGGGCGTACCTGAATATTTCATGGGTTTTTGGCTGGAGGCCTGAGAAATATGGAGCTTGATGCAAAGTCTTGGAAAATCCTGCAAGTCGTGCAACGCGAAGGGCGCATTTCGCTGACCGACCTGGCCTCGCAAGTGGCGCTGTCCCTGCCGGCCACCTCCGAACGCCTCAAGCGACTGGAGGAGGCCGGGGTGATCGAGGCCTATTGCGCCACCGTCTCGCCGGAGAAGGCCGGGTACGGGGTGATGGCACTGATCGGCATGACCACCCCGCAGCCGGACAAGGCGCGACTGATCGCCCAGTTGCAGCAGATGCCGGAGGTGCTGGAGTGCCTGCATGTCACCGGGCAGGACTCCTTCATCCTGCGCGTGGTGACCCGCGATATCCGCCACCTGGAGCGCTTCGTCGGCAGCATCAACCACTTCGGCGAGACCCGCACCTCCATCGTCATGTCGGCACCCATCCCCCTGCGTGGCGTGGAGCCGCCGCGTGACTGACCTTTCGATATGGGGCGGAACCTTGTGGGGGCGAATTCATTCGCTGACCGCGCAGGTTCGGCCTTCGATCCTTCAGGGGCAGCTGCGCTGCCCATAGCGATTGAAATCGCCCCCACAGGGTGTGTGTCCTGGAAGTTTTCTGTGGGAGCGAATTCATTCGCGATTGAAATCGCTCCCACAGGTCACGGTATTGCCGGTGGAGCTACTTGTAGGGGCGAATTCATTCGCCAACCGGACCGCAGGTTCGGCCGTCGGATCTGCAGGGGGCAGCTGCGCTGCCCATAGCGATTGAAATCGCCCCCACAGGTAAAGAGGGCACAGCCGTTCTCGTTCTGTCAGATACCGGCAATCTGCCATACGGCACCGCCGGCCTTCGCTGAGTTTGTTTAGAATGCGTCCCGTTTTGCCGCCCGTCTGGGGCGGCTTTCCGCTTGATAGGTTTTCCATGCTCACGGGCAGCTACGACTACTCCCTTGTTCTCATCTCCCTCCTGGTGGCCATCCTCGCGTCCTACACGGCGCTGGACCTGGCCGGGCGGGTTTCCAGCAGCCAGGGACGTGGCACGGTGCTTTGGATCGGCGGCGGTGCCATCGCCATGGGCATTGGTATCTGGTCCATGCACTTCATAGGCATGCTCGCGTTCAGCCTGCCCATTGCGCTCGGCTACGACTTGCCGCTGACCTTGCTTTCGCTGCTGATCGCGGTGCTCGTATCTGGCTTCGCCCTGTGGCTGGTGAGCCAGCCCGAGCAGCCACTCTGGCAACTGATCTGCGGCGCGGTGACCATGGGCGCCGGTATCAGCTGCATGCATTACCTGGGCATGCACGCCATGCGCATGCTGCCGGGCATCGACTACGACCCCGGCTTGTTCTACCTATCCCTGGCCATAGCGGTGGCGGCGTCGGGCGCGGCGCTGTGGATCGCCTTTCGCCTGCGCCACGACACGCCTTACGTACGCTTGGCACGGGGCGGGGCGTCGCTGGTGATGGGGGTGGCCATAGTCGGCATGCACTACACGGGCATGGCGGCGGCCAACTTCCCCCAGGGCAGCATCTGTGGCGCTGCAATCACGGGCCTCGACAGCCGCTGGCTGGCCAGTCTGGTGATCGTGGTGACACTGGCGATCCTGGCCATCGCCCTGCTGACGTCGGTGCTGGATGCCCGCCTGGCGGCACGTACCGCCCAGCTCACCGATTTGCTGGAGCAGGCCAATCAGGAACTGACCCACCTGGCGCTGCACGACAACCTCACCAAGCTGCCCAACCGCACTCTTCTGGAAGACCGCATCGACCACGCGATCCACAAGGTCAACCGCACCGGCGGCTGCTTCGCCCTGCTGTTCATGGACCTGGACGGCTTCAAGCCGGTCAACGACGCCTTCGGCCATCACGTCGGCGACCTGCTGCTGCGTGAGGTGGCCCAGCGTCTGCGGGAGCACCTACGCGCCGAAGACACCCTGGCACGTATCGGCGGCGATGAGTTCGTACTGCTGGCCAGTCTGGGCGAGCCGAACGATGCGGTGACCCTCGCCAGCCAGCTCGTAGCGCTCGTGGGCAATGCCTTCAACGTGGCCGGCCAGGAGCTGCGTGTGTCGACCAGCGTCGGCATTGCGCTCTATCCCGGCGACGGCGTGAGCCGTGAAGAACTCCTGATAAATGCCGACGCCGCGATGTACCACGCCAAGGGCGCGGGCAAGAACGGCTACAGCTTCTTCGAGCAGTCGATGAATACCGATGCCCGGGATCATCTGCAGCTGCTCCATGACCTGCGCCAGGCGCTGGATGCCGGGGAGCTGGTGTTGCATTACCAGCCCAAGTTCGCCGCTGGCGACACGCAACGGGTGATCGGTGCCGAGGCACTTCTGCGCTGGCAGCACCCGCGCCGCGGCTTGCTGATGCCGGACCAGTTCATCAGCCTGGCGGAAAAGACCGGCCTGATCATTCCCATCGGTAACTGGGTACTGAACGAAGCCTGCCGGCAGATGAGCCAGTGGTTTGCCGAGGGCCGGCGTGACTGGCGGGTGGCGGTGAACCTGTCGGCCCTGCAGTTCTGCCACGCCGGGCTGATCGCCAGCGTGCAGGCGGCCCTGCAACGCTATGCGCTGCCGGCCAACTGCCTGACCCTGGAAATCACCGAAACCACTGCCATGCAGGACGCCGACACCAGCCTGGGCATCCTTCGTCAACTGGCCGACATGGGTGTGGACCTGTCCATCGACGATTTCGGTACCGGTTACTCCAGCCTGCTTTACCTCAAGCGCCTGCCGGCCAACGAGCTGAAGATCGACCGCGGTTTCGTCCGCGACCTGGAACGCGACAGCGACGACGCGGCGATCGTCTCCGCCATCGTCGCCCTCGGCCAGGCGCTGGACTTGCGCATCGTCGCCGAGGGGGTGGAGACCGAGTCTCAGCAAGCCTTCCTGACGGGGCTGGGTTGCGATTCGCTGCAGGGCTTCCTGTTCGGCAAGCCGGTGCCGGCGGATCAGTTGATGGCCTGCTCTGAAGCGTTGGCCTGAGGGGCAGGGTGGCGCTGGGCGAGACGGGCGCCCAGGCTGACGTCATACTCCCCCCGGTAATCGTCAGGAGAAGCAATCGATGGCCAACCCCGTGGTAGCCGCGCACCAGGACGCCATGCTCAAGCGTCTGGCCCGCATCGAAGGGCAGCTTCGCGGCCTGCAGGCGATGATTCGCCGCGGCGAGGACTGCGAGGCAATCGCCCAACAGTTCAGCGCCTCGCGAAAAGCGCTGGACCGGGCCTACCAGCAGATGCTGGTCTGCCTGCTGGAAGAGGCCATGCTCGACCCGGCCCAGGACGCTAGCGAGACCCTCGAGCGCGTTCGCGCCATCTTCACCAGGTACACCTGATTGCGGGGGCGGCAACTGTCGTTGCCGATCATCCGGGTCGGTTGCCGCCTAGGTTTGCATACCCCTGGGGGTATATGATCGCGTGATTCCAATTGCCGTGGCCGGTCTGGCCAGGAGTCCCGATGTATATCGACTGGCCTGCTTTCACTCCCTGGAGCGCCCTGGCCGGCGGCGCACTGATCGGCTTGTCCTCCAGCCTGTTCATCCTTGCCAATGGCCGTATCGCCGGCATCAGCGGCCTGCTTGGCAGCCTGCTTCAGCGAGAGGACGGCGGGCTGGGTGAAAAGGCCCTGTTCCTGCTTGGCCTGCTGCTCTCACCACTGCTCTGGGTGGCCCTGAGCGAGGCGCCCGAGGTCCGGATCGAGACGGGCTGGGCGGGCCTGCTCATGGCCGGTCTGCTGGTGGGCGTTGGCACGCGCTTGGGTTCTGGCTGCACCAGCGGACATGGTGTTTGCGGGCTGGCCAGGCTGTCACTGCGCTCCCTGGTAGCGACCCTCTGCTTCATGGCGACGGGGTTCCTGACCGCCTTCGTATTGCGCCATCTGTTGGGAGGTGCGTTGTGAACCGGCTCAGTGCCTTTATCGCCGGTCTGGTCTTCGGCTTGGGCCTGATGTTGGCCGGGATGACCAACCCGGCGAAGGTTCTTGCGTTTCTCGGCCTGGCTGGTGCTTGGGACCCGTCTCTGGCCCTGGTCATGGGCGGCGCAATCGCGGTGGCCCTGCCGGTGTTTACCCTTGTCCAGAAGCGGCCCGTATCCTTGCTTGGCCGGCCAATCCAGCTACCGCCTAGGCGCGACCCCGATCGTCGCCTGATGGGTGGCAGCCTGCTGTTCGGCGTGGGTTGGGGCATTGCTGGAATCTGCCCGGGGCCGGCCATCGCGCTGCTGCTGACTGGTCACTGGCAGGCCTGGGTGTTCGCCATGGCCATGGTGGTGGGAATGCTTCTCTACGGGTTCCTGGCGCGGCGGCAACTAAGCTTGAGAAAACCTGGCCAGGAGAGCCCCCTATGACCCCCCGTGTTGAAGCATTCTTCGACCCGGCCACCTGTTCCTACAGCTATGTCGTCAGCGACCCGGACAGCGGGCGCTGCGCCGTCGTCGACCCGGTGCTGGATTACTGCGCCGCCAGCGGGCACACCTCCCATGCGGGCGCCGAGCGGATCACCGCCTACGTGCGTGACCAGGGGCTGACGGTGGACTGGCTGCTGGAAACCCATGTGCATGCCGATCACCTGTCCGCAGCGGCCTGGCTCAAGCACGAACTGGGCGGGGCGCTGGCCATCGGCGGACATATCACCCAGGTACAGCAGCGCTTCAGTGCGCTGTTCAATGCCGGAGAGGACTTCGCCACCGACGGCCGCCAGTTCGACCGCCTGCTGCAGGACGGCGACCGTCTGGCCATCGGTAATCTGGAACTCCTGGCAATCCATACGCCGGGTCATACCCCGGCCTGCATGACCTACCTGATCGGCGATGCCGCGCTCATCGGCGACACGCTGTTCATGCCCGACTACGGCACCGCCCGCTGTGATTTCCCCGGAGGCGATGCCCGCGCCCTGTATCGCTCCATCCGCCGACTGTTCGAGTTGCCGGAAGCGACGCGGCTGTTCCTCTGCCATGACTACAAGGCACCGGGGCGGGACGAGTACCGCTACGAAACCACGGTGGCCGAACAACGTGCGCAGAACGTGCATGTCCACGTAGGCATCGACGAAGACGCCTTCGTCGCGATGCGCATCGCGCGGGACGCCACCCTGTCGATGCCGGCGCTGATCCTGCCGGCGGTGCAGGTGAACATGCGCGCCGGGCAATTGCCGCCCGCCGAAGACAATGGCATCCGCTACCTGAAAATCCCGCTGGACGTGCTCTGAGAACCAATCGGTGAAGGTAGCGGGGCAGGGCGCCTCAGTTGGCCAGACCCAGCTCCTTGGCCCGGGCGATGGCCTGGGTGCGGCGCTCTACGCCCAGCTTGAAGTTGATCCGCTGGGCGTGGGTTTTCACCGTATGCAGGGAGATGAACAGGCTTTCGGCGATCTGCTGATTGGAGTGGCCGCGCACGATCAGCCGCAGCACTTCCAACTCGCGCCGGCTTAGCAGGGACGCGGGTGCGCTGTTGTCGCCTCCGGCACTTTCGCCAGCCCAGCGCATCATCGCCGGGTTGCGCAAGGCGAAGGCCCGTTCGACGCTGGCCAGCCCCATCTGCCGTGCGAGTGCCAGGGCGTCCAGCAGGGCCTGGCGGGCCCGCGCCTGGCGGTTGTCTGCGTACAGCCCTTCGGCCAGGCTGAAGCCGATTTCGCAGGCCAGCGGGCGGCGTCCTTGTGCCGTAGCCTGTTCGAGCATGGCCTCCAGTTCGATCAACGATTCGCCTACCGCGCCATTGGCCAGGCGCGCCTGCACCAGCAGCAGGCGCAGGCGAAGATGCAGGTCTGGCGCGCCATAAGGCGCTATCTCGAAGGCCTCGGCTGGCAGGGCCAGCAGCGCTTTTTCGGCATGGCCGGAACGCCCCTGGCGCAACCAGAGCCGCGCCTTGGCGCGTGCCAACAGCGTCTGGTAGAGCGTCGGGCTGATGCGTCCGTACTGCATCACCCGCTCGGCGTCTGCCACACGGGAGAAGGCACTGGCCAGGTCGTCCTGCAGGGCATCCAGCTCGGCCAGGCCGAGGAATCCCCAGAAGGCCGCTGGGTCCGCGCAGTTCTGGCACTCCTGCAAGCCGGCGCGATAGGACGCTTCTGATTCATCGAAGCGCCCCTGCTGCATCAGGATGGCGGCCCAGCGCAGCTGGACGCGGCCACGCATGGGGCTGGCTTCTTCGCCCCAGGCGGCGGTCAGTTCGCTGAACAGGCGCTTGAGCAGGGTTTCCGCGCGTAACAGTTCGCCGCGCAGCTCCAGCAGTTTCACGTGGCCCAGGGCGAAGACGCTTTCCATGGCCAGGCTGGCATGTTCACGGGCCTCGCGGATGGCCTCGCGGTTGAGGTCCTGGGCCTCGTCCAGCTGACCATCGATCAGCGCCAGCTCGATCTGCAGGGTGCTGCAGAACAGGCGTTGGGCCCAGGCGCCTTTCGGTAGTTCAGCGATCGCTTCCTGCAGCAGCACGGCAGCGGCCGTGAGTTGGCCGCGATGGAAGGCGAGGTTGCCGGCCAGGGCTTTCCATTGGGCCAGCAGACCCTGTTGGCGGCGTCGGTCGGGCTGGGGCAGGAAGCGTGCGAGGTTGTCGGTCAGTTGCTGCGACTCTTCCAGACGACCGCAGAGCAGGAGTGCCCAGGCGTTGAGCAGCACCAGGCGTGGCGTGCTCTCCAGCAGGCTGTCGGGCAGTTCGGCGCGCCACTGCATGAGCAGGGCGAGGCTGCGACCCTGCAGCAGGCGGTCGCGGGTGTAGTGCTGCATCAGGCTCGCCGCCACTTCCGGTTGGTCCGCCTTGAGGGCGTATTCCAGCGCCGGGCGAATCTGGTCCTGGCTCATGTACCACTGGCAGGCACGGCGATAGAGGGTTCGCGTCATGCTCGTGGGCAACTGGGCGGCGAGCGCGGGAGCGACGGCGGGCAGGATGCGCAGGGTGCGTTCGTCGTTGCCGGGCGCCTCGATGAACAGTCCGCACTCGCGCAACTGGGCCAGCAAACGACCGCCTTCGCCGGTGCTGAAGAGTTGCTCGCAGAGCGGCAGGTCGAAGTGCGGGAAGTGCGCCAGGGTGAACAGCGCCTGCTGCCAGTCGCTCGGCAGCGCGTCGAGCAGCTCGTGGCGCAGGTAATCCTGTAGCAGCGAGCGGTACAGCTCCGCTGCCTGCTGAGGGCCGGCCTTGAGGCCCAGCATCCGCAGCAGGGTGCCGGCGCACCAGCCGCGCATTTCCTGGTGCAGCGCCTGGGCAGCCGACCAGGAGGCGCCCTGGCCGGCGCGCTGGAGCAGTTCAGCGGTTTCGGGGGTGCTGAATGCCAGTTCACTGCTACCCAGTTCGAACAGGTCGCCATCGAGCAGCATGCGCGCCAGCTGGAGTTGCGGCCTGCGGCGGCTGGCGATCCACCACTGCACTTGGCGCGAGCCGGCCTGGATCAGTTCGTTGAGCAGGCGGTCCAGTTCCACCGCGGGGAAGCGCGAGTAGTCATCCAGCACCAGCCACAAGGGCTGGCGCTCCTGGGCCAGCAACTGACGCAGGGGGGCGAGTTCGGACGTGTCGCTGCCCAGGGCGTCGGCCAGGCGCTGGGTGAAGTCGCTGGGCGACAGTGTTTCGCCGCGCAGGTCGAGGTAGGCCAGGCGGGTGCCTTCCGGGACGTGCTGGAGACATTCGGCCAGCAGCACGCTCTTGCCGTAACCGGCGGGGGAGCAGAGCAGGCGCAGGCGGCAGTCGCCCTGAAGCAGCGCTTCATGCAGGCGCGGGCGGGGCAGATGGCCGGGTGGCAATCGCAGGGGGTGTCTGGACGGCATGAAGGCGCTCGAAGACGTCACGCTGGGTGAATTCATCCTTGCAGAGGAAAACGCGGTACGCAAAAAAGGCGGCCCATGGGGCCGCCGAATTCAGAAGTACATCGATGACACAACGGTGCGTTCGCTGATCGCTCAGCGCACGCCGGTCTGGCGCAGGGCTGCCGGGGTGTAGTCGGCGGCCGAGGCCGTAGCGCCGAAGACGAAACTCTGCTTCTCCTCGTTCTTCAGGCCCAGTACCGAGTAGCGACCGGAGATCAGGTCGTACAGGGATTCGGCGGTGTAGCCCGGCACCTTGTGGTTGTAGTACTGCTGGGCATGGCCTTCGCCGACGCGCCACAGCTGGCCACGGCCGTCGTAGTGGTCGACTTCGGCGAGCTGCCAGGTGTCTTCGTCGAAGTACATGTCGCGCTTGGCGTAGATGTGCCGTTCGCCCGGCTTCAGCGTGGCCACCACGTGCCATACACGGTGGAGCTCGTAACGGGTCAGGTCCTGGTTGATGTGGCCGGCCTTGATGATGTCGTCGTACTTGAGCTTCGGATCATCCAGCTTGTAGCTGTTGTAGGGGATGTACAGCTCCTGCTTGCCGACCAGCTTCCAGTCGTAGCGGTCCGGCGAGCCGTTGAACATGTCGTAGTTGTCGGACGTGGCCAGGCCGTCGGCGGCGGTGGCTGGGCCATCGTAGGCCACCTGCGGTGCGCGACGGACACGACGCTGTCCGGCGTTGTAGAGCCAGGCCATGCGCGGTTCCTTGACCTGGTCGATGGTCTCGTGGACCAGCAGCACGTTGCCCGCCAGGCGCGCCGGGCCGGTTACGCGCTGGATGAAGTAGAACAGCACGTTCTGCGACTTGGCCGGATCGAGGTCCGGCAGGTTCGCCGGGTAGGACACCTCGTCCTCGAAGTGGACCATGTTGAAGGCGCCGTTGGCCTGCGGCTGCACGCGGGTCATGTAGCGGTGAATGTTGCCGCCGCGATAGCGGGTGGTGTGGTTCCACACCACTTCGACACCGGACTGGGGAATCGGGAAGGCGTAGTAGCGGCTGCCGAAGTTTTTCAGGCCGTTGCCGCCATCCAGGCTCTCGGTCTTCTCCGCGCTGGTGCGGATGGCTGCGTAGAGGTCGTCGGGCAGGGCTGCGGTGCGATGGGTCTTGTACACCGGGATCTTGTAGGTATCCGGATAGCGCTGGAACATCGCCAGCTGGCCGGCGGTGAGCTTGTCCTTGTACTGCTGGGCATTGGCCGCGGTGATGGTGAACAGCGGTTGCTCGCCGGCGAAGGGGTCGGCGAGGAAGCCCTTGGCGTCCGCCTGGCCGGCGCTGGTGGGCAGGCCGCCGGTCCACGCGGGGATGCTGCCGTCGGCGTTGCCGGCCTTCTCGGCGCCCATCGGGGTCAGGCTGGTGCCGAGTTTGGCCACCTGATCGGCAGGGGCCGCAGCCATGGCGCTGGTGGCGAGCAGGGACAGTGCCAGTACGCCCGATTGCAGGATGCGCTTGTTGTTTTTCATGGGGTTCGCCTCCGGGGCTGTCAGAAGTTCACGCCGACGCTGAATGCGAGGAAATCGCGGTCGATCGAGGTGTTGAAATCACCACCGAAGAAGTCGGTGTACGACAGGCTGGCGGTGTAGGTGTTCTGGTAGTCGGCATCCAGGCCGAGGCTGACCGCCTTGCGGCCTTCCTCGAAGTTGCCGCCAGGGCCGGGGGAGTAACCGTCGACGTCATGGGACCAGGCGATGCTCGGCTTGAGGTTCACCCCGGCGAATACGTCGTTGTAGTCCCACACGGCGCGGGCGCGGTAACCCCAGGAAGTGCTGGTGGTGAAGCCGTCGTCGGTGCAGTACTTGCTGACGTTTTCGCCGTTGGCACCCACGGCGCCGGCGTTGATGGTGCGGCAGGTGTTGTTCGGCAATTCGCCCGGCCCGAAGATCGGGTCGCGGCCGTAGCGCGCCTGGTTGGTGCTCTCCAGGCCGCCGACGTGGGTCACGCCCACTTCGCCCACCAGGGTCAGGCGCTCGGCACCCATCACCTGGTCGAAGAAATGCACGAAGGTGGTCTGCAGCTGGGTGATTTCCTTGCGGTCATAACCGTTGAGCGTGCTGCCGGGAATGGACGCCGGGGCGCCGCCGAGGATCGAGAAGTTGGAGAAGGCCGCGAACGGACCGCCGAACTGCGCCAGGCCGCGCACGCCGCCGTAGAGCAGGTCGGTGGTATTCAGTTGCACCGGCGCGTTGGGCCGGTAGCTGACCTCGCCGCTCCAGGCCGTGCCGGTGGGCAGGGTTGTGGAGAAGCTCAGGCCGTAGAGGCGGATGTCTTCCGGGTACTCGATGAAGTAGTTGCTGCCCGCCGCCACGTTGGCGATGGCCACGCCTTGGCGGGCCTGGGCCGGTACCGCCGGGGTCGAGGCGCCGGCAAGGATGCCGAGGGATTCGCGATAGGTGGCCTGGTTCGCGGCCTGGACGCTGAAGATCGGCGCGCGGGAGTGGTAGTTCATGAAGTAGGCGCCGAACTCGGTGTCCAGCGGCTCGAACATGTAGCGCAGGGCCACGCCGAACTGGCCATCGTCGCGGGCATCGCGATCCGGACCACGGGGCACGATCACCCCTTCACCGGTGGTCTGGTAGCCGAAGGCGCGGCCGAAGGGCGCCAGGGCCGGGGTCAACACGGCCAGGTTGCCGTCGCAGCCGTCGGCCACCACGTCCGGCTGGGAGAAGAAGGTGCCGCAGTTGTCGACGACCGTCTGGTCCCAGTCCAACTGGTAGAAGGCTTCGGCCGACAGGTTGTCGCTCAGGCTCTGGGACACGTAGAACATGTTCACCGGGATCAGGCCTTCCTTGATCTCGGCGCCGGGACGGCGGAACGCGGACACGTCGATGGGGTTCACCGCGTTGATGCCGTTCTGGATGAAGGTGCTTTCACCCCAGCTCACCACCTGCTTGCCCAGGCGCACGCTGCCCGGCAGTTCGGCGATGTCGTAGTTGTGGTAGACGAAGGCATCCAGCAGCTGCGCGCCGGCGGACTTGGCGCCTTCCTTGCGGTTGTGGTCGTCGATGTCCTTGAACAGACGGCTCTCGTCTTTCAGCTCGAAGTCGTACCAGTACTTGCCACGAACGAAGACGCCGGTGTCGCCGTACTTCAGCTCCAGGTCATGGATGCCCTTGAAGATCTTCGAGAAGGTTTCGCCCTTCTTGAAATTCAGGTGGGCATCGTCGGAGGTCTGGGCCAGGCCGTCGCCGCCGTTGTTGGCACCGATCAGGTCCGGGTCGGCGCTGCGCATGGACCAGCTGGCACCTACCGAGAGGGATGAGTCGAACTGCCCTTCGATCTCCCCGATGTTGAAGGTCACCGCCTGGGCTGTGGCGGACAGGCCCAGGGCGATGGCGGCTGCCAGCGCGTGGGGTCTGAAGTCTGCGTGCCTTGTTCTTGTAGTCATTGGGCCACCCTTGTTGTTCTGTTGGCGGCCGAACGTTAATGAATCCTCCCAAGGCGGGTAACGGACGAAGTAGTGATATTCAAAGTCATACTTTGTAGTGACAGGACGCTGGCGCAGGGACCTGTTCGCTGTTGGTTGCGCATCCGGGGGCCGAAGGGCGCTGATCGTCCGATGGAAGGCCTGGGCTTCTGCGGGGTGGGACATAACCTTGCTGTAAGACCTACGTCGGCACCAACGGGTGACCGATCCCCGGGGCCGTTGGCCGGGAGCAGTGCCTATGAGGAGTCGTGCGTCTGTCCCGCATGGCCGGCGGCTTCGCCGGAGTAACCGATGGCCATTGGCCGGCGCCTGCCTCTGGCTGTTCCTGATGACGTTGCTGGGGGCCGAGGTGGCCGGTGGCGAAGCGCAGGCAATCCCCGACGAGGGGTACCACCAGGAAGAGGGCAGGGGACGGACGGATGGGGGGCAAAACGGCAGGGGCTTATAATCGCCAGTGCAGTACTTGCAGAGTTCAGCACCCCCGCCTTCCTTTCGCGCTCGTGCCAGCTCTGACGGACGGTTGAGGCCTGCGGGCCTATACACCACCGGAGGAGAAAGGCGGTTCGCCCGGCCACCCAGCATGGCCAGCGCCAGTCCAGCGACCCATCCATTTAGCGGCGTCTCACGTGCCGCATGGTCACCGCCCTCGCGACAGGGTTGCGACCGCCTCCTTTCTCCGCTCAGTGGCCACCTGCCTCCTCCTGAAGCAGGTGCCTGACAGGAGTTACGGATATGAAAAGAACAATCGCGCTTACCATTCCCGTGTTGTTGCTTGCCGGCGCATTGGCTTCCATGGCCCTCGCTGAAGACAACCTGCTGCGCTTCAGGGGCGGCATTGGCGTACTGCCGGTTTCCAGCGGCCAGGGCACCGAAGATATCGCCACGGTCGTCAATCGCAATCTGGTGCGTGGCGTGCAGCCTGCCGGGCAGATCTGGGTAATCCGCACCTTCGAGGCCAGAGTCAGCGTCGCGGGTGCTTTCCGGGCCGAAGGGCGGGGATTGATCCTGGGCGGTGGCAACAACATCGGCAGGGCTACCGGACAGTCGGTATTCGCCACCCTGTTCTGCGGCAGCGTCGCGCCCTTCACTGAAAGCAGCACCGACCTGGTGGGCGTGCCGCTGACCGAAGAGGGGGATTTTTCGATCACCGATGTCTTCGATCCCGTGCCGCCCAATCCCTGCCTCAGCCCGGTGCTGCTAATCCGCAATGCTGCCAATTCCAGCTGGTTCGCGGCAGGCATTCCGCGCGTCCTGAACAATCAGCCGGATGATCGCGGCGGCGATACGCTGTTGCCGTAAATGCCCTGAGGCCCTGAGCGCCTGCCTCCTCTCCCGGCCGGGAGAGGGGGACGACTTTCGGCCATCGCTGCCGGGTCGGCGCCCGGATATACTCGCCGGCATCTTCCCCGACCTACACGACAGGAGGGTGCCGTGGACTACCTCGGCGCGTTGCTGGCCATTTCCGGCGTCCTGATGCTGAGCGTCATCAGTCCCGGTCCCAATTTCGCCATCGTCACGTCCACCGCGACCCTTAGCTCGCGCCGTGCCGGCGTGGCCACCGGACTCGGTTTGGCCGCCGCCTCCGCCACCTGGGCGCTACTGGCCGTTGCCGGGCTGGGGCTCATCGTGTCGCAGGTGGAATGGCTCTATCTCGGCATCAAGCTGGCGGGCGCCGCCTACCTGATCTGGCTGGGTTTACGCATGATCCTCGGCGCCAGCAAGCCCACCGTTGCCGCACCCGACCGGCTCGAATCCAGTGCCTTTGCCGCTGCGCGCAAGGGCTACCTGGTGAGCATGACCAATCCCAAGGCGCTGGCCTTCTACGGCAGCATCTTCGCCGTGATGGTGCCGGTGCACGCGCCGGCCTGGTTCTACGCGGCCATCGTGGTGATCGCCGCCGCGGTTTCCGGCCTCTGGTACTGCGGGATGGCGATGCTCTTCTCCAACCCTGCGGTGCGCGGTGGCTTCATGCGTTTCAAGGCCGTGTTCGAGACCCTGATGGGCGTGTTCCTGCTGGGCCTGGGTGGCCGGTTGTTGCTGAGCCGTTGAGGGGGCGACTTCGCCGCCCTTGGCGAATGAATTCGCCCCCACAGGAGAGTTGCTGCCCCCGGGACTCCTGCAAGGATGCTTATGGAAATACCCTCTGAATTCATCATCCACCAGACAGACCACTGGATTCTCAATCATCGGCTCAACTCGGCCCTGCCGGGCTACCTGATGCTGGGAAGCCGGACACGGGTCGATGCCTTCCATGAGTTGCCCCAGGAGGCCCTGCTGGAGCTGGGCCCGCTGATGGCGCAGACGCAACGGGCCGTGGAGCAGGTGTTGCAGCCTCGACGTTTCTATATAGGGCGTTACGGTCATGTTCCGGGGTGGCCAATCCATTTCCACTGCATACCCGTCTTCGATTGGGTCGAGGAGCTGTTCTGGCGCGACGAACGCTACCGGGTGCTGGAGAGCTTTGCGGTTGGCGAGCCGGAGTCCGTCACGGACGGCGCCGAACTTACCCTGTTCATCTGGAGGGAGTTCTGCGAAAGGCCCGATCCGCCCGCTGTTCAGGGACCGGGAGTCGAAGCGGTGATCGAGCGGCTGCGCGTGGCTTTCTCGTAGGCGCCTCAATTGTGGGAGCGCGATTAAGCGGTTCCGTAGGATGCGGTGGAGCGGAGCGATACCCATCGGTGTGATCGAAGGGCGAACCTGCGGTCCGCTTGGCGATTGAAATCGCCCCTACAGGGAACCGCCCAAACGATCTGAGTCCGCCTCGCTCTGCGAAATCAACGGTAGCGGACGTTCACGAATTGCCAGGGATCGTTGACGTCCAGCCCTTCGGGGAACAGCCGTTCGCGGTCCTGCAGGGGCGTCCAGTCGCTGTAGTAGCCGGCCAGCTCGCCCAGGTAGGGGCGGCAGAGTTCGAGTATCTCGTCGTGGGGCAGCTGGTCGGGTTCGAGAATGCCGCGGTCGGGGTTGGCCAGGGTCCAGATCACCCCGGCCATCACGGTGGCGCTCACTTGCAGGCTGGTGGCGCTGTTGTGCTGGCACAGGGCGCGGGCTTGCTCGATGGTGAGTCGCGAGCCATACCAATAGGCGCCCCGGGTATGGCCCAGGGCAATGAGCGCGGCGCTCTCCACCTGCACCGAGCGATTGAGGAGAAAGTCCCCCGCGCCCAGCAGCGTGTCGAGTTCGGCGCGATGGTTCTCTTCGGTCAGGCGCAGGACCTTGAAGGGCACCTGGAAGCCCGCTGCCACGGCGCCGTCTTCTTCATCGGGGCTGATCACGAGCAGCTGGCCGGGTTGCATGTCGATGTGCCGCAACAGCAGTGGCAGCACGCCGCGGCCGATGCAGCCGAAGCCGATCATCACCAGGCGGCCGTCGAAGGGGCAGGGGAGCTTCATGGCCGCCACCCCGGGGCCAAGAGGTCGATGACTTCCTGATCGGTCACCTGGCGAAAGTTGCGGTAGTGATGGCCGACGGCGCGGAAGTAGGGGGGAATCGTCAGGCAGATCAGCTCATCCACCTCGGCTCGCAGCCGCTCCACGGTGTCCGCCGGGCCTACTGGGACCGCAAGGATCACCTTGCGCGGATGCTGCGCGTGCAGCGCCTGCAGGGCGACGCGCACGCTGCTGCCGGTGGCCAGCCCGTCGTCCACGAGCACCACGTCGCGGCCTTCCGGGGAAATCGGCACGCGGGGGCCGCAATACAGCGCGCGGCGGCGTTCGATCTCGCGCAATTCCTCCTCCAGCTGCTGTTCGAACCAGCCGGGCGGCGGGTCGAACAACCGCATCGCCTCTTCGTCCATCACCCATTGCGGGTTCGCGCCGTCCACCACTGCGCCGAGGGCGAATTCCTCATGGCCCGGCGCGCCGATCTTGCCTATCAGGAGGATGTCCAGCGGCGCTTGCAGTTCCTTGGCGATCTCATGGGCGACCGGCACGCCGCCACGAGGTAAAGCAAGGATCAGCGGATGGTCCAGAGGAAGGTCGCGCAGCGCCGCGGCCAGGGCGCGTCCCGCGTGGAGCCGGTCATCGAATTCAGGAGCGCGTGGCATATCAGACTCCAAAGAGAAAGGTTTCGGCCTCCTGGCCTGGGCGATACCTCGCGAGGGGACTCAAAGTATTCGAAAGCCATCTACCGCTTGCTGTTCGAATTAATTTGTCCTGCGGCGGCGTGGGCTGGCTTTTCCTTGTGGGGGCGAATTCATTCGCTATGGGCGGCGAAGCTGCCCCCTTGCAAGGTCGAGGGGCGAACCTGCGGTCCGCTTGGCGATTGAAATCGCCCCCACAGGGTTTGTGCCGGAATCCGGATTTTTTCCCTTGTGGGAGCGAATTTATTCGCGAAAGGGCAGCGGAGCTGGCACAGGGGCGACCAGGCAGGTTGTCGGCCTGAATCGCGATTGAAATCGCTCCCACAGGACCAGCACGGTGCCGCCGCTTTTTGTAGGGGCGAATTCATTCGCCAAGGGGGGCGAAGCTGCCTCCTGCAAGGTCGAGGGGCGAACCTGCGGTCCGCTTGGCGATTGAAATCGCCCCCACAGGAGCGTGCCGTGCCCTGAGAAGGGGCGTGCTGGTTACGTAGTATTACGTAGCCGTGCTTCGTAGTTGTGCGAATTTCTCCGTAGTCGCTACCCGCCGATAGTGTCGGCTGCCCCTATCCGGGCATAAACAACAACAAAAGCCGCCGCAGGTGACCCCCAGCGGCAGGAGACAATTCAATGACTCAACTGGCTACCCGAATCGCCTGGTTCGCCGTTGCCCTGCTTGGCGCAGTCGCGCTGGGCACTGTGGCACTGCGTCGGGGCGAAGCCATCAACGCCCTCTGGATCGTTACTGCTGCAACCGCGATCTACCTGATTGCCTACCGCTACTACAGCCTGTTCATCGCCAACAAGGTGATGCAGCTGGATGCCTCCCGCGCAACACCTGCAGTGCTCAACAACGATGGTCTGGACTACGTTCCGACCAACAAGCACATCCTTTTCGGTCACCACTTCGCCGCCATTGCTGGCGCCGGTCCGTTGGTGGGGCCGGTCCTCGCCGCGCAAATGGGCTACCTGCCTGGCACGCTCTGGCTGATCGCCGGTGTGGTCCTCGCCGGTGCGGTGCAGGACTTCATGGTGCTGTTCCTCTCCACCCGTCGTAACGGCCGCTCGCTGGGGGACATGGTGCGCGAAGAGATGGGCCGGATTCCGGGCACCATCGCCCTGTTCGGCTGCTTCCTGATCATGATCATCATCCTCGCGGTGCTGGCTCTGATCGTGGTGAAAGCCCTGGCGGAAAGCCCGTGGGGCATGTTCACCGTGATGGCGACCATCCCGATTGCGGTGTTCATGGGCGTCTACATGCGCTACATCCGCCCCGGTCGCATCGGCGAGATTTCCCTAATTGGCGTCGTGCTGCTGCTGGCCTCCATCTGGCTGGGTGGCATCGTGGCCGCCGACCCGGTCTGGGGCCCGGCGTTCACCTTCACCGGTGTGCAGATCACCTGGATGCTGATCGGCTATGGCTTCGTCGCCGCCGTGCTGCCGGTCTGGCTGATCCTCGCCCCGCGTGACTACCTGTCGACCTTCCTCAAGATCGGCACCATCGTTGGCCTCGCCATCGGCATCCTGGTCATCGCCCCCGAGCTGAAAATGCCGGCGCTGACCCAGTTCGTCGACGGCACCGGCCCGGTGTGGAAGGGCACCCTGTTCCCGTTCCTGTTCATCACCATCGCCTGTGGCGCCGTATCCGGCTTCCACGCGCTGATCAGCTCCGGCACCACGCCCAAGCTGCTGGCCAACGAAACCCATGCCCGCTACATCGGCTACGGCGGCATGCTGATGGAGTCCTTCGTCGCCATCATGGCCATGGTCGCTGCTTCGGTGATCGAGCCGGGCGTGTACTTCGCCATGAACAGCCCTGCCGCACTGGTGGGTACCGACGTCAACGCCGTTGCCGCCACCGTCAGCAGCTGGGGCTTCGCTATCACGCCGGAAGTGCTTCAGCAGACCGCCACTGACATCGGTGAGCACAGCATCCTGGCTCGTGCCGGTGGTGCACCGACCTTGGCCGTGGGGATCGCGCAGATCCTCCACCAGGTGCTGCCGGGCGAGAACACCATGGCCTTCTGGTACCACTTCGCGATTCTCTTCGAGGCGCTGTTCATCCTCACGGCGGTGGACGCCGGTACCCGTGCCGGTCGTTTCATGCTGCAGGACCTGCTCGGCAACTTCGTCCCGGCCCTGAAAAAGACCGAGTCCTGGACCGCCAACGTCATCGCCACCGCCGGTTGCGTGGCCCTGTGGGGCTGGCTGCTGTACCAAGGCGTGATCGACCCGCTGGGCGGCATCAACACCCTGTGGCCGCTGTTCGGCATCTCCAACCAGATGCTGGCGGGCATCGCCCTGATGCTGGGCTGCGTGGTGCTGATCAAGATGAAGCGCCAGCGCTACGTCTGGGTCACCCTGGTACCGGCCGTGTGGCTGCTGATCTGCACCACCACCGCGGGCCTGATCAAGCTGCTCGACCCGAACCCGGCCGTCGGTTTCCTGGCCCTGGCCAAGAAGTACAGCGATGCCGCGAACGCCGGCCAGATCCTGGCTCCGGCCAAGGACATGGCCCAGATGCAGCACGTGATCTTCAACGCCTACACCAACGCGACCCTGACCGTGCTGTTCCTCTTCGTGGTGACCAGCGTGCTGTTCTTCGCCATCAAGGTGGGCCGCAGCGCCTGGATGAAGACCGAGCGCACCGACAAGGAAGCGCCGTTCCAGCCGATTCCGGACGCTTGAGGAGACCGCGAGCATGTTCAATGACCTCGGCCGCATGGGTAAGTACCTCGGGCAGGCCGCGCGCATGCTCGTGGGCATGCCCGACTACGACAACTACGTCGAGCACATGCAGAACAAGCACCCGGACAAACCGGTGATGAGTTACGAGGAGTTCTTCCGCGAGCGGCAGGAAGCCCGCTACGGCGGTGGCAAGGGACGGCCCATACGCTGCTGTTGAACCCTTGATGCGGTAACCTGAGCGCCACGCCTAGCCGTGGCGCTCTTGTTTCCGGTCATCCCCCGGACCCTTTTTTGTAGGAGGGAGCTTGCTCGCGAAGAACTGTTCCCGAGCAAAGTCGCTCCTACGGGTTGAAACCTGATTTCGAGGATTGCCCCGATGTCTGTCCATCTCCCTATTCCCGTCACCGTGCTCAGCGGCTTCCTCGGTGCAGGCAAGACCACGCTGCTGAAGCACATCCTCAAGGCCGAGCACGGCCTGAAGATCGCCGTGATCGAGAACGAGTTCAGCGAAACGCCCATCGACGGCCAACTGCTCGGCGACGAGCCGGTGCAGGTGATGACCCTGGCCAACGGCTGCGTCTGCTGCTCCATACACGTCGAGCTGGAGAAGGCGCTGTTCCTCCTGCTGGAGCGGCTGGACGCCGGTGAACTGGCCTTCGACCGCCTGGTGATCGAATGCACCGGCCTGGCCGACCCGGCACCGGTGGCGCAGACCTTCTTCGCCGACGAGGAACTCTGCGAGCGCTACGTGCTGGACGGCATCATCACCCTGGTGGATGCAGTGAACGCCGAGCGCCACCTGCAGGAAACCATCGCCCAGGCCCAGGTGGGCTTTGCCGACCGCATCCTGGTGAGCAAGCGCGACCTGGTGGACGAAGCGCACTTCGACGCCCTCTGCCAGCGCCTTTCACGCATCAACCGCCGCGCCCCGATCCGCGTGGTGGACCATGGCCGCATCGATCTCGCCGAGCTGTTGGACGTGCGCGGCTTCAACCTCAACGCCGATGTCGGCCCGGCGTTGACCCTGCGTCCGCTGGCCTCCGCCGGCACTCCCGATCGCATCGGCACCCTGGTGCTGAAAAGCGAGCGCCCGCTGGATATGGACCGGCTCAGTGCGTTCATGGAAGGGCTGCTGGAAGAGCACGGCAACTCCATGCTGCGCTACAAGGGCGTACTTTGCGTCGAGGGTGAACCCCGACGTCTGGTGTTCCAGGGTGTGCTGCGGCTCTACGGTTTCGACTGGGACACCGAGTGGCAGGACGGTGAGCTGCGCGAAAGCGTGATGGTGTTCATCGGCGACCAACTGCCAGAAGAGAAGATTCGCGCCGGGTTCGAGGCGTCGCAGGTGTGAGGTCGGCGAATCGCGAATGAATTCGCTCCCACAGGTGGATCACGCTTCACCGATCCCCCATCGGCCTCGATCCAGGCACCCGCGGTGGAAGTAAAAAGCGACTTCCACCCTACGATGACGCGCGCGGTCTCGGCCACGTGGTGAAGTGAGTGACCATGCAACTCAAGCACAAGATCGTGACGCTCAGCGTCCTGCCACTCATCGCGTCGGTGCTCTTCATCTGCGTGCTGGTCTTTGCCCAGAGCCAGAAGCTGGAGGAAGAACAGGCCCGGTTGGTAGAGAGCAGCATCATGGCGGCCAAGAAGGCCGAACTGAAGAACTACCTGGAGCTGGCCCTGAGCCTGATCGCGCCCCTGTACGAGAGTGGCCGCGACGACGAGGAGACGCGTCAGCAGGCGTTGCACATGCTGTCGCGGGCGAGCTTCGGGCTCGACGGCTACTTCTTCGTCTACGACCGTCACGGCAAGAACCTGATGCACCCGCGGCAGGCGAACCTGGTGGGCAAGGAACTCATCGGCATGAAGGACAAGAACGGTCTGCCAGTGATCCAGGCACTGCTCGAAAGCGCCGAGCGGGGCGACGGTTACCAGCTCTACACCTGGGAGAAACCCTCCACCCGCCAGGTGACTGAAAAGCTCTCCTACGTGGTGATGCTGGACCGCTGGGGCTGGATGCTGGGCACCGGCATCTACATCGACGATGTGGAGGTGGCCACGCTCAAGTCGCGCCAGGAAGTGGCCACAGGGGTGCTGACCACGGTGCTGGCGATTGCCTCCTTCTCGCTGATCGCGATCCTGGTGGTGTTCACCGGCGGTCTGATGCTGAACTTCACCGAGCACCGCCTGGCCGACCGCAAGCTGTCGGCGCTGAACCAGCGCATCGTCCACCTGCAGGAAGAGGAGCGTTCACGGGTTTCCCGTGAGTTGCACGACGGCATCAGCCAGCAACTGGTGTCGATCAAGTTCCAGTTCGAATTGGCCAGCCTGGAGCTGGAGAACGGGCGGGAGAGGGGGCTGGAGAACCTGCGCGCGGGCACGGCGCGTCTCGGCGAGGCCATCGGCGAAATCCGCCGCATCTCCCACGACCTGCGGCCGTCATTGCTGGATACCCTCGGCCTGTCGCCGGCGATCGACCAGCTGGTTCATGAGTTCGAGCAGCGCACGGGCATCCGCACTCAGTACGAGCGCGGTCTGGACGACGCCAGCCTCGGCATGGACGTTCGCGTCACGCTGTTCCGCATCATCCAGGAAGCCCTGGGCAACATCGAACGCCACTCCAGGGCCAGCGCCGCTATAATCTCGCTCGCCGCCAACCAGGCAACCATCGTCCTGCGGGTCGAAGACAACGGTGTGGGATTCGATCCCGGCCTGGTGGACAGGAGTCACGGCATCGGCCTGAGGAATATCAGGGAACGGGTCGATCACCATCGCGGGGCATTCACCATTTCCTCTTCTCACGGCCGAACGGAACTCCAGGTCGAGATACCCGTGCAGAGAGCTTGAACGGCTCGAATTCCAGGCGAACCAAGAGGCCGTCATGAGCGTTCCCAATCCCATCAGAATCGCGCTGATCGATGACCACGTGCTGGTCCGCGATGGCGTGAAATCGCTGCTCTCGGCCATGCCGCACTTCGAGGTGGTGGCCCAGGCCGAGTCCGGCGCCGAGGCACTGGAGCTGGTAGCCAATACCGAACTGGACTTGCTGCTGGTGGATGTCGGCCTGAAGGACATGAACGGCCTGGAGCTGACCCGGCGGCTGTGCAGCCTGTATCCCGGCATCAAGATCCTGATCCTCAGCATGTACGACAACCAGGAGTACGTGCGCACCTCCATCAACGCAGGCGCCTTCGGCTATGTGCTGAAGAACGCACCTTCCACCGAGCTGATCGCCGCCATCGAAGCCATCGTTGCTGGCGGCAGCTTCTACAGCCCGGAAGTCGCCCGCAAGCTGGCCACCAATGTCCGCGACGAGAACGAACTGACCCCGCGCGAGTTGCAGGTGCTGTCGATGCTCGCCAAGGGGCTGAACAATAAGGAAGTGGCGCGCGAACTGGATATCAGCGTGCGCACGGTGGAAACCTACCGCCTCAGCATCCGCCGCAAATTGAACATCGATACCCCCGCGGCGCTGGTCAAGTACGCCCTGGAGCATGGGCTGATCTCGATCTGAAATGCAGGGCACCGCACCGGCGAAGGCAGGGCTGCCTATCTGAGGAAACCGTAGGTTGGTGCCGAGCGCAGCGAGGCCCAACGCAGCGATGCCGAGCCCTGGAGCGTTGGGCTTCGTTCCTCTGCCCAACCTATGGCAGGACTGCGTCCTGCATCGCGAATGAATTCGCCCCCACATATGCAGCGGCCTTGGCATTGTGGGGGCGATTTCAATCGCTGACCGAGCCGAAGCTCCGGCCTTGCTCAATCGCGAATGAATTCGCTCCCACAAGGGAGCAGGAACTGGGCCTAGAACAGCACCATCTGCTTGTCGATCAACGACGCGAAGTCGTCCCCCACAAAGGGCAGGATGGCGTCGGCAATGGGTTGTAGCTGGCGAGTCAGGTAGTGGTCATAGTCGATGGCGGAGCGGCGGGTTTCCAGCGGCTCGGGACCGTTGACGGTGATCAGGTAGCTGATCCAGCCGCCGTTCTGGTACTGGCGTGGACGCCCCAGGCTGTCGTTGAAGTCGTCGGCCATGCGTGCGGCGCGCACGTGGGGCGGTACGTTGCGGGTGTAGTCGTCCAGTTGGCGGCGCAGGCGTTTGCGATAGACCAGCAACTCGTCCAGCTCGCCGGCCAGGGTCCGTTGCACGTAGTCGCGCACGTAATCCTGATAGGTCTGGCGATTGAAGATGCGCTGGTAGAGTTCCTGCTGGAACTGCTGGGCCAGCGGCGACCAGTCGGTGCGCACCGTTTCGAGCCCCTTGAAGACCATTTCCTGGCTGCCGTCGGCACGCATCACCAGGCCGGCATAGCGCTTCTTGCTGCCTTCCTCGGCGCCCCGGATGGTGGGCATCAGGAAGCGCTGGTAGTGAGTTTCGAACTGCAACTCCAGCGCGCTTTCCAGTCCGTACTCCTGCTGCAGGTGCTCGCGCCACCATTGGTTGACCTGCTGTACCAGATTGCGGCCGATGCGGGCCGCTTCATCTTCTTCGTGGGGCCGATTGAGCCAGACGAAGGTGGAGTCGGTATCGCCGTAGATCACGCTGTAGCCCTGGGCTTCGATCAGCTCACGGGTACGGCGCATGATCTCGTGGCCACGCATGGTGATGGAGGAGGCCAGGCGCGGATCGAAGAAGCGGCAGCCACTGGAGCCCAGCACGCCATAAAAGGCATTCATGATGATCTTCAGCGCCTGGGACAACGCCTTGTTGCCGTCGCGCTTGGCCTCTTCACGGCTTTGCCAGACCCGCGCCACGATGGAGGGCAGGCTGTGCCGGGTACGGGAGAAGCGCCCACCGCGAAAGCCGGGGACGGAGTGTTCGTCATCCGGTTGCCTGAGGCCTTCGATCAGGCCAACGGGGTCGATCAGGAAGCTGCGGATGATCGACGGGTAGAGGCTCTTGTAATCCAGTACCAGGACGGACTCGTAGAGGCCGGGCCGCGAATTCATCACGAATCCGCCGGGGCTCGCCTCGGGGTTCTTTTCGCCGAGGTTGGGCGCGACGAAGCCCTGGCGGTGCATCAGCGGCATGTAGAGGTGGGTGAAGGCCGCAACCGATCCACCGCTGCGGTCGGTGGCGAGGCCGGTGACCGTGGCGCGTTCGAGGAGGAAGTGGAGCAGTTCGGTCTTCTCGAAGATGCGCGTGACCAGCTCGCAGTCCTTGAGGTTGTAGCGCGCCAGGGCGGGCTTGTCCTCGGCGAACATGCGGTTGATCTCATCCATGCGCTGGTAGGGCGTGTCGATCGCCTTGCCCTCGCCGAGCAGCGTCTGGGCGACGTTTTCCAGGCTGAAGGAGGGGAAGGTCCAGGTGGCTGAGCGCAGGGCTTCGATGCCGTCGATGATCAAGCGCCCGGTGGCTTCGGCAAAGAAGTGGTTGTTGCCGCTGCCGTGCTCGCGCCAGCCCATGGGATCGCCACCACGGCCCAGCAACAGTGGCACCTTCAGCTTCTCGGCGTGCGCCTGGAGCACGCGCAGGTCGAACTGCACAAGGTTCCAGCCGATGATCGCGTCCGGATCGTGTTCGGCCAGCCACTGGTTCAGGGCCTCCAGCAGCTCGGCGCGGCTACCCCGGTAGTCAAGCTGGAAGTCGACCCCGCTGGCATCGCCATTGGCCGGGCCGAGCATGTAGACCTGGCGTTGGCCGCAGCCTTCCAGGGCAATGGAATAGAGTTCGCCGCGCTCGGTGGTTTCGATATCCAGCGACACCAGCCTGAGTCGCGGGCGGTAGTCGGGGGCGGGTTTGAGCTGTGCATCCAGCAGTACGCCGTTGGCGTCCAGGGTGCCGCCGAAGAACACCGGTGCGGTGATGAACCGCTCCATGAGGTAGCGTTCCGGTGGGCGGATATCGGCTTCGAAGACATCCACGCCGGCTTTGCGAAGCGCCTTCTCCAGACGCATCAACTGGCGGTGCTGGCTGCAGTAGAGGCCGAGTACCGGACGATGCTGGAAGTCGCAGAGGGCGAGGGGGCGCAACTCCACGTCGCGCTCGCCGGCCAATACCGATTCGGCGCGCTCGCGTTGCTCGGCGGGAATGAACGCAACTGAGCTCTGAACTGGCAGGCGCACCTGTCGTGGGCCGGCATCGGTGGCCAGCCAGAAGTCGACTTCCGTCCCTTCCGGCGTGTCCTGCCAGTGCCGGGTCAGGACGAACCCCTGCTGTAATTCCACCACCGCAACCTCGGAACCTTTCTTCACCGCGGGATTCTACTCGTCATCGTTCCGGCGCGCGCGTCGGGCGAGGCACGGCGCAATATGTCTGTATGACATGAAGAAAATTTGCTAAGCCATTGAATTGACAGCATACGTCCTGTCTGAAGAACCTGATTTTTCCTGGCCAGAGAGGGGGCTTTTCTTTATGCTCCCCGGCCTTTTTCACCCGTCCGGGAGACGACCCCCATGCTGGACAATACCCTCGTACAACTCGAACAGCTCGTGACCGAACTGCTGCAGCAGAATCAGGCCATCGCCGACGATAACGCACGCATCCGCGCCGAACTGCGCAAGGCCCGCGAAGAGAACGACAGCCTGCAACTGTCGATGATGGAGCAGGAGGAGAAGAACAACGCCGCCGCCGAACGTCTGCAGGCCCTGGTCCGCCGCGTCAGCGAGAGCCGCGCCAGCGCATGAGTACCGACAGCGTCCGCGTGCTGCGCATCCTGGGGCGCGAGTACAACATCAAGGCGCCGGCCGGCGAAGAGCAGGTGCTGCAGGACGCGGCAGCGATGCTGCAGGCGGAAATCGCCTCCAACAAGAAGAAATTCCCCTATGTCACCGCCAATGAATTGGTGGTGCTTTCTGCGCTCAACCTTTGCGCACGCCAGCTGAATGCCGGCGACAAGCCCCACGATGCGGCCGACGTCAGCCAGCGCCTGGCCAGCCTCAACCGGCGCATTCGTGCGCAACTGGACAGTGTCGGTTCCTGAGATTCCTGGGCGGCTCATTGCTTTCCTTGTGGGGGCGAATTCATTCGCTATGGGCTGCGAAGCTGCCCCCTGCAAGGCCGAGGGGCGAACCTGCGGTCCGCTCAGCGATTGAAATCGCCCCCACAGGGTTGGTGCCGGGATTGGGCCTTCTTTGTAGGGCGAATTCATTCGCCAAGGGCGGCGTAGCTGCCCCTGAGGGGCCGATGGGCGAACCTGCGGTCCGCTTGGCGATTGAAATCGCCCCTACAGATGGAGATCGCCCCCGCAGGGCCCGGGCCAGATTGGCCTTTCCTTGTGGGGGCGAATTCATTCGCGAAAGGACGGTGAAGCCGTCCCCTCGGCAGCGGGATCAGCCGATGACGCGGAAGATATCGGCGCGATTGATCTCGGTGCGGCCGTCTTCGTACCACTCCGGAATCGCTTCCTTGAGCAGTTCCTTGTCGCCATCCAGCTTGAACGGCTGGGTGTAGCGCTTCTTGCGATAGGCGTAGATGTAGTAGGTGCCTTCGCGGTAGAGGATGCGGTCGAAGGTGTAGAAGCCGATGTGCGAGCCATTGCAGCGCGCCGTCAGCACCACGTCGCCTTCCTCGTAGGGCAGGGCACCTTCGGCACACTCGTAGGTGAAGAACTCGCGGACATCGTCCCAGGCCACGCCGTCGCTGCTGGATTTCAGGTGGTCGCGAGCTTCGTCCTCGGACTGCTGCGAATGGTCGCTGTACCAGATGAACAGCGGGATGCTCTGGTTGGTGTCGTCGCCCAGCCAGCCTTCGCTGTCCAGGTATTCGGCGGTACGCGCCAGGCCCGCTTGCATGCGGCGGTGGTTCTGCTTGTAGGCGTCCAGCGCATCTTCGAAGGCCTGGACATGGTTGCAGGCCATCACGCCCTCGATGCCCTTGATCGCCTGGGCGCGTGCCAGGTAGGCGTCGTACAGGGCCGCATCGGTGATGACGGTGCAGGTATCGCGCACCAGGCTGACGCCGACCTGGGTGAGGTTGGCGCTGCCGACGATGACCACATCCGGCTCGATCAGGTAGAGCTTCCAGTTCACGCTCGCCTGGTAGCGGAAGTCCACCGTGAGGGCGAGATCAGGATTGGATTCGTTGAGGCAGTGCTCGATGAAGTCGGGCGAGGTCAGCGAGTTGATGGTGCCGACCAGGATGTCCAGCTGGTTGCCATTCTCGATCAGTTGGTCGATCAGGGGCTCGGTGCCGCTGGCGAAGGCGGAAACTATCGTGATCTTCTTTCCGCTCAGTTCGCCCAGATAGGTTTCAAGGCTGTCTTCGTAATCCAGAATTTCCATACAGTCTCCAGCGACATCTATTTTGCAATTTCGCTATTTTCGCACAGGCAATGCCATAAACCAGCGTCCGAAATGCTTCGCGGACCCGCCGAGTGTGTTTGACGCCCGGCGGGTCGCCCGGAACACCAGGCGAAACGCTGAAAATGATTGAAATCCCAGGCCTCAGCTGTTGCTTTCGGCAAACTCGCGCAAGGCGTCGCCGTCCAGGCGATAGCGCACCCATTCGTCCTGGGGCAGGGCGCCGATGGAGCGATAGAAGTCGATGGCGGGCTGGTTCCAGTCCAGCACGCTCCATTCGAGGCGACCGCAGTCATTGGCACGGGCTTCGCGGGCGATCTCCCTCAGCAGATGGCGGCCTGCGCCGATGCCGCGTTGGTCCGGCGTGATGTAGAGGTCTTCCAGGTAGATGCCATTGCGGCCCAACCAGGTGGAGTAGCTGTAGAAGTACACCGCGTAACCGATCGGCTGGCCGTCCTTCAGGCACATCAGCGCGCGAGAAGGGGCGTTGTCGGCGAACAGGGTGCGGCGGATGTCCTCGATGCTGGCGATGACTTCGTGGCCGGCCCGCTCGTAGACAGCCAGTTCGACGATGAAGTCGAGGATCTGTTGCGCATCGTCGGGCTGGGCTGGGCGGATTTCGATGGTCACGGTAACTCTCCATGGGCAGTTGATGCGGCCATGCTAGAGGCTTTGCTGGAGCGCATGAAGGGATTCTTGGCAATGGAGAGCGACGACCGTCGCCGCCGGGCTGCGCTCGCTGGGCGTCCGCTAATCTTGGCGTAAGACCTGGCCTGCGGAGGGCGAGGGCGTGATCCTGCTGGCGAGCGTGCTTCTGGCCCTGTTGATGGGCTTTGCCGTGCAGCGCGGTGGCACCTGCATGGTGGCCGCGCTGGAAGAGGTGGTGAACAAGGGCCGCTGGGCCCGCTTTCGCGCGCTTCTGGAAACGTCCCTGTGGGTGCTGGGTGGATTCGTCCTGCTGCGTGCCTTCGATCTCCTGCCGATGGTGCCCACGGGACTTTCCTTGCACTGGCATGCGGCACTGGGTGGTGCGCTGCTGGGCATCGGCGCGTTCATCAATGGAGGGTGTGCCTTCGGCGTCGTGGCACGGGTCGGCTCGGGGCAATGGGCCTGGCTGGCAACGCCCCCAGGGTTCCTTGCAGGCTTCGCCCTGGCCGGTCGCAATGTCGGCATGACCTCCGCGATGCCGACGATGATTCCCGGCTGGCTGGAGCAGGTGCCCATTGGCCTGGTCCCGATGATCATCGCGGCACTGGTGGCGCGTTTGGGTTGGCTGGCCTGGAACCGGCACAACGGCGGAGTGCATGCAACGATCTGGTCGCCGCACCACGCCACTATTGTCCTCGGCGTGGCCTTTCTCCTGCTGTTCGTCTGCGTCGGCGCCTGGGCCTATACCGATATCCTCGCTGAGCTGGCCACCGGCCGATTCATGACGCTGGGCCTGCGCGGTCTGCTGCTGCCGGCGATGTTCGCCGGGGCCTTGCTGGGTGGCTGGAGCGCCGGGCTCTGGGAACACCGCTGGCCGACGCCCCTGGCCTTGCTGAAGTGTTTCGGCGGCGGGGCACTGATGGGGCTTGGCGCCACCCTCGTACCCGGCGGCAATGACAGCCTGATCCTGTTCGGCATGCCGCTGCTCTGGCCGAACGCCTGGCTGGCTTTTGCCTGCATGTGCGTGGTGGTGATGCTGACGCTCTGGCTGGCGAAGCTGGGAAGAGGGCGACAGCGGTGAGCAAGGAGGTTCGACGCGTGCGCCATGCGCACCGGTTTGGCGCTCAGGTGAGAGCTAGTCGTGGGCTCCATGCCATTGGTGCGCGCGGCGCACCCTACGCCGTTAGACAGGCATGAAAAAGCCCGGCAATTGCCGGGCTTTTTCATTCAACGGGTGCAGTCTCAGGCAGCGTGATCGAACGCCTTGCCCTTGGCCTTGCGCTCCACCTGCTTGCGGCAGGCTTCACCGAAGGCTTGGAAGATCTTCACCGAGTCGGGGTTCTTCACCGCCTGCCATTCCGGGTGCCATTGCACCGCGAAGAGGAAGGGCGAAAGTTTTGGAGCGTGAATGGCTTCCACCAGGCCGTCTTCGGCACGGGCGATGGCTTCGAGGCCCTTGCCGAGGGTTTTCAGGCCCTGGCCGTGCAGCGAGTTCACCTGAATGGTGTCGGTACCCAGGACCTTGTGCAGCCAGCTGTTCTGCTCCACACGCACGCTGTGGGCCGGGGCGTACTGGACGTCCACCGGGTCTTCAGTGTTTTCGCGGTGGTCATTGAAGCCGGGCTCGGCATAGACCTTCTGGTACATGTCGCCGCCCAGGGCGACGTTGATTTCCTGCATGCCACGGCAGATGCCGAAGATCGGCAGGCCGCGCTCGATGGCAGCACGAATCAGGGGCAGGTCGAAGAGGTCGCGATCCTTGTCCTGACCTTTCTCCGGGGTCAGGTTTTCCTGGCCGTAGAGGGTCGGGTCGATGTTGCTGCCGGCACCGGTGAGGTAAACGCCGTCAGCCATATCGAGGTACTGCTCGAGGTCTTCGGTGCCGCAGCAGGTGGGCACGAGGACCGGTACGCATTCGGAGATATCTACCAGCGGCACGATGTACTTGTGGGTCATCACCTGGTAGTCGTGGCCCTTGCGTTCCTGGGCGCCCATGGACATCAGGACGACCGGTTTACGAGTGGTCTGTTTCTTATTGCCAATGTTGCTGTTGGACATATTTCACCTTGGGACAGGCTCAGCCTATCGTTGCTGTGCAGGCGCGCCAGTGAGGTTTGGGGCTACCTGAGATCTCGAGCACTGCCGGAAATCGTCGGGGCGATTTCCGGTCGAGACCTGCTATATAGCCTGCCAGAGCCGTTTAATATGTCAAACGAAGCCGACGAAAAACGTAAAAAATAATGGCCGATTTTTATCGGTTTTTAATCGGTAAACTATTGATATATATGGGTTTTGCTGAGTATAGAAAAATATTTTTCGGTTCAGCATCTAAAACGAGTGTTCAGAATGCTGGACCCTGCGCCCCGCATGGAAGCCTCGTCCTAGAGCGTCGTCGCCTTGCCCTGGCTATCCAGCTCGAACACCTTGTTCCGCATCAGCCGCTCCCGCAGCCAGCGTTTGGCCTTGCCCCTGCCTTGCCGGCGCGGCCAGATCAGGTCCACGCCTACCAGCCAGTCCGTATGTGGATAGGCGACGAGGTTCAGTTCCACCAGATCGCCGCTGGCCAGTTCCCGATGGATGAGCTGGCGGGGCAGGGTGGCCCAGCCGAGGCCCGCGCGCACCATTTCCAGCAAGGCCATATAGCTTTCCGCTTGCCAGAGCTGGGTAGAGCGCAGGTACTCACTGCTGGGCAGCTTGCTGGCGTGAGCGCTGAAGGCCAGTCGTCGATGGGCATGCAGGTCGGCGAAGCTGACCTCGGCAAGCTGCGCCAGCGGGTGTGACGGGTGGGTGGCGTGCACCATGATCAGCTTGCCCAACTGCTGGAACTCCAGTTCCCGTGGATATTCCGGTTGCGAGAAGGCAATACCCATCTCGACTTCGCCTTTCTGCACCATGCCGGCCACATCGCCATAGACCGGGTGGCGGACGATCAGATCGACATAAGGAAAAGCCTGCTCGAACTCGCGCAGTACTGGCATCACGGTGTTGTAGGGCACCTCGATGGCCAGGGCCAGGCTCGGCTCGGTTTCTTCCGTCAGGCTGTCGGCATGGCCTTCCAGTGCCAGGCAACGCTCCAGCACCGCTTCGGCCTCCAGCAGAAGCTTCTGGCCTGCAGCGGTCAGTGCCGGGATGCGGGTGGACCGGTCGAAGAGGTCCACGCCCAGGTCAGTTTCCAGATTGGCGATGGCGGCACTGATCGTCGATTGCGTACGACCCAGTCGGCGTGCGGCTGCCGAGAAGGAACCGGCTTGGGCAACGGTGACCAGCACCTGCAACTGATCCAGTGAAAACCGCATGGCGAAGCTCCTTTGATCCATCGATGGAGGCGATGGTTATTCATTTGTTCCATCGCCATCAAGTGGAGATCATCCGCCTCAGCCAGCACTGCCTCCTCGAATCGCTGGGCAACCCACACCCAAAAACAAGAACACGTTGCTTTGCAGGAGTACCTCCATGAGCCATCCCCATCCGGTGGACCAGCTGCTTCCCGTTCGCCAACTCGTCACCTACGGCCTGCAACACGTGCTGGTGCTATACGCCGGCGCGGTGGCCGTGCCGCTGATCCTCGGCAGCGCCCTTGGGCTATCCAGCGCTGAAGTGGTGTTGCTGATCAACGCCAACCTGCTGACGTCGGGTATTGCCACGCTGGTCCAGACCCTCGGCTTCTGGCGCTTCGGCGCGCGCCTGCCCCTGGTGCAGGCCTGCTCCTTCATCGCACTGGCGCCGATGATCATGATCGGCAAGGCCTACGGGCTGACCCAGGTGTTCGGCGCGGTGATCGCCGCCGGGGTCATCACCATCGCCTTGGCGCCGGTGTTCAGCCGCCTGCTGAGATTCTTCCCGCCGGTGGTGATCGGCAGTCTGATCACCATCATCGGCATTTCCCTCATGCCGGCAGCGGCCATCTGGCTCGGCGGCGGCAACCCCGGCGCGGAAGATTTCGGCAAGCCCGCCAACTTGCTGCTGGGCCTGGCAACGGTCGCCATCACCCTGGTGATTCATGCGCGATTCTCGGGCTTCGTCGGCAACCTCAGCGTATTGATCGGGCTGTTCGCGGGCAGCCTGATCGCCGCTGCCTTCGGCATGACCGACTTCAGCCGGGTAGGGCAGGCGGCCTGGTTCGAGCTGTCCGCACCCATGGCTTTCGGCGCGCCTGAGTTCTCCCTGACACCCATCCTGATCATGACGCTGGCAATGCTGGTGATCATGGCCGAGACGACCGGCAACTGCCTGGCCATCGGCAAGCTCACCGGCCGCACCATCACCCAGCGCACCCTGGGCGATGCCTTCCGCGCCGACGGCCTCTCCACCATCGTTGGCGGCCTGTTCAACAGCTTCCCTTACAACGCCTTCACCCAGAACACCGGCCTGATCGCCCTTTCCAACATCAAGAGCCGTTTCGTTGTGGCTACTGCGGGTGGTCTGATGATCCTCATGGGGCTGTTCCCCAAGCTCGGTGCGCTGATCGCCGCCGTGCCCACGCCGGTGCTCGGCGGCTGCGCCATCGTGATGTTCGGCATGACCACGGTGGCCGGCATCCAGGAGCTGTCGCGAGTGCGCTTCGAGGGCACCCGCAATGCCCTGGTGGTGGCGGTGTCGCTGAGCGTCGGCGTGCTGCCCATGTCCTTCCCGGCCCTCTTCGAACACTTCCACGGCGCGCTGCGCCTGGTGCTGGAGAGCGGCATCTTCCTCGGCGCGCTGAGCGCCATCGTCCTCAACCTCCTGCTCAACCGGGAGGAGCCCGCCAGCCAGGGCGAAACCGCCGAGCTGGCCGACTGATTCGCGTATTGCGCCTTTACTGCCAAGGAGCCACCCATGACCTTCAGCAACCTCGTTCCCGCCGGCGTCAACGACCTCGACCTGGAACTGCTGCGCCTGTCCATCCGCCTGTCCGAGGAATCCCGCGAGCGTGGCCGGCATCCGTTCGCCGCCCTGGTGGCCGACCGCAACGGCAAGGTGATCGCCCAGGCCGGCAACAACTCCATGCCGCCGGAAGGCGACCCGACCCAGCACGCCGAACTGGCCGCTGCCGCCCAGGCCGCCAAGATCCTGAGCCCGGAAGAACTAGCCCAGTGCACCCTCTACACCAGCGCCGAACCCTGCTGCATGTGCGCCGGGGCGGTGTACTGGACCGGCATCGGGCGCGTGGTCTACGCACTGTCGGAGCACGCGCTGCTGGGACTGACCGGCGCCCATCCGGAGAACCCCACCTTCTCCTTGCCGTGCCGCGAAGTGTTCGCCCGCGGCCAGCGTGAAGTCGAGGTGCTGGGGCCGATGCTGGAGTCCGAAGCTGCTACCGCCCATGAAGGCTTCTGGTCGTGAGTGGCGGTATTTCCATCCATGTGGTGGATGTCGCCAGCGGCTGCGTGGCGGAAGGGCTGGAGGTGCGACTGGAGCGGCTGGAGGGCGAGGATCGCGAGCTGATCTGCGCCGGCCGCATCGGCAGTAACGGCCTGCTCGCCGAATTGTCGGGGCTGGCCGAACGCTGCCGTCCAGGCCTCTACGAAGCCCGCCTGCGAGTGGCGGACTTCTACCGAGCGCGGGGGATGCAGTTGCCAGAACCGCCGTTCCTCGATGAGCTGATCTACCGCTTCGGTACCAGTGAGGCGTCCCAGCATTACCATCTGCCGTTCAAGCTCACTGCCTGGGGTGTTTCCTGCTTCCGTGGCGGCGCTTGACCGCCGCGATTTGCCTTCCTTTTCGCGAATGAGTTCGCTCCCACATCGGCATGTTCCGCTCTTGTCGGTTGGGTCGGGCGGCGTTCCGCGAGCGAAGCGAAACCCAACGATACGCGACCGGCCTCGCGTTGGGCTTCGCTGCGCTCAGCCCAACCTACGGCAGGACTGCGTCCTGCTTGGCGAATGAATTCGCTCCCACATCGGCACAATCTGCTCTTGTAGGTTGTGGCTGAGCGAAGCGAAGCCCAACGATTAACGGGGAGTCCCATGTTGGGCTTCGCTGCGCTCAGCCCAACCTACGGCAGGACTGCGTCCTGCTTGGTGAATGAATTCGCGCCCCAGCTGTCTTTCATGCCATGTTTTCCGGCATGAATCGCAAGGCAGCCCCTTCATGAACAACCTCGTCCCGCGTATCATCATCCTCGCCACGCTACTGACCCTGGCCGCCTGCGGTACACAACGGCCGGAGGAACCGGTGCTGCGGCCGGCCGAGGTGCGGGCCAAGGTCGTGAAGCTGATGCCGGCCAAGGTAACGGATCGCCAGGGCTGGGCCGCTGATATCCAGGCCGCCTTCGCCGCACAGGACATCTCACCCAATAACAGCAACCTTTGCGCGGTGCTGGCGGTCACTGAGCAGGAGTCCACCTACCAGGTAGACCCCCAGGTGCCGGGACTGGCGAAGATCGCCCGGCAGGAAATCCTGCGTCGCGCCGGTGGCCTGCATGTACCGGCCTTCGTGGTGAATTCCGCCCTGAAGATCGACTCACCCAACGGCAAGACCTACGATCAGCGCCTGTCCGCCGCACGTACGGAGAAGGAGCTGAGCGCCATCTTCGACGACTTCATCGACATGGTGCCCCTGGGCCGGAAACTGTTCGGCAACTTCAACCCGGTGCACACCGGCGGGCCGATGCAGGTGAGCATCGCCTTCGCCGAAGCCAGCGCGAAGGACTACCCGTACCCGGTCAAGGGTTCCATTCGCCAGGAGGTCTTCACCCGGCGTGGCGGCATGTACTTCGGCATCGCCCACCTGCTGGGCTACCCGGCGCACTATCCGAAGCAGCTGTACCGCTTCGCCGACTTCAACGCCGGCTGGTACGCCAGCCGCAATGCCGCCTTCCAGAATGCCGTTAGCTTGGCCTCGGGTATTCCCCTGGCGCTGGACGGCGACCTGGTGATCCATGGCTCCAGCAAGGCGGGCGCCACCGAACTCGCGGTGCGCGCCCTGCAGAAACAACTGGACCTCAGCGACTCGGCCATCCGCCGCGCGCTGCTCAAGGGTGACACCCTGGAGTTCGAGGAAACCGACCTGTACGAACAGGTGTTCGCCCTGGCCGAGAAGATCGAGCGGCGCAAGCTGCCCCGCGAAGTGATGCCGGGCATCGACCTGAAGAGCCCGAAGATCACCCGCAAACTCACCACCAAGTGGTTTGCCGAGCGGGTGGATGGGCGCTACCAGGGCTGCATGAAACGCGCATCAGGGCTCTGAACCACAGGTCAGAGGAAGGCCTTGGAATAGGTGCTGCGCTCCATGTCCTGCATCTGCACGCTGAGCTGCACGTCGAGGTCATCGGGTTTGTTGAAGGTCTGCTCGATGGCTTCCAACACGCCACGGGAGAGCGCCTGTTTGACGTTCTCCGGACGGCCTGAGAGCAGCCACAGCGTGGCATGCACGAAGCCCCTGCCGTTGCTGGCGGTGCCCACCAGGAAATGCTCATGGCGTACGGCGCGGCTCTTGATGTCCGCTTCGGAGATGTCGGCCAGGAAACCATTGCAGGCGGCGAGGGTGGCGGCGGCATTGAAGCCGGGGAGGTTGGCGCTGTACTCGATGACGAGATGGGGCATGGGGCTTTCCTGTTCGTGAGGTTGTACTCGTGTTCCGGGCGCATCAGGCGCCCGGCTGTGAAGCGCTTTCCGCCTCAAGGGCCTGCCACAGCAAGCGGGCCGGCGCGGACAACTGCGCACCCCGGCGCATCACCACCGAGAAGGGCTCGCTGCGCGAACGCAGTTGCAGGCGCAGGCAGGCGAGGCTGCCCAGGTGGATTGCCTCATCGGCTACTTCGCGGGGCATCAGGGCGATCAGCTGCGGGTTCTGCCGCAGCAGCATTACGGTGGTCAGCGTCGAGGCGGTCTCCAGCGGGTAGCGCGGGAATTCCAGCCCCGCCTGGCTGAACTCGCGTTCCAGCACCAGGCGCATGGGCATGTTGGCGGGGTATACCACCCAGGGGTAGTTGGCCAGTTCCGCCAGCTCCAGCGCCTCGGCACCCGCCAGCGGGTGCGCCGGATTGGCCATGACCTTCAGGGTTTCGCCATAGAGCACCTGGGCATCGTAGGCGTCCGGCCGGGGGCTCACGCTGGTGCGGCAGACGGCCAGGTCCAGGCGGCCCTGGTCGATCAGGCCCAGCAGACGGGCGCTGGTGTCTTCCACCACCTCCACCGACAACTCCGGTTGGGTGTCCCGCAGTCGCTCCAGACTGCGCGCCAGCAGCGGCACCGCGCCCATCACCGCGCCCACCGAGAGGCGACCGCCCTGGCCCTGGAGAATACCGATCATCTCTTCCCGCAGGTGCGCCAGGTCAGTGTGGATCAGACGTGCGTAGCGGATGGCGCAGCGGCCCAGGTCGTTGGCTTCCAGGCCCTGGCTGGTGCGATTGAACAGGCGCATGCCGAAGGCGGCTTCGATCTCGTTCAGCGCCTTGGTGGCGCCGGGCTGGGTAATGGCGACCTGCTCGGCGGCCTTGTGCAGCGAACCCTGTTCATCGAGGGCGATCAGCAGACGCAGCTGCTTCAGGCGCAGGCGGGAAACCAGGGCGGGGAGGGAAGCGATCATGGGGGGATGACCAAAAGTTATCGCGGGATCAGAAGCTCTCATTAGGCAGGCCGGCGGGGGATTCGTAAAGTCCCGGCCAACACCCCGTAACGAGAGTCATCGCCATGAGACTGATCCAGTTCGAGACCGCCACCGGCCAGCGCCATGTTGGCGTGATCGAGGGTGAGCAGGTCCAGGTCCTGCGCGCCACTGCCAGCACCCGCGCCCTTGCCCTGGCCGCCATCGCCGCCGGGCGCAGCCTGCAGGACGAAGTCCTGAGCCGTGGCACCGAACCCGGTCCGGCCTACCGCGAGCTGCTGGAAGCCGGCCGCGTACTGCCGCCCCTGGACCATGAAGATCCGGCCCATTGCCTGGTCAGCGGCACCGGCCTGACGCATCTGGGCAGCGCCTCCACACGCGACAAGATGCACCAGCAGAAGGCCCAGGACGAGGCCGCCCTGACCGACACCATGCGCATGTTCAAATGGGGCGTGGAAGGCGGCAAACCCGGCGCCGGCAACGCCGGTGCGCAACCGGAATGGTTCTACAAGGGTGACGGCGGCATCGTCGTCCGACCCGGCGCCGACTTCCCCGTGCCGGCCTTCGCCGAGGACGCCGGCGAAGAGCCCGAGCTGGTGGGCCTGTATGTGGTAGGCGAGGACGGCCAGCCCTATCGCCTGGGCTATGCGCTGGGCAATGAGTTCTCCGACCACGTACTGGAGCGCCGCAGCTACCTCTACCTGGCCCATTCCAAGCTGCGCTTCTGCGCCTACGGTCCCGAGCTGCGCGTGGGCGAGCTGCCAGCGCACCTGGCTGGTACCAGCCGCATTCGTCGAAATGGCGAGGTGATCTGGGAGAAGGAGTTCCTCTCCGGCGAAGACAACATGTGCCACAGCCTGGAAAACCTCGAATACCATCACTTCAAGTACGCGCAGTTCCTGCGTCCGGGCGATGTCCACGTGCATTACTTCGGCACCGCGACCCTGTCCTTTGCCGACGGCATCAAGGCCGGTCCGGGCGACCGTTTCGAGATTGAGATGGCCGAATTCGGCGCGCCCCTGGTCAACGGCATCGCCCGTGAAGAGGAGCACCTGGCGCCCGGCGCTGTCCGCTCCCTGTAAGCGCCGCCAGCGGCGGCACCCGCGCCTGTAAGCCGCGTACCCACGAGGTGCGTGCCTGGCGCGATTCATTCATTTCCGGCCACCGTTCGCGGCGGCCACCCTCAACCCACAAGGTCAGGGAGACGAGCATGACCGTCATCACCGGTTTCAACTTCATCGCCGGCGGCCGCAGCGCCGCCGGCCCCGTTACCGTGCAGAGCTTCGATGCCACCAGCGGCGAAGCGCTGCCCTATGCCTTCCGCCAGGCCACCGAGGCCGAGGTAGACGCCGCTGCCCGCGCCGCCGAGGCGGCCTATCCCACTTTCCGCAGCCTGCCGGCCAGCCGTCGCGCCGAGTTCCTCGACGCCATTGCCGACGAACTGGACGCCCTGGGCGACGACTTCATCGCCACCGTCTGCCGCGAAACCGCGCTACCCACCGCCCGCATCCAGGGCGAGCGTGGCCGCACCAGTGGGCAGATGCGCCTGTTCGCCACCGTGCTGCGTCGGGGCGACTTCTACGGCGCCCGCATCGACCGCGCGCTGCCCGAGCGCAAGCCCCTGCCGCGCCCGGACCTGCGCCAGTACCGCATCGGCGTCGGCCCGGTCGCCGTGTTCGGTGCCAGCAACTTCCCGTTGGCCTTCTCCACGGCCGGTGGCGACACCGCTGCCGCCCTGGCCGCTGGCTGCCCGGTGGTATTCAAAGCCCACAGCGGGCACATGGCGACCGCCGAGTGGGTGGCCGATGCCATCGTCCGTGCGGCAGAGAAAACCGCCATGCCAGCCGGTGTGTTCAACATGATCTACGGCGGCGGTGTCGGTGAGTGGCTGGTCAAGCACCCGGCGATCCAGTCCGTTGGCTTCACCGGTTCCCTGCGCGGCGGTCGTGCCCTCTGCGACATGGCGGCGGCGCGTCCGCAGCCGATTCCGGTGTTCGCCGAGATGAGCAGCATCAACCCGGTCCTGCTGCTGCCCGAAGCCCTCAAGGCCCGTGGCCAGCAGGTCGCCGCCGAACTGGCCGCCTCCGTGGTGTTGGGTGCCGGGCAGTTCTGCACCAACCCGGGCCTGGTGATCGGCATCCGCTCGCCCGAGTTTTCCGCCTTCCTCGAACGCTTCACCGCCCTCATGGGCGACCAGCCGGCGCAGACGCTGCTCAACGCCGGTGGTCTGAAGAGTTACTGCCACGGTATCGACGGCCTCCACCGTCACCCCGGCATCACCCATCTGGCGGGCAACCCGCAGGAAGGCGGCAAGGCTCAGGCCCAGTTGTTCAAGGCCGACGCGAGCCTGCTGCTGGAAGGCGATGAACTGCTGCAGGAAGAAGTCTTCGGTCCTGCGACCGTGGTCGTCGAAGTGGCTGACAAGGATGAACTCGTGCGTGCATTGCGAGGGCTACGCGGCCAGCTCACCGCCACCCTGATCGCCGAATCGGCTGACCTCGCCAGCTTCGGTGAGCTTTCCAGCCTGCTGGAACAGAAGGTCGGGCGCCTGCTGCTCAACGGCTACCCGACCGGCGTGGAGGTCTGCGATGCCATGGTCCATGGTGGTCCTTACCCGGCCACCTCGGATGCCCGTGGAACCTCCGTCGGGACCTTCGCCATCGACCGCTTCCTGCGCCCGGTGTGCTACCAGAACTACCCGGATGCGTTGCTACCGGACGCGCTGAAAGATGCCAACCCGTTGGGCATCCAGCGTTTGGTCGACGGAGAAAGCACGCGCAGCGCGATCTGATCCGGGGCGGTTCGGAACCTCCACCCGGTGCAACGGCTGCCCGCTGCGCTGGGGGAGGTTCTGTGCTTCCCGGGGTCGAAGTAGCTGGGCGGCTATCATTCAGGGTTTCGCGCCGATACCGGCCTCGACCACCGGGAGGAGCTTTTCATGAAGATCGTTGTGGCCAGTGTGCTGGTGGACGACCAGGCGAAGGCGCTGGCCTTCTACCGCGACCTGCTTGGCTTCGAGCTGAAGCACGATATTCCCATGGGCGCCCATCGCTGGCTCACGCTCACTTCACCGGGTGACCCCAATGGCGTCGAGCTGTTGCTGGAACCGGATGTGCATCCGGCGGCCGGGCCGTTCAAGGCAGCGATCAAACAGGATGGAATTCCCTTTACCTCCTTCGGCGTCGACGACGTGCACGCCGAGCATGCCCGACTCAGCGCCGCCGGAGTTCGTTTCACCCAGCCGCCGACCACCATGGGTCCGGTCATCCTCGCCGTGTTCGACGATACCTGCGGCAACCTCATCCAGATCGTCCAGCAGGTTTGAACCGAGGGAGAGCGCTGCGTCTTGCACACACCGTCGGCGACCGGCTGCTTACCCGGATTTCGGCTTGTAGAAGAGGAAGCGCCGGGTCTGCGCCGTCCTGGCGTACTCGCGGGCCCAGGCTGGTGAAACGGTGCGGTCGTGGAAGTACAGCGCACCCTCCGTGCGATCCTTCAGTTGGCCGTTGAGTGCCTTGCGTGCGATCTCCGTGGCCAGTTCGTAACGCTCTTCCTCCACCACTTCATCGGGGCGTCCATCGCACCACCAGGAGAACTGGCAGCTCTTGGTCTCCGAGCCCTGCTTGACCACGGCGCAGACGGTATCCGGAAAGTCGTCGCTGGCCAGCCGGTTCATCACCACATTGGCGACGGCTTCCATTTCGTAGGGTGGCTCGCCCTTGGCTTCCCAGTAGATGGAGCGCGCGAGGCAGGTGATGGCGTCGTCCAGTGGCGCCGCGCCGGCCGGGTCCACGGCCTGCGCCTCGCTGGGCGTGATGGGGGCGACCTCGCCGCTGGGCGGCGGTTGGTCGTTGGCAGCCTTTTCTTCCAGCACCTCGGCCTTGTTTTCCGCCGTCTCGGCCTTCTCGGTGTCGGCGGCCGATGCGTAGCCACCCAGAAGCAAGGCGGCTACGCAGAGTAACCCGGGTATCCAGCGCATCTTGGACCTCGCTGATGACGTGCCACCAAGGCCGCCACGTGACAGCGAGGAACGGGACGGCAGCCGGCGGGTCCGAGCCGCTGGGTCGACCCGCCTGAGGGATAGACTGCGGCTCCGCGCATTCATTCCATTGAAGAGCGCTGGAGCTCACGGGTGGTGCGGCCTTGAGTCACTTGGCCGGGCTCACCCGAGTCCTGCCGATGCGGCGGGATTTCAGCGCTGCATTACATAGGTGCCGGGTGCGGGGCAGAGCGGCGGATGTTTGCGCGAGCCGGCTTTTTTCGGCGTGGCCAGGCTTTCGCCCGAGCGCTGCTGGATCCACTCACGCCAGTGGGACCACCAACTGCCTTGCTGGCGCTCGCCGGCATTCTGCAGCCAGGTTTCCGGGTCGCTGGAACTGGCGGGCGCTGCGTAGTAGAACGACTTCGGATTGCCCGGCGGGTTGACCAGGCTCTGCAGATGTCCGGCGTTGGACAGCACGTAGGTAGCGTCCTCGCCGAACAGGCGGGCCGTGCCGTAGCAACCTTGCCAGGGCGTGATGTGGTCGGTGGTGCCGCCGACTACGTAGGCACCGACCTTCACCTGGGTCATGTCGATGGATTCGCCGGCAATCGTCAGGGTGCCCGGGTTGCTGTAGGGGTTCTGCTGGACCAGGTCGAGGTAATCCGCATGCAACTGGGCGGGCAGGCGGGTGGTGTCGTTGTTCCAGGCGAGGATGTCGAAGGCCGGCGGCTTGTTGCCCAGCAGGTAGTTGTTGACCCAGTAATTCCAGATCAGGTCGTTGGGGCGCATCCAGGCGAACATGCGCGCCATGTCCTGGCCGCTCAGTACGCCCTTGCGCTTCGAGCTGGCCTTGGCAGCGCGCAATGCGGCCGGTGTGGCGAACAGCCCAAGGGTGGTGTCGTCCAGCGCGGACGGCATGTCGAGCACGCACACGGCCCAGCTGGTGTTGGCCACCTTGTGGCCCTCGCCACGGGCTGCGAGCCAACCGAGGTAGGCCGCCAGGGTGATACCGCCGGAGCAGGAGCCCCACATGTTCACGTCCGGGCTGCCGGTGATCTGGCAGGCCACATCCACTGCCTGGTCGAGGCACAGGGCGTATTCGGAGAGGCCCCAATCGCGATGCTCGCTGGTGGGGTTGCGCCAGCTGATGACGAACAGGTTCACGCCGCTGTCCTGAATCCACTTGATCAGGCTTTTTTCCGGCGAGAGGTCGATGGCGTAGTACTTGTTGATCTGCGGGGGCGACATCACCAGCGGCCGTGCAAATGCGTTCGGTGTGGTCGGTGCGAATTGAAGCAATTCAAACATCTCGTTGCGGAACACCACGTCGCCCTTGGCCGTGGCGATGTTCTCCCCGACCTTGAACGGGGTGCTGTCGACCTGCTCCGGAAGCCCGCGCTTGTTCAGCATGTCGTGGGCGAAGTGACGGATGCCCCTGGCCAGGCTCAAACCACCGGTATCCACCAGCTTGCGCAGGGCGGCGGGGTTGGTCAGCGGCGAGTTGCTGGGGGCCACCGCGTCGGCCAGGAGCGATGCAACGAATTGCGCCCGGCTCTTTTCCAGGGGTGGGAGATCAGTGGACTCGATGAAGCGGTTGAGTTCGCCCTGGCCGGCCAGGTAGCTCTGCAACAGGCCCCGCAGGAAGACGTTGGACTGCCAGGCCGGATCGGCGAAGCGCTTGTCCTTGGGGTCGGGAGCAATGGTGGAGGAACCGCCAACGATGGCGCGCAGTTCCTTGAGGTATCCGCCCAGATGAGCGCTGGCCTTTAGCGGCGACTGGCCCAGCGCCTTGAGCAGGTAGCCGGCCGAACCGACCAGGTCTGCCGCGCGCACGCTGACCAGCGGATTACCCGCCAGCGTCTGGTTTGTCGCAGTGCCGATCAGCTCGTGTTGCGGGGACGGGAGGTCGGCCTCCTTGCGGGGGCGACGGGGCTTGGCAGTTGCGGGAAGTGGTTTGGCCGCCGAGGCTTTCGGCGTGCGGGGGGATTTGCTCATGGAACTCTCGTTTTTTCTTGTTCGGGAAACAACAGCGACTCTAGGCCCCATGAGGAGTCGATAACCGTGCATCCCGCGACAGGCGATTTTCATTTCATGACAAGGGACGACATCGGCCGACGAGGGGAAGGGGTGCATTCCCCGGGGGGATGAGGGCACTGCCAGGGCCCTCGACCAAATCACTCCGCCTGGGAGCCCATGATCTTCGCCAGGACATCGGGCTGCGGCACGCCCTGCTGTTGCTGCAGACGGCCCTTGTCATCCAGGTAGAACACGGACGGCGTCGCCTGGGCACCCATTTCGCCCATCAGGTCGAGGTTCTCCGCCAGATGCTTGCGGATTTCTCCGGGCACCTTGTCCGCGGCTTTGAGGGTGCTGTCCTTGCCGGCCGCTTCGTGCGCGTTGAGGGCGGCCTGCGGGTCCTTGGCGCCAAGCAGGGCGGCGGCCTTGCCTGGACTGTCCGGGCGCAGCATGCCGACCATGATGTGGCGCAACTGCACCTTGCCGCTCTCGACCCAGGGCCGCGCCTGTTGCCAGAACAGGTTGCAGTAGGGGCAGTTGGGGTCGCTGAACAGGTAGACGATGCGTGGAGCCTTGGGGCTGCCGTCGGCGATCCAGGCGCTCTTTTCCATCTGCTCCCACATTTCCTTGCCCATGGGCGCGTACACCAGTTTCTCCAGGGGCGCCTGGCCCAGGTCCGTGCCCTGGGCGTCGAGCAGGCTGCCGATCAGCACGTGCTCGCCATCGGGCGTGAGATACAGCGTCATCCCCTGCCCGTTGTAGCGGGCGGCATAGCCCTTGAGTCCACCCGGGGCGTCGAAGGTGCCGACCACCTTGGCACCACGGGCCTCCACAGCCTTGATCGGCGCCGGCCAATCGGCGGCGTGGGCGGTGCTGATGGTCGACAGGCCGATGCCGGCGAGCGCACAGGTGAGTTGTTGGAGTCGTGTCATTGCTGATTGTCCTTATCAAGGGATTCGAGGGCGCGCGCCAGGCTCGCCCGCGAAAGTTCGCCCAGGTGGCTGCCGACCTGGCGACCACTGGCGTCGTAGAACAGGGTGGTGGGCAGCGCTGTGGAGCCCACGCGCTGGCCCAGCCGGTTGCCGCTGTCGAGCAGGCTGTTGTCCAGGGCCAGGCCTTGGCCCTCCAGGAAGCGGCTGACCGCTTCAGCCGCCTCGCCCTGGTTGACGAATAGGAACAGGGTGTCGGGATGGGCGGCCTGGGCCGCCGCCAGCACCGGCATCTCGCGTCGGCAGGGCGGGCACCAGGTGGCCCAGAGATTGATGACCAGCGGCTTGCCGGCAAGGCTTTGCAGCGCCACCGGGCGGCCCTGGATATCCAGCAGGGCCAGTTCCGGCAGACGCGTGGCGCGGTCGAGGGCCTGCCAGGTGAAGGTGCCCAGGCCCCAGCTCGCGACACCGACCACCATGGCGATGCCCAGCGGCTTGCGCAAGGCGTGTTTGCGCCACAGCACCCAGCCACCCAGGAGCAGGGCGGCGAGCACGCCGGGCCAGGCGATGAAGCCGCCGTCGCGGATGTCGATCACCCGCCAGGGTTCATCGCGGAAGTGCTCGAAGTAAGCGATCACGAAGGCCAGTCGTGCCACCAGCAAGGCCACCAGCAACAGGCGGAACAGCCAGCGCTCCGGGTTGTGGCCGTGGCGCCGGCCGATCCACCAGCCGCAGAGGGTGGCCAGTAGCAGGCTTCCGAGGATCAGCACATGAGGCAGTGCCAGGGCGAATGGACCCAGGTTCAAGGTCAGCATCAGCCGCGCTCCCGAACCGCATTCCAGCGCTTCAGGAAGGCCTGGGCGTCCACCTCACCGGTGATACGAGCGTCGCGGCGTTCCTGGCCATCGGGGCCGATCCAGAGCAGCGTCGGCGGGCCGAGTACCTGGTAGCGATCGAGCAGGGCACGGCTGTTGGCGTCACTGCGGGTCACGTCCGGGCGCAGGATTCGCACGCCAGCAAGGCTCGCTTGCACCTCGGCGTTGCCGAATACTTCTTTCTCCATGACCTTGCAGGACACGCACCAGTCCGCGTAGTAGTCCACCAGCACCCACTGTCCCTGGGCCTTGGCGGCCGTCAGCTCACGGTCGAGGGTGGTGGGGTCGCTGAAGTGGGCCGTGTTGCTTGCCGTGGGGGCCAAGTTGGTCGAGCCGGCATACACCGCCAGCGGGCGCTGGATATCCGTCGCGCCACCCGCAGCGCCAATCAGCAGGCTCACGCCCCACAGGCCCAGCACCATGCCGGCGGCGCGCGCGGGGACTCGCCGCGAGACATGGAAGAGGGCGGTGGCCAGGCTGACCAGCCAGACACCCCAGAGGGCCAGCCACAGGCTGTCGGCCAACAGCGGTCTGGCGACGAACAGGGCCGCCGCGAGAAAGAGAAAGCCGAACACGCCCTTGACCCGTTCCATCCAGGCACCGGGCTTGGGCAGGAAACGATTGCCCAGCGTCACCAGCAACAGCAGCGGCGTGCCGATGCCCAGACCCAGGACGAACAGCACCAGGCCGCCCTGCACGGCGCTACCGCTCTGGGCGATGAACAGCAGTGCGGCCGCCAGCGGTGCGGTCATGCAGGGGCCGACCAGCAGGCCGGACAACACGCCAAGCACGCCGGCACCCAGCAGGCTGCCGCCTTTCTGCTGGCGCCCAGCATTCTCCAGACGGTCGCGCAGGGCCGTCGGCAGTTGCAGTTCGAACGCCCCGAACATGGGCAGGGCAAGCAGCACGAACACCCCGGCGAAGCTTGCCAGCAGCCAGGGTTGCTGCAGCGCCGCCTGCAGGTTGGCGCCTAGCAGGGCGGCCACTACGCCTAGCCCGGCATAGACCAGTGCCATGGCCACCACGTACGTGCCGGCGAGCGCGAAACCACGACGGGGCGAGGCGCCGCCGCCGGCCACGATGCCGGCGAGGATCGGCAGCATCGGCAAGGAGCAGGGGGTGAAGGCCAGCAGCAATCCCAGGCCAAAGAACAGAAGCAGGCTCCAGGCCAGCGAGCGTTCCTGCAGGCCGCTGGCCAGGGCCTGGTCTTCGGCCTGAAAGGCGCCCGGTTCGCCGGAACCGCTGGTACTCAGTGCAACGTCGCGGCTTTGCGGCGGATAGCACAAACCCGCATCGGCGCAGCCCTGCCAGCCCAGGCGCATGCGCGCACCGGCTCCCGGCGGAACTTCCAGGGTCAGGCTCTGGCGATAGACCTCGGTGTCGCCGAAGAACTCGTCGCTATGGGGCTCACCGGTCGGCAGGCTGGGCCGGTTTGCCTCCGCCAGCCCCTGGAATTGCAGGCGCTGCTTGTACAGGTAGTAGCCGGGCGCGATCTGCCAATGCAGCCGGGTTGCGCCGTTCTCCAGGGGGGTGACGCTGAGGTCGAAGGCCCGGTCCACCGGGAGGAAGTCGGGTTGCGCGTTGCCCAGCAGCCCGCCGGCCGACGAGGCCAGGCCGGGCAACAGCAGGAACAGCGCGAGCATCAGGGCACGCATGAAGGCTCCGTTGCGGTTTCAGGTGTGCGGAAGATTGTGCCGGCGGTATTAACGCGGCATTAACAGCGGCCGCACGGGCTGCATTAATGTCGCCTTAATCGGTAAGGTCCACCATCGACTCCATTTCAGCGGACGCGACTCCATGCATGTGCTCCTCGCCGAAGACGACGCCCTGATCGCCAGCGGCATCGTTGCCGGCATCCTGGCCCAGGGCCTGACCGTCGACCACGCCGCCACGGCGGCCAGCGCCGAAGCGATGCTGCGCGCGGCGCGCTTCGATGTGCTCATCCTCGATCTCGGCCTGCCCGACGAAGACGGCATCGACCTGCTGCGGCGCCTGCGTCAGCGCGGGCTCGAACTGCCGGTGCTGGTCCTCACTGCACGAGATGCGGTGAGCGATCGGGTGATCGGCCTGCAGGCCGGTGCCGACGATTACCTGCTCAAACCCTTCGACCTGCGCGAACTGGCCGCGCGCCTGCACACGCTGATGCGTCGCGTGTCCGGGCGCCGCGTGAACCTCATCGAACACGGCCCGCTTTGCTATGACCCGAGCAGTTGCGAAGCGCGGCTGGAGGGTCGCCCCGTGGAACTTTCGCGGCGCGAGTTGGCGCTGTTGCAGGCGCTGCTGAACAACCCGGGTCGCGTGCTCAGTGCCGATCAACTCAAGGACGCGGTCTACGGCTTTGCCGAGGATGTGGAGAGCAATGCCCTGAACGTGCATATCCATCACCTGCGCCGCAAGCTCGGCAGCGGCATCGTCGAGACCGTGCGCGGCCTGGGCTATCGGCTGGGCCCGGCCAGCGGCGACAGCGGACGGGAGACGACGCCATGAGCCTGCGCCTGCGCCTGACCCTGATGCTGGGTTCCGCCTTTGTGGTGCTCTGGACCCTGGCGGCGACCTGGATGCTCTTCGACTTGCGCAACGAGATGATGCGCTCGCTGGACGAGCGGCTGGGGGCGTCCGCGCGGATGGTCGCCGGCCTGCTCGAACAGTTGCCGCAACCCGTGGCCAGCGATGGCACGCGCAAGCCCATCAGCGCCGAGCGGCTGGGCATTCCCAATGGCATGGCTTGCCAGGTCAGCTCCCTGCGCGGCGAAGTGCTGGCCCGCAGTCACGCGGCACCGGGCCAGCAGTTGGACGCGGAGCGCGCGGGCTTTCATGACCAGATGATCGACGGCGTGCCCTGGCGCAGTTTCACCCTGTTGCACGGCGAACTGCGCGTCACAACGGCCGACCGGCTGGACGAGCGCGCGACCCTCGGGCGCTCGGTGCTGTTGGCGGCTGCGGTGCCGATGGTGGTGGCCCTGCTGGGCAGCCTGGGCCTGCTCTGGCTTGGCCTCGGACGCGGGTTGGCGCCGCTGCAGCGCATCCGCGAAGCGCTCACCCGGCGCAGCGCGGACTCCCTTCAACCCTTGCAAGTAGGCACCTTGCCCGGCGAACTGCAGCCCCTGGTGGAAACCCAGAACCAGCTGTTCCAGCGCATCGCCCAGGCACTGGAACGCGAGCGGCGGTTCACCGGAGATGCGGCCCATGAGCTGCGCAGCCCCCTTACGGCGATCAAGACCCACCTGCAAGTGGCCCGCATGACCCAGGGCGCCGCCGTCGATCAGGCGCTGGCCAACGCCGAAGCTGGCGCCGACCGCCTGCAGCGGACCCTGGAGCAGTTGCTGCTGCTGGCGCGGGTGGAGGGCAGTCTGGATTTCGAGGATGGCCTGCAGTGCACCGCTGCCGAAGCGGCCAGGCTGGCCATCGAGGACGCCGGGCCGGGGGGACGGGAACGCATCGAGCTGGAGCTGCCGGATGACTTGCCTGCCGCACCGTTGGATATTCCCATCGCGCTGGCGGTGGCGGCCCTGCGCAACCTGCTGGAGAACGCCCTGCGCCACAGCGATGCGCAGGTGAAGCTGGCCCTTGAGCGGCACGGCGACCAGGTGTGCTTCAGCGTGCGTGACCGGGGCCCCGGCCTGCCGGCGGAAAAGCTGGCGCGCATGGGCCAGCGTTTCTGGCGCAGCGCCGACAGCGGCGGCAGTGGCCTGGGCTTGTCCATCGTCCAGGCCATCGCCGAGCGCTGCGGTTGCACGCTGGAATTCGCGAATACGGAGGACGGCCTGGAGGTGACGTTGGCGGTTCGGCTGCAGCCAGCGACTTTCTAGAGCGGCGTCAGCTCGTTCATCACCGTGTCCAGTGCCACGCGGGTGTCATCGAGCTGCACCAGCGACGCGTGGCGGGCGCCGAGGGCGTCGCGATTCTTGATCGCGGTGAGGATGGCCTTGTGGCGGGGCAGGGCGAGTTGCTGGATGTTCGGGCGCAGATTGGTGACGGTGATCGACTCGCGGAGCGGTAACGACAGCATGTTGCACATGTAGGCGAGCAGGTCGTTGTGAGTGGCTTCGGCGATGGCGCGGTGGAAATCCAGGTCCGGCTGCAGCAGCTGCTCGCGGGTCTGGGCGGCTTCCATGCGCCGGTAGGCGTCTTCGATGGCTGCGATGTCGTCATCGGTGGCCGTGGTGGCGGCAAGGGCGGCGATTTCCGGTTCGAGGATGCGTCGCACCGCCACCAAGGTGTTGAAGAACTCGCTCTGCGGTGTGCTCTGCACCAGCCAGTAGAGGACGTCCGGGTCCAGCAGGTGCCATTCGTTGCGCGGGCGCACCACGGTGCCGACGCGCGGTTTCGAATAGACCAGCCCCTTGGCGCTGAGCACACGGGTCGCTTCCCGCAGCACCGGTCGGCTGACCTTGTATTCCTCGCAGAGCGTGGCCTCCAGAGGCAGTTTCTCCTCGGATTTGAAGCGGCCGGAAACAATGTGCATGCCCAGTTCCTGGACGATGCGGGCGTGCATGCTCTTGCGGGGTTTGGGGGTCTGGTAGTCCATCTGAGACGCGCGGCTGGGAAATGATGCGGCGCATCATAACGGCGAGGGGAGATGGGGCGCCAGAACGGCGCCCCTGCTCTCAGTGGGAATGGCGCGGCACGGCCGCGCCCCGGCAGCCCACGAGGAAGTCGAAGTCGCAGCCCTGGTCGGCCTGCAGCACGTGGTCCACATACAGCCGCGCATAGCCGCTGCTGAAAATGTTCGCGCTGGTATCAGGCCGCAGGTCGGCCAGGCGGCCGGCAAGCTCCTCGTCGCTGATGTCCAGGTGCAGGCGGCCACTGGCGCAGTCCAGTTCGATGTAGTCGCCATTGCGTACCGCAGCCAGGGGGCCGCCGGCGGCCGCTTCCGGCGCTACGTGCAGCACCACGGTGCCATAGGCGGTGCCACTCATCCGCGCATCGGAAATCCGCACCATGTCGGTGACACCCTTGGCCAGCACCTTGGGCGGGAGGCCCATGTTGCCCACCTCGGCCATGCCCGGATAACCCTTGGGCCCGGCGTTCTTCAGGACCAGTACGCAGGTTTCGTCGACATCCAGCTCCGGATCGGCGATGCGCGCCTTGTAGTCGTCGAAGTTCTCGAACACCACGGCGCGGCCACGGTGCTGCATCAATTCCGGGCTGGCGGCGGAGGGCTTGAGCACCGCGCCTCGGGGCGCCAGGTTGCCGCGCAGGATGCACAGGCCGCCGTCGGCCACCAGGGGCTTGTCCAGCGGGCGGATCACTTCATCATTGTACTGGGGGGCCGCCTGGCAGTTGCTCCAGAGGCTCTTGCCGTTTGCGGTGAGCGCCTCGGGGTTGGGCAGCAGGTTGGCTTCGCCGAGACGACGAACCACCGCCGGCAAACCGCCTGCGTAATAGAACTCTTCCATCAGGAAACGGCCGGAAGGCTGCAGGTCGACGATGGTCGGGGTGCCCTTGCCGACGCGCGTCCAGTCTTCCAGGTCCAGCTCGACGCCGATGCGGCCGGCGATGGCCTTCAGGTGGATCACCGCATTGGTGGAACCACCAATGGCAGCGTTCACACGAATGGCGTTCTCGAAGGCCTCGCGGGTGAGGATCTTCGACAGACGCAGGTCTTCGGCAACCATCTCGACGATACGCATGCCCGACAGATGCGCCAGCACGTAGCGGCGCGCGTCCACTGCCGGGATGGCGGCGTTGTGCGGCAGGGAAGTGCCCAGTGCCTCGGCCATGCAGGCCATGGTGGACGCGGTGCCCATGGTGTTGCAGGTACCCGCCGAGCGGGACATGCCGGCCTCGGCGGAGAGGAATTCGTTGAGGTCGATCTCACCGGCCTTATAGGCCTCGTGCATCTGCCAGACGATGGTGCCGGCGCCGATGTCCTTGCCCTTGTGCTTGCCGTTGAGCATCGGCCCACCGGTGACGACGATGGCCGGCACATCGCAGCTGGCTGCGCCCATCAACAGCGCCGGCGTGGTCTTGTCGCAGCCGGTCAGCAGCACCACGGCGTCCACCGGGTTGCCGCGAATGGCTTCTTCCACGTCCATGCTGGCCAGGTTGCGAGTGAGCATGGCGGTGGGGCGTAGATTGGACTCGCCACTGGAGAACACCGGGAACTCCACCGGGTAGCCGCCGGCTTCCAGCACGCCTTTTTTCACGTGTTCGGCGATCTTGCGGAAGTGGGCGTTGCAGGGCGTCAGCTCAGACCAGGTATTGCAGATGCCGATGATAGGCTTGCCCTGGAATTCGTGATCCGGGATGCCCTGGTTCTTCATCCAGCTGCGGTACATGAAGCCGTTCTTGTCGGCAGTGCCAAACCATTGGGCGGAGCGGAGCGTGGGTTTTTTCTCAGTCATGGCGCAGTCACTCTTATTGTATGACTATTTCGTGGAGACGCTGCCGAATCTACCTGATGAAAAGCTGTTTTGAAATCGTTGCTCGATAAAAAGTATTACTATATTGTCTCCTTCACTTGGACGAGACGGGCATCTGCCATGGGCCCGCCGGACGAGGCAACCGACCCATAAAAACAAGACAAGCTGGAGACCCGCCATGAATCCGGAAGCACGGATCATTCGTACGCTCACGCTCAGGTTGATTCCCTTCCTGATCCTGCTTTACCTCGTCGCCTACATCGATCGCTCCGCCGTGGGCTTCGCCAAGCTGCACATGAACGCCGACCTCGGCATCAGCGACATGGCCTACGGCTTTGGCGCGGGGCTGTTCTTCATCGGCTATTTCATCTTCGAAGTCCCCAGCAACCTGCTGCTGGAGCGCTACGGCGCCCGACGCTGGTTCGCGCGCATCCTGATCACTTGGGGTGCGATCACCGTGGGCATGTCGCTGGTGCAGGGCGCCCACAGCTTCTACCTCATGCGCTTCCTGCTGGGCGCCGCGGAGGCGGGCTTCTTCCCGGGCGTGCTGTACTACATCACCCGCTGGTACCCGGTGCGTAATCGCGGCAAGGTGCTGGGCCTGTTCATCCTCTCCCAGCCCATTGCCCTGATGGTCACCGGACCCTTGTCGGGCGCTTTGCTCGGTCTCAATGGCCTGGGTGGTCTGACCGGCTGGCAGTGGCTGTTCATCCTGATCGGAATTCCCGCCATCCTGCTGGCCTGGCCGACCCTGAAGTACCTCCCCGACACGCCGAAGGACGCCCGCTGGCTGACCGAGGCTGACCGCCAGTGGCTGAGCACGGAGCTGGAAAAGGACCGCCGGGAGTACGGCCAGACCGAACACCAGAACCCGCTGCGCGCCCTGACCGACCGCCGCGTGCTGCTCCTGGCGCTGCTGTACCTGCCGGGCACCCTGAGCATCTATGGCCTGGGCCTGTGGCTACCGACCCTGGTGCACCAGTTCAGCGGGAGCGACCTGGCCACCGGCTTCATCACCTCGGTGCCTTACCTGTTCGGGGTGATCGGGCTGCTGGTGGTGCCGCGCAGCTCGGACCGTCTCAACGACCGCTACGGCCACCTCATCGTGCTCTACATCCTGGGCGCCCTGGGCCTGTTCTTCAGTGCCTGGCTGACGTCGCCGGTACTGCAACTGGCAGCGCTGAGCATGACCGCTTTCAGCCTGTTCTCGACCACCGCGATCTTCTGGGTATTGCCGGGCCGCTTCCTCACCGGCGCTAGCGCGGCGGCAGGCATCGCGCTGATCAACTCGTTCGGCAACCTGGGTGGCTATATCGGCCCGTTCGGCATCGGCGCGCTCAAGGAGTACACCGGCAGCCTGGCATCCGGCCTGTACTTCCTCTCCGCCGTACTGGCGTGCGGCGTGCTGCTGACCTGGCTCGTCTACGCCAAGCTGGAAAAGAAGACCGCCGCCCCCAGCGGCAGGCTTGAGCAACAACCTTCCTGATAGTGGGTGCGAAAAAAAAGGCGGGCCACTGGCCCGCCTTCGCGACTGAACTGGCCACTACCGATTGGCTTCAGGATGGCCAGTGCCTCCCCGGCGCGAGTCACCCTTCTCCCTTTGGGAGAGGGGCGGGGGGTGAGGGTAGTGTCAGGCCGGATCGGAAGTTGCAGTCGTTTACCCCCTCCGCGCCAACACCTCGACCGCCCCCTGCACCTTGTTCGTGTACCAGATCACCCGGCTCACACCCCGCGTGATGGCTACATAGGCCAGTCGCAGGCTTTCGTCCTGCATGGCCTGGTCGTAGCTGTTGCGGAAGAAACCGGAGTGGGCATAGAGCGCATTGCGCAGCGGGTGTTTCTCCGGCGGGTTGCAGTCGTCGACGATGATCGCCACTTCCGCCTGCAAGCCCTTGGCGCGGTGGATGCTGTAGGCGCGCACCGGCAGCGCCGAATCGAGCTGCGCCTGGATCTGCCGGAGCGGCTCGTTGCGCCGGGAGAGCAGCAGCACCGGATTGCGGTCGGCATTCGCGCGGCCGGCCACATGAGCGCACTGGGCCTCGATTTCCTTTACCAGTTCGGGCAACCGCAACTTGAGGTCGAAGCGCGATTCCAGCTTCACACCATGATCGCCGGGCTGCACGGCCTTGAAAGCCTTGCTGCCCTTGGCCTGCTTGAAGGCCACACCCTCCAGCACCGCCTCGCCGTCCCGCAGGATCGGCTCGATGGAGCGGTAGTTGGTTTCCAGCGTCAGCACGGTGCTCTTCTTCGTCTTGCCCTTGCTGGGGAAGTGCCGGTCGAAGTCCATGAACAGCTCCGGCGAGCTGCCACGCCAGCCGTAGATGGACTGCCAGTCGTCGCCAATGGCCATCAGGCTCACCGCTTCGCCTTGGCGCGACAGGGCACGATGCAGTGCCTGCAGCCACTGGACGATCTGCGGCGAGATGTCCTGGAATTCGTCGATCAGCAGATGGCTGAAGGGAGCGAGGGCCTCGCCGGGCAAGCCGTTGCCCTTGGTGAGCACTTCGCCCAGGCGCTGGAAGGCGGCGTTGAAGGTCATCAGCCCTTGCTGTTGCAGCACGGCCTCGAAGTGCTTCCAGAACTGCACCAGCGCTTCGACGAAGGCGCGCTCCCGAGCCGAGCAGCCTAAGGCGCGGGGCTTCAAGCGGTCGAGGCGGATACCGATGCTTTCCATGAACCCGGCCTGCATATAGAAGGCCTCGAACAGCGGCAGCGGGGTGAACTCGCCGGCCAGCTTGAAGCCGTCCAGCGGCGCCTTCGGTATCTGCTGAGACTGGCCTTCAACCGGGGTGGGCAGGGGCGGCAAGCCCAGCAGGCTGTGCACCCGCTCACGGAAGTCCGCATTTGCCGCGTAGCAATCCTGGTAGGCCTGCTGTAGCAGGCGCTGCTGGGCAGGGCGCAAGCGACCGGCGAGCAGCGGGTTGTCCAGTTCGCCGCTCCCGGCCTCGTCCAGTTGTTCAAACCAGCGCGGGTTGCCCAGCAGTTCCTTGGCCAGGGTGCCCATGGCCGAGTGGAAAGTGCGCACGCACTGGCGTGCCTGGGCGGCGTCGAAGGGGAACTGCCAGAAGGCCAGGACCTTCAGGAGTTGCTCGCGGAGCTGGGCACAGGAGGCGTTGGTGAAGGAAATGACGGTGAGCCGCTCCGGCGCCACACCCATGTGGCAGAGCATGAACACCACCCGCAGCACCAGGGTGGTGGACTTGCCGGAACCTGCACCGGCGAAGATGCGGGTGAGCGGGGCGCGGCCGAGAACCATCGCCCACTGCTCATCGGACGGTGGGCTGACCACCCCCGCAGCCACGGCTTGGCCGACGCGTTCGCGCATGGCTTCCACCTGCGCGTCGGTCACTTTCATCCGGGTGCCGGCGTAGATGCCTTCGTCGACTGGCTTGTCGGCTTTCGCGGGGCCATCGCCGGCGGCGGGCTTCTTGGTTCCGGCCGCCTTGGTCTTGCCGGTGCTGGCGGATTTCTTCGCCCGAGGCGTGGGTTTGCGCAGCTGGTCAGCCGCTTCACGCTCGGCGCGCAGGTACTCGGTGGTTCGCGGGAAGTAACGCGCCAGGGCGCGTTTCATGGCAGACAGCATTGGATCGATCCCTGTAACCACGACAAAGCGCGGAATTCTAAGCGCTTTTGCGTGAAGACTGGATGATGGCGGATTGGCTTCAGGTGGAGGCGGGACTGCCTTGCCTTGTGGGGGCGAATTCATTCGCCAAGGGCGGCGAAGCTGCCCCTGAGGCTCACAGGGCGAACCTTCGGTCCGCTTGGCGATTGAAATCGCCCCTACAGGGTTTGTGCCTGGAACGGGATTTTGCTCTTTGTGGGGGCGAATTCATTCGCTATGGGCGGCGAAGCTGCCCCCTTGAGGGCCACATGGCGAACCTTCGGTCCGCTCAGCGATTGAAATCGCCCCCACAGGGTATGCGCCCGGATGGCTTCAGGCCGGCGCATGATGCTGCCACCACTGGTGGATGGCGCTGGCCAGGTCGCCCACCGACAGGGTGCCGTCGAGCACCAGGGTAAGAGGCTCATCCAACGGTTCTTCCAGATCGGCGAACTGGCTGTCCAGCAAGCTCGACGGCATGAAGTGTCCCTGGCGCTGCGCCATCCGCTCGGCTGCGGCAGTGGGGGAGAGTTGCAGGTAAGCGAACGCCAGGCCAGGCACGGCATGGCGCAGACCATCGCGGTAGGCACGCTTCAAGGCGGAACAGGTGAGGATGGGATGTTCGCCAGCACGGTAGGTCTGCTTCAGCTGTTTCTCGAGCGCATGCAGCCAGCTGGCGCGGTCCTTGTCGGTCAAGGGTTGGCCGGCGCTCATCTTCTGGATGTTGCGGTCGGGGTGGAAGGCATCCCCCTCGATCAACCGCGCCCCGCTGCGCACCTCCAGCGCCCGGGCCACGGCAGACTTCCCGCTACCGGCAACACCCATGATCACCACTGCGTTTATGGGCTCGTACATCGCGTCATCTCTGCTGCTGGTTCTTAAACGATAGGCAATGGCAGCGAAAAGATGGTTTCAGGAAGCTGATTCGATGACAGCGAAGCGGTATTCGCACCGAACGAGGCAGGAAAAACCGGAACGAATTCGCGAAGAGTTTTTGCGGTAGGCAATCAGGCCGGCCGGAACAAGCCGGCCTGAAGGGGGACGGGGATCAACTGGAGGGCAGGATTTCGCCGTCGGTGGCATCCGCCTGGCGTTGTGCCTTGTTCTGCAAGGAACGCTCGCGGGCGGCGCGCTTGCGCCACCAGATGATCACGCCGGTGACCGAGAGCATGGCGATCACCACGCCCATGGCGGAGATCAGGATGCGTCCCGGCAGGCCAAGGATGCGTCCGGAATGCAGGGGCAACTGGGCCTGGACGAAGATGTCGCCGGCGGTGCCTTTCCAGGGCTGGCTGTCGCCCAGCAGGCTGCCGTCCTGGCCGTCGAAGTAGAGCGCCGCCGGGCCTACGCCAGCATCACCGTGGTCACCGCCGGGGTGGTAGAAGCTGACGCCGTAGATGCCATAGTGGCGCGCGTAGAACACGCTGCCCGCAGGTTCTTCCCAGCCACGGCGCGCGGCTTCCGCCTTGGCGGTGGTGATGGCTTCGGCGAAGCCCAGGCGCGGCTCGATGGGCTGGTCTTCCGGGGTTTCCTCGCGCTTGTCGAAGGGACCGGGGGTGACTTCGGTGACCAGCTGCATCATCGGGAAGAAGACTTCCCGGTACAGGTTCAGGGAGAAGGCGGTGAAGGCCAGGACCAGCAGCAAGACCCAGGTCCACAGGCTGAATGCGCGGTGCAGGTCGAAGTTGAGCTTGTAGGAACCGCCGCTCCAACGCACTTTCCAGGCCGGCTTCCAGCGCTGCCACCAGGAGGCGCCGCCGGCAGCTTTGGCGGCCTTGGCCGCTGCCTGGCGGCGCCGCGCGGGCAGGGTGAGGTAGAAGCCGACGAAGCAGTCCAGCGTCCAGACGATGGCGACGATTCCCAGCAGCCACAGGCCCCAGTGGTCGATGCCCCAGAATTCGGGGATGTGCAAGCTGTAGTGCAGCACGTAGAGGAAGGACACGAGGTTTTCGCGGGTCACCGGCCACACGGCGCCCCAGTCGCGCTTGCCCAGCTCGGCGCCGGTGATCGGGTCGACGAAGACCTGGTTGTAGCCCAGCTCGAAGGGCTTGCCGGTGGACGGATCGACCCGGCCGGTCACACCCAGGTCCAGAGACCCTCCGGGCTCCGCTGCCAACGGCACATAGGTAACCACCGCGCGCGGATCACGGGCCTCGACCTGGCGCGCCAGCTCCAGCGGGTCGAGGGCCGGGCCCTGGCTGCTGACCTGGGTCAGGTGCGGGTTGAGCAGGTCATCCAGCTCGTGGTCCCAGGAGATGATCGCGCCGGTCAGGCCGGTGATGAACAGGAAAGTGGCCGTGGCCAATCCGGCCCAGCGATGGAGGAGGGTGGCGAAGGAACGCATGGGGGAATCCGAAATTTCAGGGCTTGTCTGGAAAGGACGGATGAGAACGGCGAATCCGCCAGGGGAGGTGTAACGGGGTGTTTCGATGGGGTGTGATTGGGCGTGTTCGTTGACGAATTCATTGGCATTGCAGCTGCATCGCCCGTAGGAGCTGGCTTGCCAGCGAATGGCTTTTTTTTCGCTAGCAAGCTAGCTCCTACAAGACTCCTGGACCGACGGTCGAATTCTGGCAACAGCCAAGGCCCGAAGGGGGCTCTGCAGGACCTTAGGGGGGTATTGGCTTCTGGATCACCGGGCGATTTCAGGGCAAGCGCAACGCCCCGCGCACTGTCCCCAGGATCATCCGTGTCATCAGTTCGCGTCCTTGCTCACCCGGCAGGCCGCTGGCATCCAGCCAGGCGGGTAGTTGGTTAAGGAGGGATACGATGCTCGCCACAGCGCCGCGCCCGGCGCTATCCAGCGGCTGCCCCGCCAGTTGCTGCAATGGCTCCAGCAGGGCCAGCTCGTAGGCCTGGCGCAGTTCGCGCAGTTGTTCGAGTCGCTCGCCGGAGAGGCAGCGGCACTCCAGCTCAGCCAGGCGGAAATGCGGGCCCATCGCCTCATGCAAGGCCAGGTGGCCATCAATCAACGTGGACAGTCGCGTGGCCGGATCGGTGTGGCGGCGGGCCAGGGCGGCGTTGTCCAGCAGCTGTTCGTAGAGCTCCTCGATGAACTCGAAGAGCAGCGCTTCCTTGCTTTCCACATGGTGGTAGATGGACCCGGCCTTGATGCCGAGGTGCGCCGCCAGGTCGCGCATGCTCACCTGGCCGTAGCCCTGCTCGGCGAACAGGGCCAATGCCAGGTGACGGTTTTCCAGGTAGCGGGAGGGGCGGGCGGTAGTGACATCGAGCATGGCGTTGGCCCTCGCGAATGGCGTGCCCGGGCACTCTAGCCAGCGTGTGCATCAGGGCCTAGGTCGAAAGCGCTCCGTTACCTTGGCGTTTTTTTCCATTGATCGGCGCGGGCCTGCAATTCACGGTCGGAAATTGATACGTATCAGAACTCAATGCTTGAAATAATTCGGATCGGGAGTAGAGTGAAACCATAGCAATTCTCCCAGGAGACGCCATGAGCATTCCCGCCAGCCATGTCATTCCGGACCTCCAGAGCGGCGAAGCCGGCCGCGTGGCCCTGAAGTTCTTCTTCAACCTGATGGACAAGTGGGGTTGCAGCAAGGAACAGCAGCGCACGCTACTGGGCTCCATCGGCAACACCACCTACTTCAGCTACAAGAAGCTGCCCAGTGTGCGCCTGCCCCACGACACGCTGGAGCGCATCTCCTACCTGATGGGTATCCACAAGTCCCTGCGCATCCTTTTCAGCAACCAGGAAGCGCGTGCCTATGAGTGGGTGCACAAGCTCAACAGCGCCGCACCCTTCAATGGCCGGAGCGCGCTGGAGTACATGCTCGGCGGCCAGGTGGTGGATGTGGCCGATGTGCGCCGTTACCTCGATGGAGTGCGTGGCTGATGACCCAGGAGTTGCTGGTGGAACGGATTCCTGACTGGAACAAGGCCTATCGGCTGGTCAACAGCGCCTTCCCGCCCATATCGGTATTCGAGGACACCCTCGATCCCGCTGACCTCGATCTGGCCTACGCCATCGAAGCCATGACCAATGACCGCCTGCGTGACCAGGTGGGGGAGATTTCCCGCGTTGCTCCCGAGGACCGGGTCAGCGGCAATGGCTCCACGGTGGTGATGGCGGTGTTCACCCATATCGGCCGCAGCAGCCGCTTTACCGATGGCAGCTTCGGCGTTTACTACTGCGCCAGTTCGATCGACGCCGCCATCGCCGAAACCCGCTACCACCAGGAGCGCTTCTGGCGTGCCACCCAGGAGGAAAGCATCGAGGTCACCCTGCGCGCCTACGTCAACAAGGTGATTCAGCCGATGCTCGACGTGCGCGATCGCGCGGAGCTGCACGATCCCGATCCGGTGAGCTATGCCACCAGCCAGGTCTTCGCGGGACTGCACCGGAACGAGGGTAAGTGGGGATTGCTGTACAACAGCGTGCGCCTGCGGGGTCATGAATGCGTGGCGGCGTTCCGTCCGCCGGCGCTGACGCTACCGGTGCAGGGGCCACATTTTCGCTACATCTGGGATGGCCGCACCCAGAGCTTTTCCTGCGTGCTGAAGATTAGCCCGGTCGGCTGATCGCTTCCCGCGCGCCGGCCGGGCTCAACCCCCACAGGTTTCCGCGATGAGTTCGTCGACGACCGCCACCAGCGCCTGCTGGCGGGGCAGGCCGGCCTGGAGGGCCTCGCGGTAACGATGCAACTGCCGGTCGGCGCTGCTGCCATAGCGCAGCACATGCCGGCCACGCACGAACGCCTGGCCATCTCCCTCGGACTCGGCGAGTTCACCAAAGCAACCATGGGCCCTCGCCAGCCAGGCACCGGCCGAGAGGCTCGCCTCGCCCGAGGCGTCCAGGTACATGCCGTGGATACCGAAGCGCATGGCGCGCCAGTGGTTTTCCTTCAGTACCAGGCGTTGCAGCTGAGAGTCCTGCGGGTCGCCATCCTCCTGGGTCATCGCCCAGCTCACCAGTGCGCGGAACAGGGCAACGATGCACAGCGCATCCTCCACCGAGGGGCAGCCATCGGCCGCCAGGAATTCCAGGCTGGAGAAGCGCGGTGATGGGCGTACGCACCAGGCGAGGTCGCTCTCGCGGCGTATGGACCCCGCGGCCATCAGCCACTGCACGTACGCATCGAAGGCCGACTCGTCCGGAAAGTGCTCGGGAATGCCCCTGTGCGGCCACTCGGCGCAGACCGCCTGGCGATAGCTCATAAGGCCGGTCGGTCGGCCGTTCCACAGGGGGGAAGATGTGCTCAGCGCCAGTAACAGGGGGAGCCAGCCGAGCACCCGGTTCATCACCTTGATGCGGTCGGTGTCCGGCGGTATCAGCACATGCACGCGCATGCCGCCGACCAGGCTGCGGTGGGCGATCATCCGCTGGTCTTCGAAGAGTGGCTGGTAGTGCGAGTCGTCGGTCGGCACCTGCACGTGCCAGTCGGCGAAGGGATGGGAGCCGACGCAGATGGGCGCCAGCTGGTACTCCCCGGCAAGGCTGGCGAGACGGGTGCGGCGTTCCAGCAGGTAGGCGCGCGCTTCGGAAATCTCCAGCAGGCTGGGCTGGACCATGTCCAGCCGCACCAGACTCTGGAACATCTCCTGGCTGAAACCGTCCTTGAAGGTGTTCCGGGCTGCCTGCAGGAAGCCGGCGGGAAGCTGCGACGGCAGATTGCGGCTGCGCTTGTCCACCAGAAAGAAGGTTTCCTCGACGCCGAATCCGGGTGCGAGCGGGTCGTTGGGCATGCCTGCCGCCTCAATCGTGCCTTATGGCAAGTGACGTACCGGCTGGCCGAGGTTTCAAGGACCGTTTGTCAGCAAGGGCTCTGCAACGGGAGTGTCATCGGGACGAGAGATGCTTTCCGATGAAAAACCGACCGAAGACATTTACGTCGTGAGTTTCCCTGCTAGGTTTTCCAGTCCGGCCACTCGATTGGTGGGGAGGACTGAGAATGAATAATTTGATGCTTCGCCAGGTTGAGGACACCTTGAACAAGATGAGCGTCACGTTTCAGTTCGAATGCTTGTGGGAGCCCGATGGGAGTTACTCCATCACCCTGCGCAACCAGCATCTTGCGATACCGCGAACCAAGGTGGCCGGCATCAGCCAGCGTGAGCTGAAGGATGTGTCCAGTACCCAGCGGCTGGGCCTGGAACTGATGGACCGGGTCCTGGAAGACTGATGAAGCATCAATCCCATTCGCCGAAGCTGCAGGTCCTGCACCAGCCTTCAGGCAAGAACCCCAGGGTGGTCGAGCGCGTCGCCATCTTCCTGGTGATTGGCGTCTTCATGCTGGGGGTCTACGGCCAGTACTCCGGCCGTGGCCCGGGCACCGAACTCGCGAAGACCAAACCGGTGAAGATCCCGGTATTCGAGTTCCAGCGCCTGAGCGCCAATCCCGCCGAGCGGACCGCCGCGTCTGGACAGTCGTCCAGGCAGGACAGCCGTAATGGCCAGGGATCGCAGGCGCGGGTGCAGCTGTAACCGCGATTCCTTTTGCTTTTCCTGTGGGGGCGAATTCATTCGCGAAGGGAGGCGCAGCCTCCCCAAGGCAGGTCGGGCATCCCTTCGGGCTGCATAGCGATTGAAATCGCCCCCACGAAAAGCAGCAGATTCAAACCACCAGACATCCCGGCACATGCCGCGTCCAGGCGCTGGCCTGCTCATAGGCATGGGCGAGTTGCAGCACGGCCAGGTCCGCCCGGGGCGGGCCGATGATCTGCATACCCATGGGCAGGCCACGGCGGTCGAAGCCCACCGGCACGTTGGCCACCGGGCAGCCGGAGAGGGTGGCGGGGATCACCACTTCCATCCAGCGGTGGTAGGTGTCCATGGCCCGGCCGGCGATTTCCTTCGGCCAGTGCTGGGTCTTGTCGAACGGGAACACCTGGGCGCTGGGCAGCAACAGATAGTCGTAGCGTTCAAATAGCTGGCAGATGGCGCGGTACCAGTCGGTGCGTGCCGCCGAGGCGCGGGACACGTCCATGGCCGAGAGCCCGAGGCCGTTCTCCACCTCCCAGATCGCTTCCGGTTTGAGCAGCTCACGTCTGGCCGGGTCGGCATAGTGTCCGCCCAGCGAGCTGGCCACCTGCCAATGCCGCAGGGTGCGCCAGGTGTCCCAGAGCTGGGCCATGGCGTACTCGGGGCGGGCATCGTCGATGCTGCAACCAACGGATTCGAAGTCCTTGAAGGCCGTGCGGCACAGCTCGAGTACGCCGCGTTCCATGGGCAGGTAGCCGTCGAAGTCGCCCAGCCAGCCGAGGCGGGCTCCCTTGAAGTCCCGTTGCAGGGCGCCAGCGAAGTCCTGGCCACCTTCCGCGATGGACAGCGGGGCGCGCGCGTCGCCGCCGGCCTGCACCGACAGGAGCAGGGCGACGTCACGGGTGTTGCGACCCATGGGGCCTTCGTAGCCGAGTTGGTCGAAGAACAGGTCGGCGGCGTCGTCGAACGGCACCCGTCCCTGGGAGGGGCGGAAACCGATGATGTTGTTGAAGGCCGCCGGGTTGCGCAGCGAGCCCATCATGTCGCTGCCGTCGGCCACTGGCACCAGGCGCATGGCCAGGGCCGCCGCCGCGCCGCCGCTGCTGCCGCCCGCGGTGCGGCTCGGGTCGTAGGCGCAGCCGGTGGCACCGAACAGCGGGTTGTAGGTCTGTGAGCCGAGGCCGAATTCCGGCGTGTTGCTCTTGCCGATGATGATGGCGCCGGCAGCTTTCAGACGCTCGACCATGATGCCGTCGCGCTCGGGAATGTAGTCGCGGTACAGCGGCGAGCCGAGGGTGGTGCGGATGCCCTGGGTGAGCGACAGGTCCTTCACCGCATGGGGCAGGCCGTGCATCCAGCCCTTGTAGTCGCCGCGAGCGAGTTCCGCGTCGCGCTGGTCTGCTTCGGCCAGTAGGCGTTCAGTCGGTTGCAGGCTGACCAGGGCGTTCACCTGCGGATTGAAACGCTCGATATGGGCCAGGTAGTCCTGCATCACTTCGCGGCAGGACACCTGGCGCTGACGGATGTGCAGGGAAAGCTGGTGGGCCGGCAGTTGCACCAGCTCACTGATGGGTTCGTTCTTGCTCATGGTTCTGCCTTGGGCAAACGGCGAGTTGCGGGAAGCCCCGTCCGGCTGGACGGGGCCGGGCGGGTCAGCGCATCAGGTTGGTCCAGACGCGGTCGGCCAAGCGGATGGCGCCTTCGCCACAGGTCTTGCTGAAGAGCACCTTGGTACCGTCGGGGATGTGCAGTTCCGGGGCGTCCTTCAGGCTGGCGTCCAGGTACGGTTCCACGCCCTTGACCGGGCTCTGGTGCTTGAGGAAGTTCTGCGTCAGAGCGGCGTTTTCCGGCTGGCTGAGGAAGGCGATGAAGCGCTTCGCGCTATCCGGGTTGCGTGCGCCCTTGGGAATCACCAGGTTGTCCACCCAGGCCATCACGCCTTCCTTCGGGTAGAGGTAGCGCAGGCTCGGCTTCATTTCACGGGCGCGCATGGACGAGCCGCCCCAGAACAGCGACATGTCGATTTCACCCGAGGCCAGGTTCTCCCGGATGGAGCCGGCCTTGGAGCTGTAGGTCTTCACGAAGGGCTTCTGTGCCTTCAGCAGGTTCAACACCTGCTGCATCTGCTTGGGGTCCTCGCTGCAGAGGGGGATATCCAGGTAGACGCTGGCAGCGTCGATCACTTCGCTGGCCGAGTCGAACATGTTGATCTTGCCCTGCAACTCGGCCGGCGGCTGGAACAGCAACGCCAGGCTATCAGTCGGGCCCTTGTAGGTACCGGTGTCCACCACGACGCTCGTGGTGCCCCAGATGAAGGGCACCGAGTAGGCGCCTTCCGGGTCCCAGGTCGGCTTCTTCAGGTTGTCGACGATGCCGGCGTAATAGGGCTGCTGCGCCGGATCGAAGCGCTCCAGCAGGTTCTCCTGCACCAGGATCGGGATGAACTGGTGGGAGGGGATGGCCACGTCGTAGCCGGTACCGCCCTGCTTGAGCTTGGCCAGCAGGGTTTCGTTGGAGTCGTAGGAATCCACCGTGACCTTGATGCCGGTTTCCTTCTGGAACTTCTCGAGGAGCTGCGGCGAGAAGTAGCCGCTCCAGCTCACCACGTTGAGTTGACCATCGGCCTGGGCGGACAGGCTCAGGCCTAGCGCCAGGCCGGCGCCGAGGGTTTTCATCACTGCATTCATGGGTTGGCTCTCCGGTTCAGTGTTTCTTCTTGCCGAGCAGGTAGGACAGGGTCACGAACAGCACGGAGACCCCGAGGATCAAGGTGGAAACAGCGTTCACATCGGGCGTCACGCCCATTCGCAGCAGGCCGAAGATAAAGATCGGCAGCGTGGTGGTGCCTGCCTGGGAGACCATCATCGAGATCACGAAGTTATCCAGCGAGACGATGAAGGCCAGCATCAGCCCCGAGACGATCCCCGGCATCAGCAGGGGCAGGGTGACCTTGCGGAAGGTCCGCCACTGGCCGGCGTAGAGGTCGGCGGCGGCCTGTTCCAGGGACAGGTCCATGTCGTCGAGACGGGCACGGATCGGCAGGTACGCGAAGGGGATGCAGAACACCGTGTGGGCAATGATCAGGTTGCCGTAGCCCAGCGACAGGCCAAGGGTGGAGAACAGCGCCAGGGTGGCGACGCCGACCACGATTTCCGGCAAGACCAGCGGCAGCATGATGGCGCCGATGGACAGGCGCATGCCCTTGAACTTCGCGCCGCGCGAGGTGCCCAGTGCCGCCAGGGTGGCGATGGCGGTGGCCGCCAGGCTGGCGCATACGGCGATCAGCAGGCTGTTGCCGGCAGCCTGGCGCAATGCCTGGTTGGCGAAGGCGGCGCGGTACCAGTCGAGGCTGAAACCGGTCCAGATGGTGGCCGACTGGTTGGCATTGAAGGAGAAGATCACCAGCACCAGGATCGGCGCGTAGAGGTAGAGGTAGAACAGGAAGCTGAATCCACCGAAACCGGGGAAGTCCTGCACGCCCAGGCGGGCCTTGCCTAACAGGCGCAACATCAGACACCTCCACGAGCGGCACGCTGGCGTTCGGCACGCAGCGCATAGACGGTAAGGACCAGCATCACCGCGGCCATCAGCACCAGCGACAGGGCTGCGCCGAAGGGCCAGTTACGGGCGTCGCTGAACTGCCGGAAGATCAGGTTGCCGAGCATCATCTTCGTCCCGCCGCCCAGCAATTCCGGGGCGATCATGGCACCGAGGCAAGGCACGAAGGTGAGGATCGCGCCGGCGAGGATGCCGGGCTTGGCAATGGGCAGGACCACCTTGCGCAGGGTGCGTACGCGGCCGGCATAGAGGTCCTGGGCAGCCTCCAGCAGGCGCATGTCCATCTTCTCCAGGCAGGCGTAGATGGGCAGCACCACGAAAGGCGCATAGGTGTAGACCAGTCCCAGCAGCACTGCGCCGTCGGTGTAGAGCAGCTCCAGCGGCTGATCGATCAGCCCCAGGGCCATCAGGCTGGTGTTGATCACGCCACTGCCGCGCAGCAGCAGAATCCAGGCGTAGGTGCGGATCAGCAGGTTGGCCCAGAAGGGCACGGTGATCAGGAAGATCAGCAAACCACGGCGATGGGGCGGCTGCATCGACAGCCAGACCGCCACCGGGAAGCCCACCAGCAGGGTGATGAGGGTGGTGGCGGCGGCGATGCCAATCGAGCGCAGGGCGATCACCAGGTACGAATCGGCGAAGGCCAGGCTGTCGTCCAGTTGGCGCTCGAACAGCAGCGACAGGTAAGACTCGGTGCTGAGTACGCGGTTGACGCCGCCGTAGGGGTTGGCCTCCAGCAGTGAGTAGGCGACCACGATCAGGATCGGCAGGATCAGGAACAGGCAGATGGCGACCAGCGCGGGTGACACGCCGAGGAAGCTCTGCATGGCCTGGCGGCGCGCAAGCAGGGCGCCGGGCGCAAGGGATGTCGGGTTCATGGCAGTTGACCGTTGGCAGGTGACGGGTTCAATCCAGCAGCACGCTGGCGCTGTCCGGGTCGAGCAGCAGGGCGGCGGCTTCGCCGGGGCGGAAACGCTGGCCCTGGCCACCACGGTTTGGCGTGCGCACGGTCAGGCGACTGCCATCACCGAGGCTGACGTGGTAGTGCAGGTCGGTGCCGAGGTAGACCTGGTTGTCGACGCGGCAGGGAATGGCGCCGCCCTGGGCCGGTTCCACCAGGTGCAGGCGTTCCGGGCGAATCGACAGGCAGACATCCTGGCCCGGCTTGACGCCTTCACGGGCGACGGCGCGGAACGGCTTGCCGCCCGGCCCCTGGTAGATCGCCTGGGTGCCGTCTTCCTGCAGCAGCCGCGCCTCGATGAAATTGGTCTCGCCGATGAAGTCCGCCACGAAGCGGTTGCGCGGTTGTTCGTAGATTTCGTCGGGGCGTCCGACCTGCTGCACCTGGCCTTCGGAGAGCACGGCGATGCGGTCGGACATCGCCAGCGCTTCTTCCTGGTCGTGGGTGACGAAGATGAAGGTGATGCCGGTGCGCGCCTGGATGCTCTTCAGTTCCTCGCGCATGGCCTGGCGCAGCTTGAGGTCGAGGGCCGAGAGCGGTTCGTCCAGCAGCAGGACCTTGGGATGCGGCGCCAGGGCTCGGGCGAGGGCCACGCGCTGTTGCTGGCCACCGGAGAGCTGGCTGGGACGGCGCTCGCCGAAGCGTTCCATCTGCACCATCGCGAGCATCTCGCGGACCCGTTCGGCCACCTGGGCGCGGCTCATCCGCTTGCCCATCGGGTGGGACTCCAGGCCAAACGCGAGGTTCTCGGCGATGGTCATGTGGGGGAAGAGTGCGTAGTGCTGGAACACGGTGTTGACCGGCCGCTGGAAGGGCGGCAGGTCGGCGATGTTCTCGCCGTAGAGGAGGATTTCCCCGGCGCTGGGAAACTCGAATCCGGCGATCATCCGCAGCAGGGTGGTCTTGCCGCAGCCGGAAGGGCCGAGGAGGGTGAAGAACTCGTTGTCGCGGATATCGAGATCGACGCTCTTCAGGGCGACCGGCCCGTTCTGCGGGTCGCCGTACACCTTGCGTACCGAACGAACCGAGACCGCCGCCGCAGGCAACGGGACATGCACAGCATTCATCACTACTTCTCCTGTTCCCCGTGGTTCGGGCGGCCGCGTATGCTGACGGACGTTCCCGGGCCTCGGGCTATCGATTGTTGTTCTAGGCAGTCCCGGCAGTGCCGGGGCAACAGGGAGTTGATCGGGCGAGGTTGTTGTTCTTCGTGCCTCGGGATCGATCATCTGGCAGGGGATGCGGGCTATAAAGCTCAATTTTCTTACATGTGCTATTAAAAAAACTAACAGCTACCAGGTACCCTCGCGTCCATGCCCATTCGCCGTTTGCCACCCCTCAATGCCGTGCGCGCCTTCGAGGCTGCCGCCCAGCTGGGCAGCTATGTCGCCGCTTCCAAGGCCCTGCATGTGACCCAGCCCGCCATCGGCCGCCATGTGAAGTTGCTGGAGGAATGGCTCGGCGTGCAGCTGTTCGACCGCACCCCGCGTGGCGTCGAGCTCACGCCGGCCGGGCGGCAGTACTACGCGCGCATCAGCGCCGCCTTGGGGCAGATCGCCGATGCCGGTGACGAGGTGGCGAAGAAGGGCGCCGTGCGCTGGTTGAAGATCCTCGCCGTGCCCGCATTCGCCAAGCGCTGGCTGACGCCCAAGCTGGAAGCGGTGAGCCGTATGCGGCCGGGGCTGAAGATCGTCATCGAGCCCAATTCCACTTTCACCGAGGTCGACGGCAAGAGCGCTGACCTGGGCATCGTCTATGGCATGCCGGGGGACTACAGCGGCGCCCGAACAATCCTGATGCAGCCAAGGGTGTTCCCCGTGTGCTCACCGGAATACCTGGCCCGTATCGGACCGATCGAAAACGCCACAGACGTGGCCCGCCACGACCTCATCCATTACGACAGCGAATGGTGGAATCTCTGGTTCGCCCGCGTCGGCGTCGAAGTGCAAGTGAGTGCAGACGTGCTCTACGTCAGCAACGACTACGTGTTGTCACTGGCCGAGGGCGGCCGTGGCATTGCCCTGGCCAATGAGGTGCTGGTGCGTCGTGAGCTGGAGAATGGCTTGCTGGTGAAAGCCGTCGACGTGGATGTGCCGCTGGAGAGCTACCAGCTGCTGACCCCGCCGGGGCCGGTGTCGGCGGATGTGGAGTGGTTCAGCGAATGGATCGCGGCTGTTTTGCGGGAAGAGTTTCCGGAAGCGTTCGAGGGGGATGCAGGGGTGAAATCGTTGTAGGCGCGATTTCAATCGCCAGGCGAATGAAATCGCCCCTGCAGGAAGCAGCGTAGGATGGGTAGAGCCTGCGAAACCCATCGATTGCGGTGATGGGTTTCGCTTCGCTCTACACCATCCTACGAGTCACGAATGAGTTCGTACCTGCAGACTGTGGCTGTGCCTCAGAACTTCTCGGCTTGCCCCAGGTAGCGCCACTGGCCGACCGGCACCTTGCCCATGGGCACGCCGCCGATTCGGATGCGCTTCATGCCGACCACCTTCAGGCCAACGGCGGTGCAATAGGCCGCAATCAGTCCCTGTTTCGGGTTCTTCAGCGCGAAGCGCAGGTGGGTTTCGTTCTGCCAGCTGGCCTTCACCGGGGGCAATTCGCCGCCTTTGATGCGGACGCCGCGCTTGAGCTTGTCCAGGCCGTTGTCGACCATGCTGCCGGACACCTCCACCACATATTCCTGCTCCAGCTTGCTGGCGTCTTCGTTGAGCTTACGCAGGGCGCGCCAGTCCTGGGTCAGCACCAGCAGGCCACTGGCGCCCGGTTGCAGCGGTAGGGTGGTGGTCAGGCGGGCGAAGTGGCTGCGCAGCAGGCGCAGGTTGGCGCGGTCTTCCGGCCAGCGACTTTCCGGGGTGAGCTCGCGTTGGGCGGCTTCGAAGGAGAGGCCGGCAGGCTGATTCAGCAGCAGGGTCACCGGGTCCTGCGGCTCGGGCGTGGCGCCGGGGAGCAGGGCGACGGTCTGGCCCTCGACCTTGAATTGCGGCTGCTCCACCACCTCGCCATCGACGGTGACCCAGCCACCCTCGATATAAAGCTCGGCCTCCCGGCGGGAGCAGCCGGTGAGTTCGATGACGCATTTGGACAGGCGGATGGGGTCGGTCATGGAGGCAGCCAGTGGAGGGGAAAGGGCGCAATGGTAAACCCTTTGACGGCTGATGGTGAGGTTGACGACCCTTCGGGCCGCCTTCGCGACTGAAGTCGCCCCCACAAGAGGAGCGCTCAGCTCCACCATCCTGCCAATGCCTTGCGGTGTTCCTGATGCGCCGTTTCCTGCACCGTCGGTACGAACTGCAACGCGGCGCCGGGCAGGCATTGCGCCAGGCGCGCCACGGCCATCGGGGTGAGGGCGCCGAGGCGGGGGTAACCGCCGATGGTCTGGCGGTCGTTGAGCAGGGCGATGGGCTGGCCGTCCGGCGGGACCTGCACGGCGCCCAGGGCGATGCCTTCGGAAATCATCGACTGGGTCCTGCATTCCAGCTTCGGTCCGAGTAGGCGTACGCCCATGCGGTCGGCGCGGGTATCCACCGTCCACTGGCTATTGAAGGCGTCGAACAGGCTCTGCCCGGAGAAGTCGCCGATCTGCGCGCCGAGGATCAGTTCCAGACGGGCATCAGCGCTGAAGTCGGGAATCCGTGCGCGCGGCATGTTGCGCATCTGCACGGCGTCGCCCTGCCAATGCAACTGGTCGCCCATGGCCAGGGCCTTGCCGTTCGCGTTGAGGCCGCCCAGCTCTTCGCGGGCGACGGTCGACACGCTGCCCAGCTGAGGTTCACCACGGAATCCGCCCGGCGCGGCGAGATAGGCGCGAACACCCCGGCGCGGATGGGCGAACTCCAGGCGCTGGCCGCTGCGCACCTTGAAGGCACCCCAGGCGGGGAGCGGTTGACCGTCGAGCGTGGCACCCAGGTCGGCACCGGCGATGGCCAGGGTGCCGTCCCTTTGGCAGGTCAGGCTGAAGATGCCCAGGCCGACTTCCACCACCGCCGCGTCCAGCGGATTGCCCAGCAGCCAGTTGGCCCAGCCCATGGATACCCAATCCAGCGCACCGCCCTGGGTCACGCCCAGATGACGGCAGCCGAAGCGGCCCCGGTCCTGGAGGAGGATGAAGGGTGTGCTGCGGTCGATGACGAGGCTCATGGCAAGGTCTCCAGCGGGGTGTCGTCGCCGCCCAGGCGGATGAATTCAGCGCGGTCGATGGGCTCGAAGCGCACCCGGTCGCCCGCCTGGAGCAGGCTGTAGCCGGGAAGGTCCAGGTCGAACAGGCGAACCGGCGTGCGTCCCAGGAGGTTCCAGCCACCGGGGCTTTCCACCGGGTAGACCGCCGTCTGCCGTTCGGCGATGCCGACGCTGCCGGGAGCGATACGTTTGCGCGGCGTGGTCAGGCGCGGCGCGGCGAGCGCTTCCTCCACCAATCCCATGAAGGCGAAACCGGGGGTGAAACCGAGGGCGAACACCTGGTACTCGCGCTGGCTGTGTCGTTCCACCAGCTCAGCCACGCTCAGGTGCTTGCGTCGGGCCAGGGGTTCGAGGTCCGGTCCGACGCTCGGGTCATACCAGGTGGGAATGACATGGCGGCGGCCGCTGGCGCGGGTTTCCGGGCTGAGGTCGGCGAGGGCCCCGGCAATCAGCTCGCGGGCCTGGCGCGGGTCCAGCCGCTGCAAGTCATAGTGCAGCAGCAGGGTGGTGTAGGACGGCACCAGGTCGATCAGCGCTGTGCCGAAGGTCTCCCGCAGACGCGTGCCGGCAGCCAGCATCCAGGGCATGTTGGCTTCGTCGATGCGGTCGAACAGGCGCAGGATGAAGGCGTCGATGGACGCCACTTCGATGCGCAGTTGCGGGGTGCTCATTGGGCCTCCAGCGCTTCGCGTATGCGTTTGACCGCGGCGATCGAGCCGGGGTTGTCGCCGTGGACGCAGAGGGTGTGCGCCTTCAGTGGCAGGTCGCTGCCATCGCTGGCGCGCAGCGCGTCGCCACGGGCGAGGGTGATGGCCTGCGCCACCACCTGTTCCGGGTCGTGGTGCACCGCGCCAGGCAGGCTGCGCGACACCAGATAACCGTCGCCATCATAGGCGCGGTCGGCGAAGGCTTCGAACCAGAGGGTCACGCCGTACTCGTCGCCGATGGCCTGGGCGGCGCTGTTGTCGCGGGTGCTCATGAGCATCAGCGGCAGTTGTGCGTCGTAGGCGGCTATGGCGCGCATCACGGCGGCGAGGATGGCCGGGTCGCGCATCATGTCCTGGTACAGCGCGCCATGGGGCTTCACGTAGCTGACACGGGCGCCCTGGGCACGGCAGAGGCCGTCGAGGGCGCCGATCTGGTAGAGCATCAGGTCTTCCACTTCGGCCGGCGAGCAGGCCAGGGAGCGGCGACCGAAGCCCACCAGGTCCGGGTAGCCGGGGTGGGCGCCGATGCTCACCCGGTGCTTCACCGCCAGGGCGATGGTGCGGCGCATGGTGCCGGGGTCGCCGGCGTGGAAGCCGCAGGCGATGTTGGCGCAGTCGATCAGGGGCATCACGTCGGCATCCAGGCCCATGGTCCAGGCCCCGAAGCTTTCACCGATATCGCAGTTCAACAGCAGTCTGGTCATGGTTTGTCCTACAGGTAGGCGAAGGCCTGCCGCCGGCCAGGGGCTCGGCAGCAGGCGGGACAAGGGATAGGGGGTTAGAGCTCGAGTTGCTTGCCGCGGGTTTCCGGCAGGCTGAGGGCGGCGAGGATGACCACCCCGTAGGACACCGCGGCGAAGCTGCCGATGCCCACGCCCAGCGAGACGTGCTGGCTGAGGATGCCGATCAGCATCGGGAAGAGCGCGGCGACGGCGCGGCCGATGTTGTAGCAGAAGCCCTGGCCCGAACCCCGGATACGGGTGGGGAACAGCTCTGTGAGGAAGGAGCCCATGCCGCTGAAGATGCCTGAGGCGAAGAATCCCAGGGGGAAGCCCAGCCAGAGCATGGCGGTGTTGCTCACCGTCAGGTTGGTGTAGAGCAGCACCACGACGAAGGAGCCGACTGCGAAGAGGATGAAGTTCTTCTTGCGGCCGATCAGGTCGGTGAGGAAGGCGCTGATCACGTAGCCCACGTAGGAACCGAGGATCACCATGGCCAGGTAGCCGCCGGTGCCCAGTACGGTAAGCCCACGCTCGGCCTTGAGGAAGGTCGGCAGCCAGGAGGTGATGGCGTAGTAGCCACCCAGGGCGCCAGTGGTCAGCAAGGATGCGCGCAGGGTGATGCTGAGCATGCCGGGGGCGAAGATCTCGTAGAAATTGACCTTCTCGGCGCCCTGGTTGTGCTTGCGGGCTTCCTTGTAGATTTCCGGCTCCTTCACCAGGCGACGAACCACGATGACGAAGATCGCCGGCAGCAGGCCCAGCATGAACAGGGCGCGCCAGGCATCTTCCGGCGGCAGGATGCTGAACATCAGCGCGTAGAGGATGGCGGTCATGCCCCAGCCAAGGGCCCAACCGGACTGCACCAGACCCACGGCCTTGCCACGGTCCTTGGCCTTGATGACTTCACCGATCAGTACCGCGCCGGCGGTCCACTCACCACCGAAGCCGAAGCCCATCAGGGTGCGGGCGATCAGCAGTTGTTCGTAGCTCTGCGCGAGGCCGCAGAGGAAGGTGAAGAAGGCGAACCAGAGCACCGTCAGTTGCAGGGTCAGGACGCGGCCGATGCGGTCGGAGAGAATGCCGGCAACCCAACCGCCAGCGGCGGAGGCGAGCAGGGTAAGGGTGTGGATGAGGCCGGCTTCACCGGTGCTGATACCCCAGATGGCGATCAGCGTGGGGATGACGAAGCTGAGCATCTGGGTGTCCATGCCGTCCAGGCCGTAGCCTATCTTGCAGCTCCAGAAGGTGCGTCGTTCCTGCTTGCTGAGGGCCCGGTACCAGCCGAAATGGCCGCCCTGGTCGATATCCAGGCCGCCGCCCGCGTGGGTCGCGTGTTTTTGCATGGGGTTCTCCGATCGCTGTTCTTGGCGTTGTATGAGCATTCGGGGGATGCGGAGTCGACGCCCGCAGCCTGTGGGCGGATTCTTGTGCCGGGGTTGGCAGATCGTCCAACTAATTAAAGCGGCCGCCGGGGATAAGAAATTCCGATACCCGATCAGTGGCGCCAGGATCGAGGCCGTTCGCGTCGTGCGCAGGAGGCGTTCGTCGTACCGGAGATTGCGTGGTACAGGAAGTGCTTGAATCTACTGTATCTTTTCGCCCTTGCTGCGTTTGAGACCTTGCTTGCCGGTAATCGCCATGAACCTGAAGTTCCTTGAAACCTTCGTCTGGGTCGCCCGCCTGAAAAGCTTTCGCCTGACCGCCGAGAAGCTGTTCAGCACGCAGGCGTCCATTTCCAGCCGTATTGCCGTACTGGAGGATGAACTGGGCGTGAAGCTGTTCGTGCGCGACTCCCGTGGCGTGACGCTCACGCCGGAGGGGCACAAGGTGCTGGAGTACGCCGAGCAGATGATGGACACCATGCACGCCCTGCGGCAGGCCATCGACACCAGCGCCGCCACCCAGGGACGCATCCGCATCGGCGCCATGGATACGGTGATCCATACCTGGCTGAGCCCCCTGGTATCGAAGCTGAACGAGCTGTATCCGGCGGTGGAGATCGAGCTGATGGCCGACACCGCGCGCAACCTCTCCGAGCAGTTGCAGAAGGGTTACCTGGACCTGATTTTCCAGACCGATCCGCTGCGCCACGAGTCGGTGCTCAACCTCGAACTGGGCGGCTACCCGCTGTGCTGGATCGTATCCACCGGTTCCATCTACCACCGCGACTACGCCTCCCTGGCCGAATTGGCCCGCGAGCGCATCGTCACCTTCTCCAAGCACTCGCGGCCGCATCAGGATGTGCTCGGCCTGCTGCACGCCAATGGCGTGACGACGCCACACCTGAGTTGCGTGAACTCGGTTGCGGCCATGACCCGCCTGCTGCGCGACGGCTTCGGCATCGGCGCCTTGCCTCCAGCGCTGGTGGCCCAGGAACTGGAGCGCGGCGAGCTGACCATCCTGCGCGTCGGGCCGATGCCGCCGATCCTGCCGCTGGTGGTGTCCTGGCGCGGCGGCACTGGCCTGGAACTGGTGGACCAGGTGGTGGATGTGAGCAAGTCGGTGGTGGCGAACTACGCCGAGAACGTCGGCAAGGAGCGCTTCGTTCCGGCCGAGCTGAAGAAGGGAGAAGGACGCCCGCGCGGCCTCTGACACCAGCCGGCGCACCCTACGATGGAGCATGGTGCGGCGCTGGGTTCAGGTTCTGCCAACGTGGATGTTCAATTTTCCCGATGCCCGGTCCCGGAAAATTCTTGTTGGACGGCCTGGCCACCGTGCCCCTACAAAACGCGCAGAACAATAACCGGAGCTGGCCCCATGACCTCGCAACAACTCGCCCAACTTCCTCCTAGTGAGCTGCGCCGCCTGATCCGCCGTGGCGACTACAGCGGTCACACCAGTGGCCTGGGCCAGCGCCATCTGCAGGCCAACATCGTGATCCTGCAGAAATCCTGGGCCGACGAATTCCTCCGCTTCTGCGTGCTCAATCCGCGTTCCTGCCCGTTGCTGGACGTGACCGAACCGGGCTCTCCGTACTTCGAGAAGCTCGGTGTGGATGTCGACGTGCGCAGCGATGTGCCGCGTTACCGCGTTCATCGTCGCGGGCGCGGATTCGAGGAGGTGACCGACATCGGCGAGCTCTGGGAGGCGGATTTCGTCGCCTTCGCCATCGGCTGCTCCTTCTCCTTCGAGCAGCCCCTGCTGGACGCCGGCATTCAGCTTCGTCACATCGAGATGGGGCGCAATGTCGCCATGTACCGCACCGCCATCGACACTCATCCGGCCGGGCGCCTGGCGGGCAAGACGGTGGTTTCCATGCGCCCGATGAAGGCCGCCGATGCCGTGCGCGCGATCGAAATCACCGCGCGTTTCCCGATGACCCATGGCGCGCCGGTGCACATCGGCGACCCGTCCCTGATTGGCATTGCCGACATCGCCGCTCCGGATTACGGCGACGCGGTGCCGGTGCATGCCGATGAAATCCCGCTGTTCTGGGCCTGTGGCGTTACCCCGCAGGCGGTGCTGGCCGAAGCCGAGCCGGAGTTCTACATCACCCACGCGCCGGGACACATGCTGGTGAGCGACAAGCTCTACGGCGAGGTTTAGCCGCCTCTGTGGGGGCGATTTCAATCGCGATGCAGACCGCAGGTCTGCCCTGCGGCCTACGGGGACTGCTGCGCAGTCCTCAGCGAATGAATTCGCCCCCACAAGAGGAGCGATCAGCCCCAATCCACCGCAGGAACCGGATGACTTGCGACATCTCCGTCGCTTTGGTCTTAACTTCGTCTCCAGACGCCCACGGAAGGATTGGAGACCGACATGATCCCCGCAAAAGGACTGATTCTGGCGCTGAGCGCCACGAGCCCACTCGCCATGGCCGACGCCGGCCCGTCTTTCGACTGCGCGAAGGCCCAGGGCATCGAGCAGCAGGTCTGCAAGAGCGCCGACCTGAGCGCACTCGACCGGCAGATGGCCGATGCCTACAAGAAGACCCTGGCCGCCACCGACGCGGCGACCCAGAAGCGCCTTCGCGCCGAACAGCGCGGTTGGCTCAAGGGGCGCGATGATTGCTGGAAGGCCGGTGACCAGAACCAGTGCCTGACGCTCAGCTACCAGAGCCGGCTGGTGGAGTTGCAGATCCAGTCCGGCGGAGCGACGGCACCGAAGGCGGTGGAGTTCGCCTGCGGTGACAACAGCAAGCCCTTTGCGGCGAGCTTCTACAACAACGTGGAACCTAACGCCGCCGTCCTCACCTATGGGGGCGACCAGGTCATCGCCATCAGCCAACGGACCGCCAGCGGCGCCCGCTACAGCAATGACGGCGTCGATTTCTGGGAGCACCAGGGCGAAGCCAAGGTGGAGTGGTACGGCACCCAGCTGACCTGCAAGCCTGTGCGTTGATCAGGTATTGCCGGGGACTTCCCGGGTGAGTTTGTCAGCCGCCCGCTGCAGACGTTGCAGGTCGATCCGGAGCTGGTGCAGCGCTTCGCGGCGGTCGTGCAGAATTTCCCGCACGTAGCAGTGACCGGTGAGCCCACGCAGCAACAGCGCGGCCCCGAGTCCGATGTCCCAGACGCCCAGCAAACCACCGCGCCGGAAGCCACGCCGGGCCATCAACAGGCCACCGACGATGGAGCCGGCCCGCTCCAGTCCATGCACGTTCTGTTCGTACGCCGGACCGTGGATCTGCCATTGGTTGTCCATAGCGGGTTTCCTCCCGTGTTGGTTTGAAGCTTGACCGGCTGGAGCTGCGCCCCGTTCCGGTACCGGGACGAGCGGTCAGCTACGCACCTGGTGCTTTGCGGTCTTCTTCGCCGGGCTCATCAGGTACACGGTGAGGATGAAGCGCGCGGGCACCAGGGACAGCAGGCCGAGCATGCCGAACACCGCGACCAGGGTGACGCCGCCCGGGGTGGACGTCACTTCGCTGAACATCGCCAGGCCAACCGCGAGCAGGAACATCACGACCCCGAACCATTGCAGTCCCTGGGCCCAGCGGAAGATCGGCGACTGGCGAACTTCGCGCAGATGCCGGTTCGATTCGTTCTCCTCGACCATGCTTGTGTCCTCGGCAGTCTCGTTTGGACCGGACGGCAGCGGTTCCCGGCATCCATTCAGCATGCATGGGGCGAAGAGGTCCAGCCAGATGGGCGACGAGTGGGCGGAAACTGGTCATCCCCGCGTTGCTGGACTATGCCTTTATCGATTCCAGGTGCATCTGGAAGCCGGAGCCAGGAAGGGCTCCGGAAAACCGCCGCGAATGAATGGAGTTCGGAGACGCAAACCCATGCCCTTTATCGATGACCTGGCCTTCGTGCTCGCATTCTTCACCAGTATCGCCTGTGGCCTCATGGGCGGACTGTTCTTCGCCTTCTCCAACTTCGTCATGCGAGCGCTGGAACTCATCGCACCGGAGGCCGGCATCTCCGCCATGCAGGCCATCAACCGGACCGTGCTCAACCGCATTTTCCTTTCCACCTTCCTGGGCACCACGGCGGCCTGCGCCTTGCTCATGCTCTACGCCTTCCTGCATTGGGAGGTGTCGGGAACGTTCTTCCTGCTCACCGGCAGCCTGCTGTACCTGGTGGGCAACGTCGGTGTGACGCTGGTGTGCAATGTGCCGCGCAACAATGCCCTGGCGAGGCTGGACGCCGGGAGCCTGGAGTCGTTGGTGTACTGGCGTATCTATCTGGAGCAATGGACCCGCTGGAACCATGTACGCACGGGCGCCGCGCTGGGGGCTTCGATGCTGCTGATGATCGGGTTGTTCATGATGCTGACGATGGTTTAGCGGCCGACACGGGCCGCGTTGTTCCGCAAGGTGCAGCCCCGAGCCAGGCTGGCGCTTCCGATCAGCGCGAGACCGAACGCGGGATACTCAGTGCACCACGGAACCCCCTGGCTGCGTAATAAGACTGCGCACCGTTGTGATAGACGAACACAGCGTCGTAGCGACGGTCGCAAAAGAGGGCGCCGCCGAGCTTGCGGATGGCGGCCGGGGTCTGTATCCAGCTGGAGGTCTTGCTATCGAAACAACCCCGCTCCTGCAAAGCCCGATACTGCTGCTCCGTCAGGATCTCGATGCCGATCGCGGCGGCCATGTCGAGGGCGCAGCCGGTAGGCTTGTTTTCCTTTCTGGCATCCAGACTCTCCCGGTCATAGCACAAGCTCCTGCGCCCGGCAGGAGTCTCCGCGGAGCAGTCGACGAACACGTAGGCATCGTTTTCCAAATCATGGAACACCACATCCGGCTCGCCGCCGGTTCGCTCCATCTCGGCCAGGACGCGCAGTTTTTCAGGCTGGCATTCCAGCCTGGCTTGAACCGCGGACCATTCGATTTCCTGGTGTCGATCCATGTTCGCTTCGAAGCGTGCTTGCAAGGTTCCGAGTAGATCTTCGTATTGTCCGCCTTTCATCACCCTTCCTCCCTGTGATTCCTGACCTTTCCCTGGTATGGCTTCTGGGTCAGCTCGTTGTTGTATGGGAGAGCAAGCATAGACGTTGCCCGGAAACTGGCGTGCGCGCTGTAGCCTGGTTCCGGCTGCTGCTCTAAGCTGCTCGCCTTCTTGACCGATCACCGCCCAGGGCAGGCCATGACCAAGACCTCGAACGACCCGCTACATGGCATCACGCTGGAAAAGCTACTGAACGAACTGGTGGCCCACTATGGCTGGGACGGGCTGGCCAGCCGCATCGATATCCGCTGCTTCAAGAACAACCCCAGCATCAAGTCCAGCCTTGCCTTCTTGCGCAAGACGCCCTGGGCGCGCGAAAAGGTCGAGGCCCTGTTCACCCAGTTGCGCCAGCAACAGGGCTGACGCGGCCCGCCATCGCCGATCCGGTGCCATCTTCATCCCCTTGATCGAGGAACCCGCCATGGCCTCCTACGAAGAACTCTTCTCCATTGGTGAGCGCTTCGACGCGTTCGTCGGCCACGGACTGCCGACGGAAATCGCAGCGGTGCAGACCGTGCAGCGCAAACTCGCCAACCCTGGCGTCATCAGCGACGAGACTGTGCAGCGGCTGCAAGCCATCCAGGGCCGCTACCACCTCTTGGTGGCTGGCGAAATGTGGTGTCCGGATTGCCAGATCAACGTCACGGTCATGGACTACCTGCAACGCGTCCAGCCGAACGTCGAGCTGGCGGTCATCACCAAGGGCCGTGCCGAAGACGATCTGCTCTCGCGCCTGGAAATCGACCGCGTCCCTATTCCCCTGGTGGCGGTGCTGGATGCCGAGTTTCGGTTGGTCGGCCGCTTCGTCGAGAAGCCCCAGGACGTCATTGCCGGTGGCGAGGCGATGAAGCCGGACTACCGGGCGGGGCGTTACCTGGACAGTACGTTGCGTGATCTTCTCGCGATCTTCGAGGCAGCGGAGGGCCGTGAGGCCAACTGAGCCACGGACAGGGCTCGGGCTGTTCGCGAGCAGAGCTCGCTCCTACAGGGGGAGGGCGTGGCGCGGAGCGTTGGAAGACGCGCGTTAGCAGCCACCATTGAAAACGCCCCGGCTTTTGACCGGGGCGTTTCTTTTTGCGCGGGCTAAAGGCGAATCAATCCACGACCACATTCAGTGCGACATCGATATTGCCGTGGGTGGCTTTGGAGTACGGGCAGACCTCGTGGGCTTCCTTGGCGATGGCTTCGGCGACTTCGTACGGCAGGCCCGGAGCGGTGACGTTGAAGCGCGCCTGGATGAAGTAGGCGTTGCCGGTCATGCCCAGGTCCACCTCGATCTCCACTGCCAGGTCTTTTGGCAGTTCCACTTTACGCTGCTGGGCCACCAGGCCGATGGCGGCGATGTAGCAGGCCGACCAGGCACCTGCGAACAGTTGCTCCGCAGTGGGATGGGGCTGGGTGGCGTCGAACTGGATGCCCGAATCCGCGCTGCCGCCGCGCAGGGCAGAGAGTTTGATGTCCAGGCGGCCGTGATCGCTGCGTGCAGCGCCTTCGCGGTGGGCGACGGTGGTGTGGGTCTTGCCGGTGAACAGTACTTTTTCGATCTTGCTCATGGGGGGTACCTCAATGTTTGGTGTGCATGAAGACAGGGTCTTAACTGTTAGTCGCATAAGAGTAGATCGCATGCGATGGATGAATAGTCACGCACAAGTCAGATGGCGTCAATGGGGGTGAGGCAGCCTTCTGGACGGACGGTCGTATGCGATAGAAAGTGGGGCGAGGAGGGGACTGAGTTCTTTAGGAGGGGCTGAAAAGGCAGGACGTTCGTTCACCGCCCGTTTCACGCAAGCGAGCGTCGGCGACGGCTGAAATGATCGCCATAATGCTGCGCTTCGTATTTTCCAATCCTGAAGGCCGTCCCCCGATGTCATTCACCGAACTGTTTCTCCTGGGAATTCCCGCTGTCCTGCTGACGGGCATCTCCAAAGGCGGCTTCGGTGGCGCGCTGGGCGGCATCGCGGTGCCGTTGCTGGCCCTGATGATGCCTCCGACCCAGGCGGCGGCGATCATGCTGCCCATCCTCTGCATGGCGGATATCACCGGCCTGCGCCGCTTCTACGGCAAGTGGGACCTGCACAACCTGAAGATCATGCTGCCCGGTGCGCTGCTGGGCGTGCTGGTCGGCACCCTGAGCTTCGGCCTTCTGAGCGAGCGCCTGATCGGGCTGATGATCGGCGGTATCGCCATCGTCTTCTTCCTGCTCAACGTGCTGAACGCCAGCGCGACCCAGGCGGCCAGCATGCCGAAGCTGGGCAAGGGCACCTTGCTGTCCGGAATCGCGGGCTTCACCAGTTTCGTCGCCCATGCCGGCGGACCGCCGATCATGATGTACCTGCTGCCGCAACGTATGGATAAGGTGCGCTACGTGGCCACGGTCAACTGCTTCTTCCTGCTGACCAACGCCATCAAGCTGGTGCCCTACGCGCTGCTGGGGCAGTTCACCACCACCAGCCTGACCGCCAGCCTGGCCCTGGCGCCCATCGTGGTGGCTGGCGTGTGGCTGGGCATCTGGCTGCAGGGCCGCGTCAACCACACCTGGTTCTACCGCGTTGCCTGGGCCGGATTGCTGGTGACGGGAGTGCAGTTGCTCGTGCAGAACGCATAGACCGCACTGAAGGGAAGGCAGGACGCCCATTTCTGTCCATCCGGACAAAAAAAGGCCGCCACGGTGCGGTCAACTTACGGGGGGAGGTGGCGACCGTGGCGACTCCAGTTGTCCTCTGCAAGGGGACAGTTTCACAGTAGTCCATGTCAGAAAAAGTGCGTCGGCTTTCCGTCGAGGAAATGGGTTTGATGTAACGCCATTTGTCCGAGACCCCGTGAATTACACGGAACGCTGCATTTGCATACCAGTCAGCTCTGCACTTGGTTCTCGAATTCCGACCGCGGGTCGGATCAGTCGGGGCGGCGTGGCAGGACGGTCGCACTCAGCCGTGCAGGGACGAATGCCCCATTTGCGCGTGTCTGGGAGGTCGTCCTCATGAACCAGAAATCAGCGTCATCGTTACCAGGAATTCCAAGCAGGCTTGATTCGAAAAGCCCGTGCCGCAACCCCGGCATGCAGGCCCTGTTCGCCCTGACACTCGTCATCTTCGGCGGGCAGGCTGAAGCTGCGAAATCCGATGGATGCGAAGGAGGCGGCTATTCCGTCGTATTTCCCAACGGCACCCGCAGTGGCGCCCAGGAATCCAGTGTGCCGGCCGCCGGCGTTGGGTCCAGCTTCCAGGTGGTGGGGCTGTACAACACTTTCGAGGTGGATGCCGCAACCTTTGGCATCCGTAACTACACCTTTACAGGTGCGCCTAATGCGGAAGACCTGACGGGTGGTGCGCCGACCGTGGTGTATACCAGCAAGATCCCTAACCACCGCGGCCTGAGCCTGAACGGTCCGGTGTCGGTGGAAATCGATGGCGATGCACTGGTGCTGGAGCGCACCGGTCCCGGCCTGAACATGAAGATCCAGGCCAAGGATTGCGCCGCAGGCGGCGTGTTCCAGATGGAGCCGGAGCGCGAAGACGGTGCATCCACCGATATCGTTCACCTGCTGGCGCCCAACGTGTTCTATTTCGACAACCCGCGCTTCAGCAATCCGCCGGTACTGCCGCTTTGCACCCCGCCCAATTTCACGCCGGAGTGCTACCCGGTTCCGGTAACGCCGCGGGTGAACTGGGCCAACGATCTTTCACCCAGATTCGTCGGCCGCGACAGTCCCCAGGTCGCCACGCGCCTCAGCCAGTTGGGTGGCCTGTCCAGCTGGCGGGTCGAGAGTGGTGGGCGGATGGGTATGGTCACTGGCGAGGACGCCGTGGAAGTGGCGCCACCAGCCACTGATTGCACCCGCAACTGCGGCGCGCAGAATCGGGTACGTGGCAAGTTCCCGGTGTTGGGCTTCCCGTTCCCGGTTCCGCAGGAAAACCGCATAACGCCGAGATTGCCTTGAGCGGGTCCGCTCCCACGGCTTCAGCCGTGGGAGCGATAGCGGAGCCTGGGTGAATTGATCACGTGTGCTGTGCCTGAACGGTGCCCTGTCTGTCCAGCGACTGAAACGAGTCGCGCCTGGACTCAACGGCATTGCTGGAGGCTGCTATAAGTCTGGAGTATCCGAGTTGGGGGACTCCAGATGGACGTGGCGGCAATGCTGGGAAGGCGGTTTTGGGGCGCGCAGAGCGAGGCGGCTTCGCCGGAGGGGCAGTTCAATCTCCTGCGTTGGTTCTCGCTGGTCAGCCTGCTGATCATCGGTACGGTGGCCATTGGTATCGGTACCGTTTCGACACGGTTCCTCGTGAGCGAGAGCCTGGAGCGCGACGCCATGCTTTCGGCGCAGTTCATCCAGACCCTGGCGCTCGGCGAGATGCGCCACCACGGCTTGGAAGGCATGGAAATGGGTGATGTGCTGGTGCCCCATCACTACGGCATGCTCACCAATGGCACCGCGAAGAATCGCGAGCGCGCCCGCTCGGAGTTCCTCGATCACCTGTCCCATGTGCCGGATTCGCTCCTGGCTACCATCTTCTCCCCTGATCGTACGGTGATCTGGTCCACCAACCCTGATCTGGTGGGACAGCGCATCGAGGACGACGATGCGCTGGACGAGGCGTTCGAGTCTGGCGGCCGAATTTCCGCCGAGTACCAGGATGTGGAGGAAGGTCGGGTGGAGCAGAAGTTCCTGCGTCCGCCGAAGATGTTCTTCATCGAGAACTACATCCCACTCACCGACGCCAATGGCGAGGTGAAGGCCATGGTGGAGATCTACAAGGAGCCGGTGGACCTGATCGACCGCGTCAACCGTGGCTATCGGATGATCTGGCTGGCCACCGTCATCGGCGGCGTGCTGATGTACTTCGGCCTGTACTGGATCGTGCGGCGTGCCTCGCTGCTCTTGGCTGCGCAGCAGGCACAACTGGTGGCCAACAGTACCTACGTGGGGCTCGGGGAAATGTCGTCAGCGGTGGCTCACAGCCTGCGCAACCCGCTAGCGTCGATTCGCTCCAGCGCCGAACTGGCCCAGGAAATGGAAGGGCCGCCGGCGCGCAAATGCGTCGACGACATCATCACCCAGGTGGACCGCATGTCTGCCTGGGTGCGCGATCTGCTGCTGTGCCTGCGTCCCCTGCAGGGGGACTCGGAGCAGGTGGACCCGATGGAAGCGGTGCACGCGACCCTGGGCAACTTCGACCAGCAGTTGTCCAGGTCGCAGATCCAGGTCGAATGCAGCGACACCGCCACTCCGCTGGTAGTCAGCCATCAACTCCTGCTGGCCCAGGTGCTCAACAGCGTAATTGCCAATGCTATTGAGGCAATGTCGGGTGGTGGGCGTCTCAGCATCACTGCGGCGCCCGATAACGGCGGGCACTGGCTGCACCTGACGATCAGGGACACCGGCAAGGGTATGTCGCGGCAGCAGGAGATGATGGCTTTCAAGTCCTTCTACACCACCAAGCAGGGCGGTCTTGGCATTGGCCTCATCATGGTCAAGCAGATCATGGAGCGATTCGGCGGCAAGGCCAGCCTGACCAGTCGCGAGAACGAAGGCACCAGCGTGTGCCTGAGCTTCAAGGTGGCTGAGCGCGCCGCCTGACCCATCAGCCGAGGAGTTGGCGCAGCTCCTCGGCCATGGGCATCGGCTTGAAGGCACTCACCCTGGCCCGGCCGGTGTTGCCCAACGGAACCCAGATTCGCGAGAAGAGCAGGGCGGCGGGCATGCGCAGGGCCTGGCCGAGTACCTCCCGGTAATCCCCTTGTTGCCAGCCGGCGCGCAGCATCAGCCAGTGACTACGGGTGTGCGCCAACGCCAGTCGTTGCGTGAGGATGTGCGCGCGTTCGAGCCAGGGCCAGGCGCGCTCCGGCTCATGAGCTGCAAGGGCTTGATTGGCCTGCTGGAAGGCCTGGTCGATGGCGATGCGCAGTTCGGTTTTCATGGCGAGCGTTCCTGCGGAAGACAAGTGATCGCAGTGAACACCCTGTAGTTACTTCAGGGTCAAGGGGCTAACTCGTGGTGGGCTGAAGCCCACCCTACGTAAGTTTCTTGTGGGGGCGAATTTATTCGCGATGGACGAGCCCCTCACCCCAGCCCTCTCCAGGGGGAGAGGGAGCCGTTCCGTGTCAGACGTTGCGTTGGTATTCAGTTGGGTAGGGTGGATGTCGCTTTTTACATCCACCATTCGGCGCCAATGGCCACCTCCGCTGGTGGGTCGATGAAGCGTGACCCACCCTACGAAAGGCCCTGGTGCTCCTGGAAATACTGGCGGAAGAACTCCACGGTCACGCGGATCTTGGCCGAGGTGGCAAGGGGCGCGGCGTACACCGCCCAGATGTTCGCCGGCTGGCGATACTCGGGCAGGACATGCACAAGGCGCCCGCATTCCAGGCTGTCGCTGACGTCCCACCAGGAGCGCAGGGCAATGCCGCGTCCGTCCACGGCCCACTGATGGACGATCTCGCCGTGGTTGGCGGAGAGCGGCCCCGTGACCTTCACGTTCTCCTCGCCGGCCGGCCCGCGCAGGCGCCAGAGTCCGAAGGGGTGGTCGCGCTCCTTGATCACCAGGCAGTCGTGACCGGCCAGCTCAGCCAGGCTGCCGGGTTCGCCGTGGCGCGCCAGGTAGGAAGGGGCGGCACAGAGAATCCGGCTGTTTTCGGCCAGCGGCTTGGCGATCAGGTTGGGGGCGATGTTGTCGCCGATGCGGATGTCGAGATCGAAGCCTTCGTCGATCAGGTCCACCAGCCGGTCGAACAGGTCCAGGCGGATATCCAGCGCCGGATAACGCTCCGACAGCGCCGATAACGCCGGAGCCACCAGGCGCCGTCCAAGACCGAAGCTGCTGACGATGCGCAACTGCCCACGCGGCTCCTGATGCAGCTCGGACACTTCGTCGGTCATCCGTTCCACCGCATCGAAGATGGTCTGTGCCCAGCGGTACACGCGCTCACCGTCCTCGCTCACCGCCACGCGACGGGTGGTGCGGTGCAGCAGGCGCACGCCGAGGCTTTCCTCCAGCAGACGGATGCGCTTGCTGACGAAGGCGGGGGAGGTGCCCATCTCGCTGGCGGCGGCGGCGAAGCTGGAACGGCGGGCGACGAGGACGAAGACGCGGAGGTCTTCCAGGTTGGGCAGACTGTTCACGATTCGTGTCTTATCTATCAATGAAGTACTGGATTATCTTTGTTGCAGGTCCTTATAGCATGGTCATCACCCCGCCTGAACAGGGCGCCTTCACCAAGGGCACGACCAGCATGAACAAGACATTCAAGATCGCCGCTATTCCCGGCGACGGCATCGGCAACGAAGTTCTCCCCGAAGGCCTGAGGGTCGTCGAAGCAGCCGCTCGCAAGTGGGGCCTGGACCTTTCCTTCGAGACCATCGAATGGGCCAGCTGCGACTACTACCTGCAACACGGCAAGATGATGCCGGACGACTGGTTCGAGCAGCTCAAGGGCTTCGATGCGCTCTATTTCGGCGCCGTGGGCTGGCCGGACAAGGTGCCCGACCACATCTCTCTCTGGGGCTCGCTGCTGAAGTTCCGCCGCGACTTCGACCAGTACGTGAACATCCGCCCGGTGCGCCTGTTCCCCGGTGTGCCGTGCCCGCTGGCCGGCCGTGAGCCGGGCGATATCGACTTCGTGGTGATCCGCGAGAACACCGAGGGTGAGTACTCCTCTCTGGGCGGTCGCATGTTCGAAGGAACTGAGCACGAGTTCGTGCTGCAGGAGTCGGTGTTCACCCGTCGTGGTGTCGACCGCATCCTCAAGTACGCCTTTGACCTGGCCCAGACCCGCGAGCGCAAGCAACTGACCGCCGCCACCAAGTCCAACGGCATGGCGGTGAGCATGCCCTACTGGGACGAGCGGGTGGCCGCGATGGCTGCGAAGTACCCGGAGATCAAGTGGGACAAGCAGCACATCGACATCCTCTGCGCGCGCTTCGTGCTGCAGCCGGATCGCTTCGACGTGGTGGTGGCCTCCAACCTGTTCGGCGACATCCTCTCCGACCTCGGCCCGGCGTGTGCTGGCACCATCGGCATCGCGCCCTCGGCCAACCTCAACCCGGAGCGCACCTTCCCGTCGCTGTTCGAGCCGGTGCACGGTTCGGCCCCGGACATCTACGGGCGCAACATTGCCAACCCTATCGCGATGATCTGGTCTGGCGCGCTGATGCTCGACTTCCTCGGTAATGGCGACGAGCGCTACAAGGCGGCCCATGACGGCATCCTGCAAGCCATCGAACAGGTGATCGCCGAAGGTCCTGTGACACCGGACCTGGGCGGCAAGGCCTCGACCCAGGAAGTGGGCAAGGCCATCGCTGACGCACTGTAAGACTCATCCGGCCGCCCCGTGAAAACGAGGCGGCCGGCGCTTTTCCGCAGGTGACAAGCGGCCTGCAAATTGTCCGACAGGAGTTGCTTTAAAAGCGCATTTCGGACAAGCTGTTAACCAATGGATTAACGTAAACCAATGATTAACAAGTAGCGTAGTCCGGTAGCTTCCCTGCCTGAGGGAGCGCCGGGTTATCCAGTTCCAGGAGCAATAGATGTCCAACAACAATAAGAAAGACATGTTCTTGATCACGGCGAGCCTGATCGCCGTGGCCTTGACCGTGTTTGGCCTTGCTGCTTTCCCTGCCGAGTCGGAGGCCATGGCCAACCGGCTCTTCGAGATTTCCACCCGAACCTTCGGCACCACGGTGCAGCTGTTCGTGTTCGGCACTGCCCTGGCCGTGCTGTACCTGGCCTTCAGCAAGTACGGGAACATCCGTCTTGGCAACGGCAAGCCGGAGTACTCGAACATGACCTGGGTGTTCATGTTCATCTGCGCGGGAATGGGCTCCTCGACCCTCTACTGGGGTGTGATGGAGTGGGCCTACTACTATCAGACGCCCGGCCTGAACATCGCTCCCGGCTCCCGCGAAGCGCTGGACTTCAGCGTCAGCTATTCCTTCTTCCACTGGGGTATCAGCGCCTGGTCGCTCTATGCGCTGTCGTCGCTGGCCCTGGCCTATCACTTCCACGTGCGCAAGAAGAGCGGTCTGGGCCTGGCTTCGATCATCGAAGCGGTCACCGGCTTCCGCGCCAATGGTCCAGTGGGCCGCCTGGTTGACCTGATCTTCCTGCTCACCATGTTCGGCGCGCTGACCGTTTCCCTGGCGCTCACGGCCTCCACCCTGACCCGCGGCTTGGCGGGCCTGACCGGCATTCCGGACACCTTCGTCACCCAGCTGGTGGTGATCGGCGCCGTGGCGGTGATCTTCTCCCTGAGCTCCTACATTGGCATCGACGGCGGCATGCAGCGCCTGTCGAAGATGGTTTGCGTGGGTGCCCTGGCCTTCGCTGGCGTGGTGTTCCTGGTCGGCCCGACCCAGTTCACCCTGAACAACACCGCCAACGCCATCGGCCTGATGATCCAGAACTACGTGCACATGAGCCTGTTCACCGACCCGGCGGGCGACGGCGCCTTCACCCGCAACTGGACGGTGTTCTACTGGCTCTGGTGGGTGTCCTACGCGCCGGGCGTGGCGATGTTCGTGACCCGTGTATCCAAGGGCCGCAAGATCAAGGAAGTGGTCGCCGCACTGCTGCTGGGCGGTAGTCTGGGCTGCTGGTTCTTCTTCGGTGCGCTGGAAAGCTACAGCATGCATCAGTTCATCACCGGCGCCATCGACGTGCCGCGCATCCTCAGCGAGCAGGGTGGTGAGACTGCCGTGGAAATGCTGCTGACCTCGCTGCCCTTCGGCAAAGTGTTCCTGGCGGTGTACCTGTTCATCATGGCGGTGTTCTGCGCTTCCCACATGGACGCAGCGGCCTACGCCGTGGCAGCCACCAGCACCCGCAACCTCAAGGAAGGCCAGGACCCGACTCCGACCCACCGCCTGTTCTGGTGCGTGATGCTGACCCTGATCCCGCTGGCCATGCTGTTCGCCAAGGCATCGCTGTCCACCATGAAAACCGCCGTGGTGCTGACCGCGATTCCGTTCCTGGTGATCCTGCTGACCAAGATCTACGGCTTCTTCAAGTGGATGGTGCAGGACTACGGCAGCATGCCGGCCCACCTGATCGAGGAAGAAGCGGTGCGTCGCGCTCTGGACGAGAGCGTCGAGCCGCCGCAAGCGGAAGAGGGCGTGCGCCTGAAACCTGCTACCGCGCAATGAGTTGAGTTGTACCTGCACACGGACGTGCAGGGTGGTGCTCTTGTAGGTTGGGCTGAGCTCTGCGAAGCCCAACGCGATGCTGAGCTAGGCTGTTGGGCTTCGCTTCGCTCAGCCGCAACCTACCGGCCTTTGGCCAAAAAATTTTGCCCAATCTGTTAACTGACAGATTTGCGTTAACCAATAGTAAATAGCTGTGATGGCGCGGCCCCGGTCGATGCCTTTCAAATGCCTGGAGTACATAAGATGAACGATATCCAACGCCTCCCTGCCGACTTCTGCGCCAACGCCGATGAGGCCTACACCATTCCTGCCAGCTACTACACCCGTCCGGAGATCTTCGAGCACGAAAAGGAAAAGATCTTCGCCAACAGCTGGGTCTGCGTGGGCCATCGCAGCGAAGTCGCCGAGAACAACGCCTACATCACCCGCGAATACATCGGCGAGAGCATCATCATCGTGCGCGGCCGCGACGCTGAACTGCGCGCCTTCTACAACGTCTGCCCGCACCGTGGCCACCAGCTGCTGCAGGGCGACGGCAAGGCGAAGAACGTGATCACCTGCCCGTACCACGCCTGGACCTTCAAGCTGGACGGCGAACTGGCTCACGCGCGCAACTGCGATCACGTCGCCAACTTCGACAAGGCCAACTCCAGCCTGGTGCAGCTGCGCGTGGAGGAATATGCCGGCTTCATCTTCGTCAACATGAACAAGGACGCAGGTTCAGTCGAAGAGCAGCTGCCCTGTCTGGGAGCTCGCATCCGCCAGGCCTGCCCGGTGGTGGACGAGCTGCACCTGGCCGCCCGTTTTGTCACCGAGACCCCGGCCAACTGGAAGTCCATCGTCGACAACTACATGGAGTGCTACCACTGCGCCCCGGCCCATCCGGGCTTCTCCGACTCCGTCGACGTTGGCCAGTACACCCATACCATGCATGGCAACTGGTCGCTCCAGTACGGCCTGGCCAAACCGTCGGAGAAGTCCTTCAAGTTCGACGAGTCGGTGAAGGACCCGTCCTTCAGCGGCTTCTGGGTCTGGCCGTGCACCATGTTCAACGCGCCGCCCGGCGGCAACTTCATGACCGTGATCTACGAGTTCCCGGTCAGCGCCGAAGTGACCCTGCAGCACTACGACATCTACTTCCTCAACAAGGACATCACCCCCGAGCAGCAGTCGCTGATCGAGTGGTACCGCGACGTGTTCCGTCCGGAAGACCTGCGCCTGGTGGAAAGCGTGCAGAAGGGCCTGAAGTCCCGTGGCTACCGTGGCCAGGGCCGGATCATGGTGGACAGCCAGCGCAGCGGCCAGAGCGAGCATGGCATCGCCCACTTCCACAACCTGATTGCCGTCGCCCACCTGGACCGTTGATGACCCTGGCCGCCGCCTGCGTGCGGCGGCCCGCGTCACGTGCATGAGGAATTCCCGAGTGAACCTGAAAGACAATGACCTGTTCTGCCAGCAGGCCTTCATCGCCGGCGCCTGGTGCGACGCCGATGACGCTCGCACGGTGGACGTGACCGACCCGGCCAGCGGCGATCTGCTGGGCCGCGTGCCGAACATGGGCGGCAGCGAAACCCTGCGCGCCATCGAAGCCGCCGATGCCGCACTGCCGGCCTGGCGTGCGCGCACCGCCAAGGAACGTGCGCAGATCCTGCGTCGCTGGTTCGAGCTGATGCTCCAGCATGAAGATGACCTGGCGCGCCTGATGACCCTGGAGCAGGGCAAGCCTCTGACCGAAGCCGTGGGCGAGATTCGCTATGCCGCGTCCTTCATCGAGTGGTTCGCCGAAGAAGGCAAGCGCATCTATGGCGACGTGATTCCCTCGCCGGCCGGCGACAAGCGCCTGGTGGTGATCAAGCAGGGCATCGGCGTCTGCGCTGCCATCACGCCCTGGAACTTCCCCTCGGCCATGATCACCCGCAAGGTGGCGCCGGCCCTGGCGGCGGGCTGCACCATAGTGGTCAAGCCGGCCAACGAGACCCCGTTCTCCGCCCTGGCACTGGCCGAGTTGGCGAAGCGCGCGGGCGTGCCGGACGGCGTTCTCAGCATCGTCACCGGCGACGCGATCGCCATCGGCGCCCAGCTCACCAGCCACCCGCTGGTGCGCAAGCTGAGCTTCACCGGCTCCACCCCGGTGGGCCGCCTGCTGATGGGCCAGTGCGCGCCCACCATCAAGAAGGTTTCCCTGGAGCTGGGCGGCAATGCGCCCTTCATTGTCTTCGACGACGCCGATATCGACGCCGCCGTGGAAGGGGCGTTGGTCGCCAAGTACCGCAACGCTGGCCAGACCTGCGTTTGCGTCAACCGCTTCTACGTGCATGACGCCGTCTACGACACCTTCGCCGAACGCTTTGCCGCCCGCGTGCGCGACCTGCGCGTCGGCCATGGCCTGGAAGGCGCCACCCAGATCGGCCCGCTGATCACCGGCAAGGCGCTGGACAAGGTGCAGAGCCTGATCGCCGACGCGGTGGAGAAGGGCGCCGACATTCTGGTGGGCGGCGATGGCCACGAACTGGGCGGCAACTTCCTGCAGCCCACGGTGCTGACCGGCGTGGCGCCGGGCATGCAGCTGCTGGATGAGGAAATCTTCGGTCCGGTGGCGCCTCTGGTGCGCTTCTCCTCCGACGAGGAAGTGCTGCGTCTGGCTAACGACACCCTCTACGGCCTGGCGGCGTATTTCTACAGCCGCGACATAGGCCGCGTGTGGAAGATCGCCGAGCAGCTGGAGTACGGCATGGTCGGCATCAACACCGGCCTGATCTCCAACGAGGTGGCCCCCTTCGGTGGCGTCAAGCAGTCCGGCCTCGGCCGCGAAGGCTCGAAGTACGGCATCGAGGACTACCTGGAAATGAAGTACCTGTGCCTCGCCGTTTGACGGCGGGCACCACGCACCATCAGGGCGGCCCCCGGCGCCGCCCGCAGTCGCAACAGAGGTGAGCGATGGCCAACTCCTACGAAATGATGTCTGCCCGCGTGACCGCGGTGGAGCAGGCAACCCCCCAGATCAAGCGCTTCACCCTGGAGCGCACCGACGGCCAGCCGCTGCCGGCCTTCACCGGCGGCAGCCACATCATCGTGCAGATGAACGGCGCCGACGGCCGCCAGTTCAGCAATGCCTACTCGCTGATGAACGATCCGGCCGACACCGCCAGCTATCAGATCGGCGTGCGCCTGGAAGAACAGTCCAAGGGCGGTTCGGCCTTCATGCACCAACAGGTCGAAGTGGGCACCGAACTGGTCATCTCCAGCCCCAACAACCTCTTCGCCATCGATCCTGCCGCCGGCAGGCATGTGCTGATCGCAGGCGGTATCGGCATCACTCCGTTCCTCGCCCAGCTCCCCGAGCTGCTTGCCCAGGACGCCCGCTACGAACTGCATTACGCCTTCCGCAGCCCGGAACACGGTGCCTTCCAGGGTGAACTGGCGGACGGTCCCCATGCCGGGAACGTGCGCTTCTATGTCGACAGCCTGGGCACCTCGCTGAACCTGGCGGAACTCATTGGTGGCATGGACGCGGATGCCCATGTCTACGTCTGCGGTCCCAAGCCGCTGATCGACGCGGTGATCGCCACCGCCAAGGCCCTGGGCATCGCCGACGCCCGCGTGCACTGGGAACAGTTCGCTGCCGCACCGGTCACCGGTGGCGCCTTCACCGTGGTGCTGGCCCAGTCCGGCCGCGAGCTGCAGGTGGAGGAGGGCATGACCATCCTCCAGGCCATCGAGAAATCCAACGCCGCCCAGGTGGAATGCCTGTGCCGCGAGGGCGTTTGCGGCACCTGCGAGACCCGCATCCTCGAAGGTGAAGCCGAGCACTTCGACCAGTACCTCTCCGACGACGAGAAAGCGGCCCAGCAGACCATGATGCTGTGCGTCTCCCGCGCGAAGGGGCAGCGCCTTGTTCTAGACCTCTAAGGCAGCGGGATAGGGCGGAGCTGGCGACGTGTATACTGCGTCGCCTGGCTCAGGGACATGCTCGCCATGACAGAAAACAGCTTCGCCTTCCGCCTCAAAGAACTGCTCGAACACCAGAAACTGACACTCCAGGCCGTGGCCACGGTGCTCGGCATTTCGCGTACTGCCGTGCACAAGTGGACCCGTGGCGGCGAGATCGACTACGACAACCTGCGCATGCTGGCCACCTTCCTCAAGGTCAACTGGATCTGGCTGCGCTATGGCGACGAGGCTCTGCAGGACGCCCAGCACGTGGAAGTGCAGGACCTGCCCATGACCGACGTTCGGCGCAAGTACACCGCCGAGATCATGGAAAGCGAAGCGCGCATGAAGCTGGCCCAGGAAAGCGCCGGCATCGTCAACTGGGAATGGAACCTGATCACCGATGAGGTCTCCTACTCGGCCAACGTCGAAGCCGTATACGGCTGGCCGGTGCGCCGCAATGAAGACTTCTGGGTCCATCTGCATCCCGACGATGTCGCCGCGCTTCAGGCCATCTACCGGGAGTGCGTGGCCGAGGGCAAAGGCTACGAATTCGATTTCCGCATCTTCCATCCCAACGGTGAACAGCGTTGGATCACCTCCCGCGCCACCTCGCTGCAGGACAGCTCCGGCCGCTCGGTGAAGATGGTCGGCGTGAGCCTGGACAGCACCGAACGCAAACGGGTGGAAGAAGAGCTGCGGCAGAGCGAGGAGCGCTTCCGCGCCATCTTCGAACTGGCCGGCGGTGCCCTGGCCTACATCGGCCTCGACGGGCAATGGCAGCGGGTCAACCAGCCGTTGTGCGAGCTGCTGGGCTACAGCGCCGACGAACTCGCCGGCCTGACCTTCCAGCAGCTCACCCACCCCGACGACCTTCCCGCGAACCTGGCCCAGGTCCAGCGTCTGCTGGAAGGAAAAGAGGCGGTCAGCACCATGGAGAAACGCTTCCGTCGCAAGGACGGCAGCGACCTTTGGGTGAAGGTCCGCACCTCGGTCCAACGCAACCCCCGCGACGGCAGCCCGGAACACATGATCAGCGTCTACGACGACATCACCGCCACCCGCGCCGAGCGTCAGGTGCTGGAGGCGCGTATTGCGGAGTTGGAGCAGCGACTGGGCTTGGTGAAGGGCTCGTGTGGGGGCGATTTCAATCGCTGAGGGCGGCGGAGCTGCCCCTTGTGTAGAGGTTGGGCAGGACTGCGTCCTGCTTAGCGAATGAATTCGCCCCCACAGTACAAGTGCCAGCCAAACGGTCTCAGCCCGTAGGGTGGGCTTCAGCCCACCATCTAAGATTTGCGTGGGCTAAATCTACCCTACGAGGCGCTCTTCACAGGCAGGGAATCCCGGGTACGCACGGCGCCGCCGGCGCGAGTCACCCCTCGCCCTCTGGGAGAGGGGCCGGGGGTGAGGGTGATTACCGGCAGCTCGGAGTATCAGGGCAGCCCTTCGGCCTGCTTGGCGATTGAAATCGCCCCCACAAGAGCAAACAGCGTCAGCCCCGCCGCGCATAACTCACCGTCAACATCTCCCACTGATGCCCATCCGGCTCATTCCAGTAGACGATGGAACCGCCGTGTTCCTTGTCCACCTGATGGTCGACCGGCCCATGAACGGAGCTGCGATAGTCGATGCCCGCCGCCTTGATCCGCCCCAGGATCGCTTCGAATTCATTCGGGCTTACCCGGAAGCAGAAGTGGATCAGCGGAAACGGCTCACCCCATGCATCGAAGTCCAGGGTCAGCCCGTCATTGACGTAAACCGGCGCGAACGGGCCGATGCCGGTTGCCGACCAGGGCACATCCAGCAGCTCGGCCAGGAGCCTCGCCGAGCGCAGCTTGTCCCGCGCCGGCACCATCAGGTGATCGAGTTGAATGGCCATGGCAACCTCCTTGCGGATTTGCGCCTTCCTCCCGATCTAACTGCAGCGCAGAACCGCCACCCTCGCCAACCCGCCTGACGAGGGGTTAGTGCTGCTCTCCGGCGCGCTTGAGCAGCTTCTTGCAGCGCTCCGACAGGTGCAGCACGCGCAGGTGCTTGCCGGCCTTCGCGTAGCGCTCGCGCAAGGTCTTCAATGCGGCGATGGCGGAATAGTCGACGAAGCTCAGGTGCTGGCAGTCCAGGGTCACCTCGGCGGGGTCGCCCGCCGGGTCGAACTGGTTGAGGAACGGCGTGGTGGAGGCGAAGAACAGCGTGCCATGGACGCGGTACAGCTTGCTGCCGTCGCCATCCAGATGGCTGTCGGCGTAGAGCTCGCGGGCGTGGTGCCAGGCGAAGTTCAGCGCGGCGATGATGATGCCGCAGAGCACGGCGGTGGCGAGGTCAGTGAACACGGTGATGACGGTCACGGCGACTATCACCAGGACGTCATTCAGCGGCACCTTGCCGGCCACCCGTAAGGAACCCCAGGCGAAGGTCTGCTGGGCCACCACGAACATCACCCCCACCAGCGCCGCCAGTGGAATGCGCTCGATCAGCGGCGAGAGGAAGAGAATGAAGAGCAGGATCATCACTCCAGCTACCACGCCGGAAAGCCGACCCCGGCCGCCGGAGCTGAGGTTGATCACCGTCTGGCCGATCATGGCGCAGCCGCCCATGCCGCCGAAGGCACCGGAAACGATATTGGCCGCGCCCAGGGCCACGCATTCGCGATCCGGGTAGCCACGGCTCTCAGTGATCTCGTCGGTGAGGTTCAGGGTCAGCAGGGTTTCCAGCAGGCCCACCAGCGCCATCAGTACCGCATAGGGCGCGATGATCTTCAGGGTCTCCAGGCTCCAGGGAATGTCCGGCAGCGCCAGGGTGGGCAGGCCGCCGGCGATGTGGGCCATATCGCCCAGGGTGCGGGTGGGCAGGCCGAGCAGGTAGACCAGTAGCCCGACACCGAGAATCGCCACCAGCGCCGGTGGCACCGTGCGGGTCAGGCGTGGCAGGAGGTAGACGATGGCCATCGTCAGCGCCACCAGACCCAGCATCAGGTACAGCGGATTGCCGCTCAGCCAGTCTTCTCCTGCCTTGAAATGTTCCAGCTGGGCTAGCGCGATGATGATCGCCAGGCCGTTCACGAAGCCGAGCATCACCGGGTAGGGCACCATGCGCACCAGCTTGCCGAGGCGCAGCAGGCCAAACGCGATCATGATCAGGCCGCCCAGCAGCACTGTGGCGAGCAGGTATTGCACGCCGTGCTCCACCACCAGGGCGACGATCACCACAGCCATCGAACCCGCCGCCCCGGACACCATCCCCGGTCGGCCGCCGAACAGCGCCGTGAGGGTGCAGATGATGAAGGCGCCGTAGAGGCCCATCAGCGGGTTGAGGTGGGCGACCAGGGCGAAGGCGATGCATTCGGGGACGAGCGCGAAGGACGTGGTGAGTCCGGCCAGAACATCGGCGCGCAGACGGGCTGGTTTCATGGTGTACCTGAATCGAAGGGCCGGCGGCACCGGCCACGGGAATGGCGAAAGGGGGGCGGATGTTACGGATTTGGCGCTGACCCGGCCAGTCGACCGGTCCCTACCTATGACCTGTTCCTGGGCTTGGGCGCCGCCTTGTTCCAGCGCCGCTCGATGGCGCCGCTCGACGCGGCCTTCAGCAGTCGCTTGAAGGTCGGGCATTCCGAATGGCTCGGCGCAGGGCAGGCCGCGGCATGACGCAGGCCGTCGCTCATGGCTTTCAAACGCTTGACCAGCGCATCGATCTCATCGGCCTTGGCCGCGAGCAATTCACGGTCGATTTCCGGTTCGCCGTTGGGCGAGAACATCGAGCGGATCTCATCCAGCGACAACCCCGCCGCCTGGCCGAGGGAGATCAGCGCCAACTGGTCGAGAATCCCGGGCGCGAACCAGCGTCGGGTCCCTTGCTGGCTGAGGGACGTGATCAATCCTTTCTTCTCGTAGTAGCGCAGCGTGGAGGAGGGGAGCCCCGTGCGTCGAGCGACCTCGGCGATGTCCATTTGTAGTCCCTTGACTTGAAGTTGACTTCAACTTCTAGAGTGGCCCTGACACCCACCACCGTCAACGCGCAAGGGGCTCACATGAACGACATCATCAAGGTGATCAGCATTGGCATCGGCGCCACCGCCGTCATGGATATCTGGCTGATTTTCCTCAAACGCCTGGGCGTTCCGACGCTCAACTTCGCCTTCATTGGTCGCTGGGTAGGGCACTTGCTGCAGGGGCGCATCGCTCACGACGCCATCGCCAGGGCAGAACCGATTCCGGGCGAGTTGGCCCTTGGATGGCTCACCCATTACGCCATCGGTATTGCCTTCGCGACCTTGCTGGTGAGGTTGGCCGGCATCGAATGGGCGACCAATCCGACCTTGCTGCCCGCCGTGCTGGTGGGGATCGGAACCGTAGCCGCGCCGCTGTTGGTCATGCAGCCCGCCATGGGGGCGGGGTTCTTCGCCAACAAGACGCCGACGCCGTTGAAGAACTGCATGCGCAGCCTGGCCAACCACAGCGTGTTCGGCCTGGGGATGTTCCTCACCGCCGTGCTGGTGGATGGAATAACTCGCTGACTTTCATGTGCGCCGGTAGAACGCAGCGCCCGGCGGATTGGTCCGCCTCAGTTCAACCGATACATCGCCAGCTCATCCTTCGTCAGCACGCGCATCTGCGTCGGCTCGATGCTGTTCATGGTGTCCAGCAGGCTGAGGGGGACGTTCATGTCCTTGAGGTACGCGGTCGGGCTGTAGCCGATGCCGGTGGAGGCGGCGAGGGCGGAGTCACCGTGGGGGAAGTAGGGGCGGTGCAGGCCCACGTAGCCGCGTACGGTCTTGGTGCGGCCGGCAGCCAGGAGGTAGACGCAGCTGCCCTGGCACACGCCATTGGTGGGGACCATCACGTCGAAGCCGGTTTCCCGCAGCAGCCGGCCCATGCGGATGGCTTCGGTGACGCTGCCACCGATGTTGTCCAGCAGCGCGAGCTTGCGGTCGAACTTGCCGGGGTTGGCGCGCAGGCCCTTCATCAGCGCTTCGTAGTCGCCGGGGGCGATGTCCTCGGAGACCTGCACGGCGAGTATCCGGCCCGCCTTGGTGTTCTGGACGGGCTGGACTTCCACCTTGGCGAAGGTGGCGGCCGAGCAGAGGGTGGCAAGGCAGAAGACGGCGGCCCGGATTGCAGTACGGCTCATGGAACAGGCTCTTTCTGGAGAACGGTTGGCGACGGTCGGAGAAGATACCGAAAAAAGATGCCAAGTCTCCATATGACCTGAAAAGGGGCTTTCGTCGGACGGCCAATCAGTGGGGATGAGGGGAAATTGCGGTAACACTTGAGAGATATTATCATTCGCGACTTTCGATTTTCGGCTTCTCCCAATTCCCTAGATGCGCAAGCGCGAACACGGATTCTTCGAGCATTATGAAGAGCTCATCGGCACCTGGACGCGCCGGCTGAGAAGCCGCCATCGCGCCGAAGATTTTGCCCACGACGCGTTCGTCCGGGTACTCGAGGCTGACCAGGAGAGCGTCCAGCAGCCACGCGCCTACCTGCACCAGACGACCCGCAATATCGCCGTCGACCATTTCCGTCGCGAGGAGCGCCGCGCCTTGCTGGAGATGGACATCGCAGGTTCGGGCGATGAGTCGAAGGATGATCCCGAGTCCTTTATGCACGCAGTCCAGTTGGCGGATTCCATCGAGAAAGCCCTGGCCGAATTACCGGTGAACTGTCGCCAGGTGTTCGTCTGGCAGAAGCTGGAAGGGCTGAGCCAGGCCGAGATCGCCGAGCGCCTGGGGTTATCCAAGAACATGGTCGAGCGGTATATGATCCGCACCATTCGTCACCTGCGTGAGCGCCTGGATTTGAGCGCCACATGAACCGGAACCACCCAGAAGGGCATCAAGACCCGAGCCATGGACACCCACTGCAGCCTGATTCCCGCCACCTGGATGGCAGCCTGATGAAGCAAGCCGATTACGCCGACTGCAAGGTGCGCGACGAAGCCGCCCAGTGGTTCAGTCGCAACCGCGACCCCGAGCAGGGCAGCGACGAGCGTCGCGAATTCGAAGCCTGGCTGGCGGCAGCTGCGTCGCACCGATCCGAGTACCGCTTACTGGAAGAGATGTGGCGCGCCGTCGACCTGATCCCCGAGCAACGCTTGCGGGAGCTGTGCACGGCAGAAGTTCTGCCTTTGCCGGTGCGTTCGCGCCGGCGCTTCCTGCAGGGCGCGCTGGCAGCCGCAGCCAGTGTGGTGTTGGCGGGTGGTGCGACCTACCTGTTCGATCCCTTCTCATTGCGCGGCGAAAGCTATGCAACCCAATTGGGTGAGCGTCGCCAGGTGACTTTGGCCGATGGCTCGACCCTCGATCTCAACGGACGCACCCGCATCACCGTTATCTACAGCGCTGACCGCCGACTGGTGCGTCTGGAGGCCGGTGAAGCGATGTTCAGCGTGAAGTCGGACAAGGCCCGCCCCTTCGTGGTCGAAGCCGGGCCAGGCCGCGTCACCGTCACCGGTACGCGTTTCAATGTGCGACGGGATGTCGAGGATGTGCGCGTGGCGGTGGAGTCGGGCCGCGTCCTGGTAGCCGGCGAGCGGGGTGACGCAAATCGGCCGCTGCTGGCCGGCGACGGGGTGCGGGTGGCGGCCGATGGCGGGGTCGGTCCGGTACAGCGCATCGATATCGCGAGCATTACCGCCTGGCGGCAGGGCAAGCTGATCTTCAACGACGTGCCCCTCGTGGAAGTGGCTCAGGAAGTGTCCCGCTACAGGGAACAACCCCTGCGCGTTGCGGAGGAAGTGGCCAACCTGCGCTTCTCCAGCGTGTTCCGCGCCGATGACACCAACGCCTTGCTGACGGCCCTTCCGCGCATCCTTCCGGTCAAGGTCAGGACCCTGCCTGACGGGTCAAGCGAAATAATTCCGTTTTAGATTCAGGTTTTTTTTCTGTCGTTCGTCTTCTCGTCCGACTCTTTGCGCCCAGTGCAGTGCAGGGCGCTTTCTTTCAGGACCGGACGAACGTGATCAACGAAGTAACGCAACAAGCTGTGTCGCCAGATTCCTCCCGCAAGATTCCTCGTACCCACCGCTGGCTGCCCCTGAGCCTGGCCATCGCCCTGGCTGTCGGCAGCCTCGGTGCCGAAGCCGCCGAGCGCACTGAAGTCCACATTCCGGCGCAGTCCCTGGCCGGTGCCCTCGGCCAGCTGGGCAAGCAGACCTCGCTGCAGCTGTTCTTCAGCCCTGACCTGGTGGCGGGCAAACAGGCTCCCGCGGTCGATGGCAACCTGCTGCCGGAAGAAGTACTCGCGACCTTGTTGCAGGGCAGCGGCCTGACCTTCGACCTCTCGGACGGCACCGCCATCCTGCGTCGCGTATCCAGCGAAGAGCAGGGCGCGTCGGCCATGGAACTGCCGGCCTCCAGCATCACCGTTGTCGGTGACTGGCTGGGCACTGCCGAAGACGCTGTGGTGCAGAACCACCCCGGCGCCCGTACCGTGGTGCGCCGCGAAGCGATGATCGAGAAGGGTGCGATGAACGTGCGTGACGCGCTGCGCTCGGTGCCCGGCGTCCAGGTCCAGGAGTCCAACGGCACCGGGGGCAGCGACATCGCCCTCAACTTCGGCGTGCGCGGCCTCACTTCGCGTCTTTCGCCCCGTTCCACCGTACTGATCGACGGCGTGCCGGCCGCCTTCGCCCCCTACGGCCAGCCGCAGCTGTCCATGGCGCCGATCTCCATCGGCAACCTCGACAGCATCGACGTGGTCCGTGGCGCCGGTTCCGTGCGTTATGGCCCGCAGAACGTCGGTGGCGTGATCAACTTCGTCACCCGCGCCATCCCGGAGAAGTTCTCCGGTGAAGTCGGCACCAGCATGGAAGACACCGCCCATGGTGGCTGGAAGTACCTCAACAATGCCTTTCTCGGCGGCACCGCTGACAACGGCATCGGCGCCGCGCTGCTCTATTCGGGCGTGAATGGCGACGGTTACCGCGACGGCAACAACGACAACGACATTGACGACGTTTTGCTCAAGACCCACTGGGCGCCCACCGAGCAGGACGACCTGTCGCTGAACTTCCACTACTACGACGCCACCGCCGACATGCCGGGCGGCCTCACCCAGGCGCAGTACGACGACAACCCCTTCCAGTCCGACCGCGACTGGGACAACTTCAGCGGCCGCCGCAAGGACGTCTCGCTGAAATACCTGCGCCAGGTGGACGACGTCACCCAGGTGGAAGTGCTGACCTATTACAGCGACAGCTTTCGGGGCAGCCACATCGCCAGCCGCGACCAGAAGTTCCTCAATTCCTATCCGCGCAGCTACTACACCTACGGAATCGAGCCGCGCGTTTCGCGCATCTTTTTCGCCGGTGACAGCACCCACGAGGTGGGCGTTGGCTACCGCTACCTGAAAGAGGCCATGCACGAAGAAAGCAGCCGTGTGGCCCTGGTGAAGAACGTCCCGACGCCGACTCCCGGCCCATCGGCTGACGGCCATGTGTTCCAGGACCGCACCGGCGGCACCGAGGCCAACGCCTTCTACATCGACGACAAGATCGACGTGGGCCAATGGACCGTCACCCCGGGTGTGCGCTTCGAGAGCATCAACACCGACTGGCATGAGCGCCCGGTGATCGGCAGCAACGGCAAGCCGGTGCAGGAGAAGAACCGCAGTAAGGACTACAACGAGCCGCTGCCGGCCCTTGCCGTGATGTACCACCTCTCGGATTCCTGGAAGCTGTTCGCCAACTACGAGACCTCGTTCGGCAGCCTGCAGTACTTCCAGCTCGGCCAGGGCGGGGAGGGCGACAACGCGGCTAATGGCCTGGAACCGGAGAAAGCCAAGACCTACGAACTGGGCACGCGCTACAACAGCCAGACCTGGGGCGGCGAAGCGACGCTGTTCTACATCGACTTCGACCACGAGCTGCAATTCATCAGCAACGATGTGGGCTGGACCAACCTGGGCGCTACCAAGCACCAGGGCCTGGAACTGTCCGGCTACTACAATCTGGACGAACTGCTCTCCGGACTGAGCCTGACCGGCACCTATACCTTCACCCGCGCCACCTATGAAGGCGACATTCCGGGCTTCAAGACCCGCGACCTGCCGTTCTACTCGCGTCATGTGGCCAACGTCGGCCTGCGCTACCAGGCGGATCGCTGGACCTACAACTTCGACGGCTACGCCCAGTCCGGCCAGCGAGCTCCGGGTACCGGTATCGATGCCAACGGCAACTTCACCGGCGACTACATCACCGAACCGACCGCTGACGGCCAGTTCGGCGATATCCCCGGCTACGTGACCTGGAGCGCCCGTGGTGCCTACGACTTCGGCGAGCAGTTGTCCAACCTGAAGGTGGGCGTGGGTGTGAAGAACATCTTCGACAAGCAGTACTTCACCCGTTCCAGCGACAACAACGCGGGCATCTACGTCGGCCAGCCGCGCACCTGGTACATCCAGGCCAGCGTAGGGTTCTGACGCGAGCGCTTTGTGCTCTTGTGGGGGCGATTTCAATCGCGAATGATTTCGCTCCCACAGGTAAAACCAACCGGTAGCCCACCCTCGAATTGTTGGGGAGACCTTCGGCCTCCTTGGCGAATGAATTCGCCCCCACAAAAAGAACCACCTTGTCCCTCCCCATCCTCAATCCCAATCGTCTGGCTTCTTGTCCTTGCTCGGCGCCTTGTCGCTGATGCGCTTCACGTCCGCCGCCGGCACCTGTTCCGGTGGCTGGCTCGGGCCTTGGGGTTTGGGCGCGGGTGTGCGCACGTTGGGGTCGCTGTTCATGGGCACCTCCGATTTCTCTGTCCCCTAAGCGCAGCACAAGGTGGCGCGTCGCGCTGGCCACCTGTCGCCCGGCGGGTTTCATCGGCTGGGGCCAGCCTTTGCCAAGTCAGGGCCTAGACTGGAAGCCATCGCCACAAGGAGACAGGGCCATGAGCAGCAACGTCGACCTGAACCAGCGGCCACCCTATGACCCGGTGATCGAGACCATTGCGGACTACGCCCTGGATTATCGGGTGGAGTCTGCAGAGGCCCTGGGCACGGCCCGCAATTGCCTGATGGACAGCCTCGGTTGCGCCTTGATGGCATTACGCTTTCCCGAATGCACCAAGCTGCTCGGCCCCCTGGTGGAAGGCACCCAGGTGCCTCAGGGGGCGCGGGTGCCGGGCACGTCCTACCGGATGGACCCGGTCAAGGCGGCCTGGGACCTCGGCGCGATGATCCGCTGGCTGGACTTCAACGACACCTGGCTGGCGGCGGAGTGGGCGCACCCCTCCGATAACCTGGGCGGCATCCTCGCGGTGGCCGACCACCTGTCGCAGCGGCGCGTGGCCAGGGGGGAGCCACCCTTGACCATGCGCCTGGTGCTGGAAGCCATGGTCAAGGCCCACGAGATACAAGGCGTGATGGCCCTGGAAAATTCCTTCAATCGCGTCGGGCTGGACCATGTGGTGCTGGTCAAGCTCGCATCCACTGCCGTCTGCGCCTGGCTGATGGGCGCCAGTCGCGAACAGATGCTCTCGGCCATCTCCCACGCCCTGGTGGATGGCCAGGCCCTGCGCACCTACCGCCACGCGCCCAATGCCGGCTCGCGCAAGTCCTGGGCGGCGGGCGATGCCACCAGTCGGGGCGTGCGCCTGGCGGATATCGCCATGCGTGGGGAAATGGGCGTTCCCGGCGTGCTCAGCGCGCCGCAATGGGGCTTCTACGACGTGTCCTATAGCCACACCAACAAGGACCTGGCGACCAAACCGCTGGAAAAGCACCACTTCAGCCTGCCCCAGCCCTTCGGCAGCTACGTGATGGAGAACATCCTGTTCAAGGTCAGCTATCCCGCCGAATTCCACGGCCAGACGGCCTGCGAAGCGGCGGTGCGGTTGCACCCCCTGGTGCGCAACCGCATCACGGAGATCGACCGCATCCTCATCACCACCCAGGAGTCGGCCATTCGCATCATTTCCAAGGAGGGCGCCTTGGCCAACGCCGCCGACCGGGACCATTGCCTGCAGTACATGACGGCGGTCGCCCTGGCTTATGGCGATCTGGCGGCCGAGCATTACGAAGACGATTTCCATCAATCCCATCCGATCATCGACCGCCTGCGCGAATGCATGGAAGTGGTCGAAGACCCCCGCTACAGCCGTGAGTATCTGGAAGCCGACAAACGCTCCATCGCCAACGCCGTGCAGGTGTTCTACAAGGACGGCCGGCACACCGAGAAGATGGAGGTGGAATACCCCATGGGCCACCGCCGCCGGCGCAGCGAGGGAATGCCGTTGCTGGAGGAGAAATTCAAGACCAGCCTGGCGACCCGCTTCGCGCCCCATCGTTGCGCGGAGATCCTGGCGCTGTGCAAGGACCAGACTGCCCTGGAGGCAATGCCCGTGGATCGGTTCGTGGAGTTCTTCGTTGGCTAGCTGACAGGTGGAGAGAGCCCCGGAGCGGGGCTCCGCACCATCGCATCAATCGTCGTAACGGTCGTGGTCGCGGTCGAAGTCGCGGCTACGGCAGACCTTTTCCTTGTCGAAGACTTCCCGGGACGCATCGATGCGCACCCGGCAGGGGCCGTCACGGTAGTCGCGGTGCCACTCGCCGCGGCGCCAGCTCTTACCGCGCCCGTCCGGGCAGCGGATGACCTTCCGGTAATAGCCGCGGTCGGTGATTTCCTTCACCCGACAAGGGCCATCGCGGTAGTGCTCGACCCTGCCGTCATCATCGTCCCGTCTGTGGTCGGCCTGGGCACTCTGCATGGTGCCGGCAAGGGTTGCGACCAGAACAAACACACCCACTAGCGGGCCTGTTTTCATTGCTTTACCTCGATTCCGATACGACTGGAGTGGGCCAGTGTCCACGCGCTCATCGCGAGGCTCGACCTGGCGACGAATATGACCACGCGGCGGCATTTTTGCTCCGTGGTGCAACGCGTCCGAACGAGGCACGGGGGAGGGTGGTCATACCTATACTCATAGGACCTGGGCCGACTGGCCCACGGGACGGGCGAACTCTCATGAGCGCTGCGCAAGTTTCCCCTCGAACTCGGGCGGAACAGGTGCCCGGCAGGCTCTTCGGAACCCCGGGTACGCTGCTTTCAATGCTGATCGTCATCCTTGCGTTGACGCTCGGCGGGTGCGCGTCGAAACCGGCAGAACCGCCTCCGGTCGTGGTCTCCCAAGCCACCTGGCGCCAGGTGGACCGCGACATCGCCGCCGCTTCCCTTGCGGCCACCAGCCAGGCCCGCCGTTACGCCCAGGATTCCATGGATCGCTGGATGGACCTGATCTACCAGCGCACCGATAGCCAATTCCTCCCCTGGTTTTCCAGCTTCTGGACCCGCAAGTGGCTGAGCATCAAGGTCGGCTGGTATCGCCTGAGTTCCGACGGCGAACGGGAACAGACGGTGAATCGGCTGGCCGCCTACCTGCAGGAGGAATACGACGAGCAGGTGCTGCAGCCGGTTGCCCGCGAGATCGATCCGGACGACATCATGGAGCAGACCACGCGAACCTATATCCAGCAGCTGGATGAGCGCCTGCAGGTGATTCCACAGCGCTTTGGCGTACCCGGCGACCAGTTCGCCCAGCATCTGCAGAAGATTCCGGCAATCGAGTTGGCGCCACCTGGCCAGCGTGCGTCGCTCTACCAGGTACTCAAGGCCGACCCGCTGGAGAAACTGCCAGCCTATGCCTCACTCATGGGCCAGATTCGCAATGCGCCGAACGGCGCCGGGGCATGGACCACCGATGACGGTCTGTCGCGCATTACCCGCGACACCAGCGAGCAACTGGAATCGGAACTGGCGACCAGCGGTGCCGCCAGTATCGCCACCAGTTTCATGGGGCGCGTCGCGGGCCCGATACTGTCCCTCGGCTTCACCGGCGTCAGCGCCATGCTCCATGAAGAGGGGCGAGCCGATCGCGAGGCGACCTTGCGCCAGAGCCTCAACCAGGCCTTCGACGAAGAATGGCTGGAGCTGATGCGTAACCCCGACGTGGGGGTGATGGCCGGGGTGATCCACCTGTCCGGGCAAGTAGAAGGCAGCCTGACGCAGACCAAGACCCAGCCCATCCAGTTCCAGCCACTACCCCGCGTGATACCTGCGCAATAGCCTGCCCATGCGCCGGCTCCAGGCCGGCACTGCTTCCTGCGTTCCACCTGTCGAACATCGAATACCCCATCGCGTTTCTCGGCGCGGCGCAGGCTTTGCCGCTGCGCCGCTACGCCTGTCATGAAATGCGAAGCTGCTGACGCCCTATGAGAAGCAGTCAGGAGGGGGGATGCCTAGAGTCCAATCCATGGGTCCGTGACCCGATTACAAGAATCCAGATTGGAGACAAGGCATGGCCAAGGCAGTTCGATTTTATGAAGCCGGGGGACCGGAAGTGCTTCGTTATGAAGAGGTTGAGGTCGCAGACCCTGGCCCGGGTGAGGTGCGTATTCGCCACGTTGCCGTGGGCCTGAATTACGCCGACACCTACTTCCGCAATGGTACCTATCCCATCCCGCTGCCCAACGGTATCGGCGTAGAAGCCGCCGGCGTGGTGGTGGCGGTCGGTGCGGGCGTAACCAACGTTGCCCTGGGTGACCGCGTCACCTACACCGGCTTCCTCAACACCCTTGGCGCCTACAGCACCGAGCGTCTGGTGTCCGCAGCGCCGCTGATCAAGCTGCCCGAAACCATCGCCTTCGAAACCGCCGCGGCCATGACCATGCGCGGCCTGACTTCCGCCTACCTGATGCGTCGTATTTACGACTTCAAGGAAGGCGACAGCATCCTCCTGCATGCCGCTGCCGGCGGTGTGGGCCTGATCGTCTCGCAGTGGGCGAAGCTGCTCGGCCTGACCGTGATCGGCACCGTGTCCACCGAGGCCAAGGCTGAAGTGGCGCGCTTCCACGGCTGCGACCACGTCATCAACTACAGCGAAGAAGACATCGCCCAGCGCGTGCGTGAGCTGACCGGCGGTCGCGGTGTCGACGTCGTCTTCGACAGCGTGGGCAAGAACACCTTCAACGCCTCCCTGGACTCGCTCCGCCGTCGCGGCCTGCTGGTGTGCGTCGGCACCGCTTCGGGTCCGGTCCCGGCCTTCGATCCGGTGCTACTGGCCATGAAAGGCTCGCTGTTCATCACTCGTCCGGCCCTGGCCGACTACATCGCCGATCCAGCGGAGAAGGCCGAGCTGGTCGGTGAGCTGTTCGACCATGTTGGCAGCGGTCGCATCAAGATTGATATCAACCAGCACTACGCGCTGGAAGATGCGGTCCAGGCCCATCGTGACCTGGAATCGCGCAAGACCACCGGTTCGTCCATCTTCGTCATCTGAGGTCGCTGGCCATGAAAGTCGAGCAACTCACGTGCGCCATCGGCGCCGAAATCAGCGGTGTGAACCTGGGCGACGCTTCTCGTGATGACGGCCTGTTCGCCGAGATCAAGGCGCACCTGCTCAAGCACAAGGTGCTGTTCCTGCGCGACCAGGACATCAGCCGTGCCGAGCACGTGGCGTTCGCCCGCCGCTTCGGCGAGCTGGAAGACCACCCGGTGGCCGGTAGCGATCCGGAGCATCCTGGTCTGGTCCGTATCTACAAGGATCCTGACCAGCCCAACGACCGCTACGAGAATGCCTGGCACACCGATGCCACCTGGCGCGATGCGCCGCCCATGGGCTGCGTACTGCGCTGCGTGGAGTGCCCGCCGGTCGGTGGCGACACCATGTGGGCGAACATGGCGCTGGCCTACGAGAAGCTGCCTGAAGACGTGAAGCAGCGCATCGAGGGGCTGCGTGCCCGCCACAGCATCGAAGCGAGCTTCGGTGCGGCCATGCCCGTCGAGAAGCGCCTGGCGCTCAAGGCCATGTACCCGGACGCCGAACACCCGGTGGTGCGCATCCACCCGGAAACCGGCGAGAAGGTGCTGTTCGTCAATGCCTTCGCCACCCACTTCACCAACTTCCACACGCCTGAGCACGTGCGCTACGGCCAGGACTACAGCATGGGTGGCAGCGACCTGCTGCGCTACCTGGTCAGCCAGGCCTACATCCCGGAATACCAGGTGCGCTGGCGCTGGAAGAAGAACAGCGTGGCGATCTGGGACAACCGCTCCACCCAGCATTACGCCGTGATGGATTACCCGCCCTGCGTTCGCAAGATGGAACGCGCCGGAATCATCGGCGACAAGACTTTCTAACGATCGATCCACCCGGCCGAGGCAGTTCGGCCGGGACCCCCTGAACAAGAACTTACCGAGGACATCCAGCATGCAATTCTTCGACGATTCCCTGCACCCGGAAAACATGGAAAAAGTGGTCATCACCGTGGCGCCCTACGGCCCCGAGTGGATGCCGGCAGACTTCCCGGAAGACATCCCGGTGACCATGGACGAGCAGGTCCAGAAAGCCGTTGATTGCTATGAGGCGGGCGCGACCGTGCTGCACCTGCACGTGCGTGAACTCGACGGCACCGGCTCCAAGCGCCTGTCCAAGTTCAACGAACTGATCGCCGGCGTGCGCGAAGCCGTACCGGACATGATCATCCAGGTGGGCGGTTCCATTTCCTTCGCTCCCGAGGGCGAGGGCGAAGCAGCCAAGTGGCTGTCCGACGATACCCGCCACATGCTGGCCGAGCTGACTCCGAAGCCGGACCAGGTCACTGTGGCCATCAACACCACCCAGATGAACATCATGGAACTCCTCTATCCGGAGTACCTGAAGGGCACCTCCCTGGAAAACCCGGTCTACCAGGCCGCCTACAGTGAGATGACCGTGCCGGCCGGCCCGGCCTGGGTCGAGGAACACCTCAAGCGCCTGATGGCCAACGGCATCCAGCCGCACTTCCAGCTCACCGGCATGCATGCCCTGGAAACCCTGGAGCGCCTGGTGCGCAAGGGCGTCTACAAGGGCCCGCTGAACCTGACCTGGATCGGCATCGGCGGCGGTTTCGACGGCCCCAACCCGTTCAACTTCTTCAACTTCATTCATCGCGCGCCGAACGGTGGCACCCTCACCGCCGAGTCGCTGCTGAAGAACGTCCTGCCGTTCAACACCATGGCACTCGCCATGGGTCTGCACCCGCGCGTTGGCATCGAAGACACCATCATCGACCAGCACGGCAAGCGCTTCACTTCCGTGCAGCAGATCCAGCAGACCGTGCGCATCGCCCACGAACTGGGCCGCGAAATCGCATCCGGCAAGGAAGCACGCGAGATCTACAAGATCGGCGTCGAGTACAAGGACGTGGAAGAGACCCTGCGCATGAACGGCATGGCGCCGAACCGCCAGCCGGGTCAGAAGCATGTTCCCATGCGTACCTGACCTGCGTAGCCACAAGGGCCGGCCCACAAGGCCGGACCCGGCGGGGCGCTAACCGCGCCACCGCCAGCTAGCGTGACAAAAACAACTACACGCACAGATTCAAGGTAACCGCGATGGCCTTTCATTCCGCTGCCACCGCCGATTTTGACCAATCGGCCGTGAACGTCCCCCGCACCTACGCCTGGGTAGTCTTCGCCCTGACGTTCGGCCTGCTGATCTCTGACTACATGTCGCGGCAGGTGCTCAACGCCGTATTCCCGTTGCTGAAGTCCGAATGGACGCTCTCCGACTCCCAGCTTGGCCTGCTCAGCGGCATCGTCGCGCTGATGGTGGGTCTCTTGACCTTCCCGTTGTCGCTACTGGCCGACCGTTGGGGCCGGGTGAAGAGCCTGGTACTGATGGCCATGCTCTGGAGCCTGGCAACCCTGGGCTGCGGCCTGGCGAAAAACTACGAACACATGTTCATCGCGCGCTTCCTGGTGGGTGTGGGCGAGGCGGCCTATGGCAGCGTCGGTATCGCCGTGGTGCTGTCGGTGTTCCCCCGCGAGATGCGCGCCACCGTCACGGGCGCCTTCATGGCCGGCGGCATGTTCGGCTCGGTACTGGGCATGGCCCTGGGCGGAGTCCTGGCGCAACACCTGGGCTGGCGCTGGTCCTTCGCCGGCATGGCGATGTTCGGCCTGGTGCTGGCGTTGGTCTATCCGATGGTGGTCAAGCAGTCGCGCATCGGTAGTCCGCTGCCGGCGCCGAGCGCGAACAACGAGTTCCCCTGCCGTCGCCCGCTGAAAACCCTGTTCGCCAGCCGCTCGGTGATCTGCGCCTATGTCGGCAGCGGCCTGCAGCTGTTCGTCGGTGCTGCGGTGATGGTCTGGTTCCCCAGCTACCTGAATCGCTACTACCACATGGGCACCGATCAGGCCGGCGCTGTCGCGGCCATCATCGTGCTCACCGGCGGTGCCGGCATGATCGTCTGCGGCATCCTCAGCGACCGCCTGTGCCGCAATGCCCCAGACCGCAAGATCGCCCTGGCCATTGCCTACTGCCTGATCAGCTGCGTGCTGCTGTCGGTGGCTTTCCAGATGGCGCCCGGTGTCGCGCAACTGGTGGTCATCGCCCTGGCCATGCTGGTGGCGACCGGCACCTCCGGCCCAGCCGGCGCGATGGTTGCCAACCTGACCCACTACTCGATCCACGGCACGGCCTTCGCCACCCTGACACTGGCGAACAACCTGCTGGGCCTGGCCCCGGGGCCTTATGTAACCGGCGTACTGGCTGACCATTTCGGCCTGGATCGCGCCTTTCAGTTGATTCCGCTCATCAGCGTCGCTGCTGCCCTGGTGTTCTGGTACGGCAAGCGCCACTACCAGAAGGACATCCAGAAGCTCGCGCCGCTGATGGCGAGCGAGGAACGTGCATGAAACCGCTGTTGGTCGAAATGTCTTTCGACTTCATTTGTCCCTGGTGCCTGATCGGCAAACGCAACCTCGAGAAGGCGCTGGGCAACCTGGCCAAGCTGCGGCCGGATGTCTCCGTGGAACTCCGCTGGAAGGGTGTGCAACTGCTGCCCGACCTGCCGGCGCAAGGTGTGCCCTTCATGGAGTTCTACCTGCAACGCCTCGGCAGCGAGGCGATGGTGCGGGCGCGCCAGGAGCAGGTGAGTGAAGCCGCCTATCACGCCGACGTGGATGTGGACCTGCGACGCATCGTGACCATGCCCAACACCGCCAACGCGCACCGCCTGCTGGCGCTGGCCACGGAGCAGGGCAGCGCGCGTCAGGTCGACGCCCTGCTCGAACGGCTGTTCGCCAGCTACTTCCAGCGTGGCGAGGACCTGGGCAGCAGCGAGCTGCTGCTGCGGGTGGCCAGGCAGTGCGGCTTCGATCCGCGAAACCTGGAGGAGGCGCTGTTCGACGATGGCCGACCCTATGTAGGACGCGATGCGGTTCCCGCGAACCAGGCCGTTCCTTCGTTCGTGATCGACAACCGGCCGTCCCTGGCCGGTGCCCAGCCGTCGTGGCTGATGGTGGCCCAGTTGCAGCACGCGCTGGAGCGGCGCGAAGCGACGGAGGCATGCCTGCCATGACCGCGCGGGTAGAGGTGCCAGCGGACAAGCTGCCGCCGGAAGGCGGTCGCAGCCTGTTTCGACATGACGGCAAGTCGCTGGTGCTGTTCAACCAGGGCGGTGAGATCTACGCCATCGACGAAGGTTGCCCGCACAACGGCGCCTCCTTGTTCGGCGGCAAGCTGGAGGGGCGACTGTTGCGTTGCCCAGCCCACGGCCTGCGCTTTGACCTGGCCAGCGGATGCGTCCCTGGCGTGAGCGGCTTCGGTGTCGCCACCTATGCGGTGGAGCTGCAGCAGGGCCGTTGTTTCATCGATCTATCGCGGCCGCGTCCGCAGGAATCAATCGTATGTCTGCAACAGCAATAACCTCGCTGGGATCGCGCACCCGGATACTCATGCCCGGCGTGATCGTCAGCGCCGTGGTCGCCGCGGCGGCCACCTTCCTTTCCGAGCACTACGGTGCTCCGGTGATGCTCTTCGCCCTCCTGCTGGGCCTCGCGGTGAACTTCCTGGCGGCCGACGGCGCATGCAAGCCCGGCATCGAGTTCACCGCCCGCGAAGTACTGCGGGTCGGCGTGGCACTGTTGGGCATTCGCATCACCCTGGAACAGATCGCGTCGCTCGGCTGGCAGCCAGTCGCCATGGTGGTGGCACTGGTGGTGGTTACCATCCTCGTGTCAGTCGCAGTGGCGCGTCTGCTTGGCTTCAACAGCCTGTTCGGCCTGCTCACCGGTGGCGCCACCGCCATCTGCGGTGCCTCGGCGGCGCTGGCCCTGGCGGCGGCGCTGCCCAGCCATCCGCAGAAGGAACGCGCGACCCTGTTCACCGTGATCGGTGTGTCGGCATTGTCCACCCTGGCGATGATCCTCTACCCGATGATCGCCGAGGCCCTTGGGCTGTCTCCGTTGCATGCCGGGTTCTTCATCGGCGGCACCATTCACGACGTGGCCCAGGTGGTGGGCGCTGGCTACAGCATGGGGCACGAGACCGGCGACAGCGCCACGGTGGTCAAGCTGATGCGGGTCGCCATGCTGCTGCCGGTGATCGTCTGCGCGGCGATGATCACCCGCATGCGCGGTGCCGAGCCGGGCAGCAAGCGTCCGCCGCTGCTGCCCTGGTTCGCAGTCGGCTTCGTGATCCTGGCTGCGATCAACAGCACGGGCGTGATTCCGCCAGTGGTGCAAGAGGCCGGTAACGAGCTGTCGCGCTGGTGCCTGGTGATCGCCATCAGTGCCCTGGGCATGAAAACCCAACTCAAGGACCTCGCTTCCGTGGGTATCAAGCCGATCTTGTTGATGGTGGGGGAGACCGCCTTCCTCGCCGCCCTGGTGCTGGCGATGCTGCATTGGGGGTTCTAAAGACTTACTCCTGCTCCCGTAAGGGGGTCATCGACGCCTGCGACAGCGGGCATTTGCCGCGCCGAAGCCTATAGGGAAGGGCTTCGTAGCGCGGTTTTTTTTGGCGTGACGGGGTGAATACAGGGAGGCATTTACCCCTTTTTTTCTTTGGACGGTTGAGAAGCGTGATCCACGCTACGACATTGCGGGCGGGACAGGTGGCGTAGGCGCGAGCTCTGCTCGCGAAGCGCTGTCGTAGTTCGTAGGATGGGTTGAGCGGAGCGATACCCATGCGGAAAGGGCTGATGGGTATCGCAGGCTCAACCCATCCTACGGTGGTCTCCCGTAGGTTGGTCAGAGCGCAGCGAAGCCCAACATTCGTGCCGTCAGCGAACCCAAATGGTGGATCGGTGAAGCGTGATCCACCCTTGAGAACCCGGCGTTCATGGTTTCGTAGGGTCGCTCTTCACATCCACCATCGAATGCCCCGGACAGCGCCGCTCATTCCTCCGCCTTCACCTGATGCTCACGGCGCCATGCTGCCGGTGCCATGCCGAACTGCGTGGTGAACCAGCGGGTGAAGGAACTGGGCACCGAATAGCCGAGCAGGTCGGCGATGCGGGACAGGGAATAGCGCGGATTCTCCATGTAGCGCAGCACCAGGTCGCGGCGCACCTCGCTGATCAGGTCGGAGAAGGTCACTTGGCTGTCCTCCAGGCGTCGCTGAAGTGTGCGCACGTTCATCCCCAGCGACTGGGCGATCTGCTCGATGGTGGCGCGGCCCATGGGCAGCAACAGGTAGATGGCCTTGCGCACGTCGTTCAGTGTCGATTGCTGGGCGGCGCCGGGCAGGGTCTCCACCAGGCGCAGCGCGTGACGGGCCATGGCCGGGTCAGCCAGGGGGTTGGCCTTGTCCAGGTCGGCGGCCTGGCAAACGATGCCGTTGAACTCGCTGCCGAACTCCAGCTTGCAGCCGAACACCCGCCGATGCAGTTGCAGGTCCGGCGGTGCGTCATGGCTGAAGTTCACTGCCATTGGCCGCCAACCCGAGCCGAGCAGGGCGCTGCACATGCGGAACAGCACACCGATGGCCAGCTCCATGCCCTGGCGGATGGGGACCGGCGGGTCGGTGATGATCTCTTCCCGCAGTACCACTGTCTTGCCCACTTCGTCCACGAACAGCGCCAGTGACTCATTTAGCAGGTGGCGGTACTGGACGATGGTTTCGAGGGCATCACGCAGGGTCGGCTGGTGGGAAAGCAGGAGGCTGATGACGCCGAAGTCCGAAAGCTGGCGGGATTCGGCCATGCGTAAGCCGAAGGTGAGGCATCCGCTGGCGCGGGCGGAATCTTCCAGCAAGCTGGCAGCCGCCGAGGTGGGCAGGCGTTGGTCGGGGTTTTCTATCAGTGCCTGGCTGAGTCCCGCCTGGCGAAGCATCTGTTGTGGGTTGAGACCGAGGTGATGGGCCACTTCCATGTAGTTGGTGAGGGCCGCCGCGCGAACCATTGGGGTCATGTCGATCGCCACGCTGTCGTTGTACCGGAATGTGCCTGTAGGCATGCGCCGATTGTTTTTGTCAGATAAAGCGAAGTGAGTCTGTCGTCGCGGATAGTCTTTGAATTTGTCTTTCATGACAACGCCGGCATTTTTCCTCGTTCCGGCCAGATGAAAGTAAAGCCAATCCCTGGAATTTGGCCCATGCCACGGACGGCGGGCATGGCCGCCCGGCGGGCTGGAAATGGGAGCAGGGTGGGGCTGTCATGAAATGCGAAGAGCCTGACGCCCTATGAGAAGCGACTCCCCCCTGGCACCTCTACTGTTTGCATCACCAAGTTCCTCCAGCCGCGATTGCGGCACAGGGTGATGACGTGAACAACAACGACAACGCAACCATCCTTATCGTCCCCGGCCTGCGGGATCATGTGCCCGAGCACTGGCAGACCCTGCTGGCCGAGCAACTGCCCAAAGTCCGCAGCGTTCCACCGCTGGAAGAGGACAAGCTCAGCTGCGCGGCCCGTGTGGACGCCATTCAGCGCGAGTTGGAACAGATCGACGGCCCCGTGATCCTCGTTGCCCACAGCGCCGGCGTATTGATGGTGGCGCACTGGGCGGCACGTTACAGCCGACCGATCAAAGGTGCGCTGCTGGCCACGCCTCCGGACCTGGACGCTACCTGGCCGGCGAACTACCCGAGCCCCGAATCCCTTCAGGCCAATGGCTGGACCCCGCTGCCGCGTCAGCCGCTGCCGTTCCCCAGCCTTGTCTGTGCCAGTGACGACGATCACCTGGCCAGCCTGGACGCGGTTCGCGCCTTGGCCTACGACTGGGAAAGCAGCCTGGTCGAGCTGGGCAAGGTCGGTCATCTCAATCCGGCCTCGGGCTACGGCGAATGGCCGGACGCCCATGACCTGATCCGGATACTGGATCGCTGATCCAAAGATTCCAACTCAATTGGCCGGGGAGTCCGGCGTAAGTGGCGCGCGGCCATGCAACCGGCTGCGCGCAAACCAGGCAGGGAGCAAGGAAAGGGTTGCGGTAGCCAATACAACAAAAAGCGGAGCCAACGCATGAAAGACAAGAACAATCAAAACCTGAACCTGCGCAGGTGCCTGCTCGCCTCGGCCATTGCGGCCGGGATCGGCGCGCCAGCAGCGATACAGGCCATGGAAGTTGACACCGGTAACCCGGACTGGTCGGTTCGCTTCGACAACACCGTGAAGTACAACTACGGTGTTCGCACCGAGAGTGCCGACAAGCGCATGCTGGCTACGCCGAACAACAACGACGGTGACTACAACTTCCGTCGTTCTGGCACCAACATCACCAATCGTATCGACCTGTTGACCGAGCTGGACGTGATCCACCAGGGCAACAAGGGCTTCCGCGTCAGTGCTGCCAGCTGGTACGACAAGGCCTACGACAACACCGGCTCCAACTCGAACCCGTTCGTCAACGGCAACGAGGACTTCTCCCGCATTGCCGGCCAGCCCGGCACCAACAATGCGGTGCTGGGCAGCCCGCACCTTTCCAACTACGCCCAGCGCTATTACAGCGGCCCGTCCGGTGAAATCCTCGACGCCTTCGTGTTCTACAGCACCGAAATTGGCGAAGAGTCGATGTTCAGCATCAAGGCCGGCCAGCACAACGTGTACTGGGGCGAAACCATCCTCAACCCCGTGCATGCCATCAGCTACGGTCAGTCCGGCCTGGACCTGGCCAAACTCGCTGCGGCACCGGGTACCGAGGCCAAGGAACTGTTCGTTCCGCGCAACCAGGTTTCCGCTTCCTTCACCATCAACCCTGAGCTGACCGTTGCCGCACAGTACTTCCTCGACTGGGACGCTGCACGCCTGCCTGAGGCCGGCACCTACTACGGCAGCTCGGACGTTGTGGGCTTCGGCGCGCAGTCCTTCATCCTTGGCCACACCGGCGGTCCGGGCCTCGCGGGGCCGAACGGCACCCTGACCAACATTCGCCGTGGCCACGACATTACTCCGGATAAGCGCGGTGACTGGGGCCTGATGCTCAAGTGGTCGCCGGAATGGCTGGATGGCACCGTTGGCGCCTATTACCGCCAGACTTCGGAAATCCTGCCGCAAGCCGTGCTCGATGGCACCGGCCTGACCGCACGCGGTGCAGCTGGCCCCATCGCCAACGTGCAGAACTCCATCAGCACCACCAACTACAAGCTGGCCTACGGCGACGACATCGACATCTTCGGCCTGAGCCTGTCCAAGGAATTCGGCGGCGTCAGCGTCGCCAGCGACCTGAACGTCCGCCACAACATGCCGTTGGCGAGCATCCCGGCCATCACCAGCGCCACCGGCCCTGGCGGCCTGGCTGCGGGCCTCGGCTTGCTGCCGGCGCGTATTCCGGGTTCCGGCGTGGTCACCGATATTCCGAGCAGCGGCGACAGCATGAGCGCCACCGGCGACACCCTGCACTGGACCCTGAACGGCCTGATGACCATCGGCGACACGCCACTGTTCGATGCGGCCAGCCTGCTGGGCGAGCTCTACTACAGCAACCTGCTGAAGCTCGATAGCAAGAACGAGGCGCTCTACAAGGGCAAGTCGACCTACCACGGCATCGATCAGCCGACCCGCGACAACTGGGGCGTCGCGGTCAACTTCACGCCCACCTGGTACCAGGTATTCCCGGGCGTGGACCTCTCCGCCCCGATGTCCGTCAACGTTGGCCTGGACGGCGTTTCGCCGGTACAGGGCGGCGGCGCCGAAGACACCGGCAACTACTCCGTGGGTATCGGTGCGGCCATCTACAACCAGTACTTCGTGGACCTGAAGTACGTGGACTCTTTCGGCGATGCCGAGAAGTGCAACAACGGAGCCACCGACGGCTCGACACCTAACGCATTGGACGCCACGCAGCGCTACACCTGCTTTGCCGGGGGTTACTCCTCCTTCTCCGGCGGCGGGGCTACCACGGAAGACCGTGGCGCGGTGTATCTGACCTTGAAGACCACCTTCTGACATTCCGCATAGCTCAAACAAAAGAGCAGGAGAACAACGAGATGAGATTCGTGAAAACTCTGATGGCGGCTTCCCTCGCGGTGGCCTTCGCTGGTTCCGTCCATGCCGCCGTGTCGCCTGATGAGGCCGCCAAGCTGGGCAACAACCTGACCCTGGTAGGGGCCGAGAAAGCGGCTAGCGCCGATGGCTCGATCCCGGCCTACGACGGTGGCCTGACCACCGCTCCGGCGGGTTTCAAGTCCGGCGACAGCATGCGCCCCGATCCTTTCGCCAGCGAGAAGCCGGCGATGGTGATCGATGGCAAGAACGTCGACCAGTACAAGAATCTGCTCAGCGCTACCACCGTTGAGCTGGCCAAGCGCTATCCAGGCTTCCGCGTTGATGTCTACCCGACTCACCGAACCGTGGCCATGCCGCAGCCGGTGCTGGACAACGCCGTGAAGAACGCCACCGGCGCCAAGACCGCCAATGGCGGCCTGGCTCTGGAAAACGTGCTGCCGGGCGTGCCGTTCCCGATCCCGCAGTCGGGCGCCGAAGCCATGTGGAACCACCTGCTGCGTTACCAGGGTGTGACCATCAACTCCAAGTACGACTCCTGGAACGTTGACGCCGCGGGCGTGGCTACCCTGGCCACCACCGGCCAGGCCTTCATCAACTATCCGATCTACCAGGACCTGAACAAGCCCATCGCCAATACCGACGTGTATTACCAGATGAAGCTGTACTACTCGGGTCCGGCCCGCCGCGCCGGCGAGGCGATCATGCTCAAGGACGCCGCCAACGCCGTCGAGCAGCCGCGCCGCGCCTGGCAGTACCTGCCCGGCCAGCGCCGCGTGAAGCTCGCGCCGAGCCTCGCCTACGACACCCCGAACCCGGGTACCGCAGGTGCCGGCACCTACGACGACGTGTTCGTCTTCAACGGTGCACTGGACCGCTATGACTGGAAACTGGTGGGCAAACAGGAACTCATCGTTCCCTACAACACCTACAAGCTGACCTACGCCCAGGACCCGAAGGCCCTGACCACCCCCAACCACCTGTCACCTGACTACGTGCGCTGGGAGAAGCACCGCGTCTGGGTTGTCGAGGGCACTCTGAAAGAGGGCGCTCGCCACATCTACGCCAAACGCCGCTTCTACCTGGATGAGGACAGCTGGGTCGCTCTGGCTTCCGACCAGTACGACGCTCGTGGGCAGATCTACCGTGGCTCCTTCGCTTTCCTCAGCCAGAGCTACGACAAGCAGGTACCGGACACCACCCCGTTCGTGATCTACGACCTGGTGGGTAACTCCTACAACATCAACGGCATCGTTGGCCCGTACGGCGGCATCCGTTATATCGACCCGCTGACCAAGGCTCAGTGGGCAGCCGAGTCCCTGGCTGGCGCCGGCATTCGCTAAGCCAGGTTGGTTGCCGCTCCCTTTGAGTGTGGGGGAGCGGCAACCGCTTTCTTTTTCAGAGGACGTCCCGATGTTTTCTTTCAAGTTCATCGCTCTGGGCATGGCCCTCGTGGCGGGTAATGCCCAAGCCGCGTCCCTGGTCGATGTGCTCGACCTGCCGGCGCAACACAGTGAGCTGGCGATTCGCAGCCCCTTGCTCGACATGGCGCAGGCTGGCCAGCGCCTCGTCGCGGTCGGCCAGCGCGGCCACATTCTTTACTCCGATGACCAGGGCCAAAGCTGGCACCAGGCAAGCGTGCCGGTCAGCTCTGACCTGAATGCCGTGCAATTCCCCACCGACAAGCAAGGCTGGGCCGTAGGCCATGACGGCGTTGTGCTGCACAGCACTGATGGCGGCGCCAGCTGGGAAAAGCAGCTCGATGGCCGCCAGCTCGGTCGGCTCATGCAGGACTACTACAGCGCCCGTCCCGATGCCGGGCAATGGCTGGATGAAGGCAAACGCATCGAGACCGAAGGCGCCGACAAGCCGTTCCTAGACCTCTGGTTCAGCGATGAACGCAACGGTTTCGTCGTGGGTGCCTTCAATCTGATCTTCCGCACCCGCGATGGCGGGCAGAGCTGGGAGCCCTGGACCGACCGTACCGACAACCCGTCCGGCTACCACCTCAACGCCATCTCCAGCGACGGCGAGCATCTCTACATTGCCGGGGAGCAAGGTTTGCTGCTGCGCCTCGACGGCGGCGGTGAGCGCTTCCAGGCACTGGAGTCGCCCTATCAGGGCAGCTTCTTCGGTATCAGCGCCCAGCCCGGCATGGTGCTGGCGTACGGCCTGCGCGGCCACGCTTATCGCAGCACCGATGCTGGCGCCAGCTGGACAGCGGTGAAGACCGGGCTGAACAGCAGCATCACCGCGTCCACGCTCGATGCCCAGGGCACGCTCTACCTGTTCGGCCAGACTGGCCAGGCCCTGGTGAGCAGTGATCAGGGCGCCAACTTCCAGCCGCTGGACATCGGCCAGCCCGTACCTGTCTACGGCGCCCTGGTGTCGAGCGACAACGGCCTGCTGCTGGTGGGCGCGCGAGGCATCAGCCAGCGCCCCGTGGTTTCTGGAAAACAAGAATAAAAGCGAGGCATACCCACATGGGTGGCATGAAACAAGAGCCGATGCCGGTTATCCGGGATCTGAAAGACTTCAATCCACGCAGCGGCAACCTGCTGGAACGCATGGTGTTCAACAACCGTCTGCCGTTCGTGATCGGCATCCTGCTGGTGACGGTGCTGCTGGGCTACATGGCCTTCACACGGCTGGAACTCAAGCCCAGCTTCGAGAAGATGATTCCGCAGGGGCATCCCTACATCCAGAACTTCCTGGAGAACCGCAAGGCCCTGCGCGGGCTGGGTAACAGTGTGCGCATCGTGGTGGAGAACCCCAAGGGCGACATCTTCGATCCGGCCTACCTCGATGCGCTGAAAAAGGTGCATGACGAGCTATTCCTCACCGCAGGCGTCGACCGCGCCTGGATGAAATCCCTCTGGGCCCCCGGCGTACGCTGGACCGAAGTGACCGAGGAAGGCTTCCAGGGTGGCCCGGTCATGCCCGATGGCTATGACGGCTCGCCCGCCAGCATCGAGCAACTGCGGCAGAACATCGCCCGCGCCGGCATCGTCGGCAGCCTGGTGGCCAATGACTTCAAGTCCACCATGCTGGTGGTGCCGTTGCTGGACCAGGCCACCGCCGGCAGCCAGGGCGTGGACTATCACCAGTTCTCGCGCAATCTGGAAGAAAAGCTGCGCCTGCACTTCGAATACGGAGGCGACCGCAAGGCGCAAGCTTCAGGTGAAGAAGGGCAGGGCGCGATCAAGATCCGCGTGATTGGCTTCGCCAAGCTCGTGGGCGATCTGATCGACGGTCTGATGCGGGTCATGGCCTTCTTCGGCCTGGCGGTGGTGACCACCTTCTTCATCATCCTGGCCTATACCCGCTGCCTGCGCAGCAGCCTGCTGGTGATCGTCTGCTCACTGCTGGCGGTGGTCTGGCAGCTGGGGATCGTTGCCTGGCTCGGCTACGCGCTGGACCCGTATTCCATTCTGGTGCCCTTCCTGATCTTCGCCATTGGCGTGTCCCACGCGGCACAGAAGATGAACGGCATCATGCAGGACATCGCCCTGGGCACCCATCGCCTGGTGGCGGCACGCTACACCTTCCGCCGGCTGTTCCTCGCCGGGGTCACCGCGCTGCTGGCGGATGCCGTGGGCTTTGCCGTACTGATGCTGATCGACATTCCGGTGATCCAGGACCTGGCCATCACCGCGAGCATCGGCGTCGCCGTACTGATCCTGACCACCTTGCTGATGATGCCGGTGGCGCTGTCCTACGTGGGCGTCGGCAAGAAGGCCGCCGAGCGTGCCTTGCGCATCGACAACAACGCCGCCGCGCACAAGGGCTTCGGTCATGTCTGGGACTTCCTCGACCGTTTCACCGAGAAGCGCTGGGCCCTGACCACCGTCGCCCTGGCCTCGGTGCTGGGTGTGGCGGGCTTCATGGTCAGCATGAACCTGCAGATCGGCGACCTGGATGCCGGCGCACCGGAACTGCGCCCGGAATCGCGCTACAACCGTGACAACGCCTACATCACCAGCCACTACGCGCTGTCCAGCGACCTGTTCGCGGTGATGGTGAAAACGCCGGCCGAGGGCTGCCTGAACTACCAGACGCTGATCCAGGCCGACCGCCTGGCCTGGGCTCTGCAGCAGCATCCGAACGTCCAGGCCACGGCATCCCTGGCCAACGCGGTACGGCAGATCACCGCCGGCACCTATGAGGGCAACCCCAAGTTCCTCAGCCTGCAACGCAACCAGGACGTGCTGAACTACGCCGCCCAGCAGGCCTCGGTGAACACCCCCGAGCTGTTCAATACCGACTGCTCGCTGATGCCGGTTATCGCCTTCCTCAAGGACCACAAGGCGCAGACCCTCGACGAAGTCGTGGCGATCGCCGATCGCTTCGCCGCCGAGAACAGCAGCGAGGATCGCCAGTTCCTGCTGGCAGCCGGAAGCGCGGGCATCGAGGCGGCGACCAACATCGTCGTGCGCGAAGCCAACCGCACCATGCTGTTCTATGTCTACCTGGCGGTGACGCTGTTCTGCCTGATCACCTTCCGTAGCTGGCGTGCAACCCTGGTGGCCTTGCTGCCGCTGGTGCTCACTTCCGTGCTCTGCGAGGCGCTGATGGTGGTGATGGGCATTGGCGTGAAGGTGGCCACTCTGCCGGTGATCGCCCTCGGCGTCGGCATCGGCGTCGACTACGCGTTGTACCTGCTCAGCGTGCAGCTGCAGTTCCAGCGCCAGGGCCTTTCGCTGTCGGAGGCGTACAAGAAGGCGGTGTCGTTCACTGGACGGGTCGTCGGTCTGGTGGGCATCACCCTGGCCGCCGGCGTGGTGTGCTGGGCCTGGTCGCCCATCAAGTTCCAGGCCGACATGGGCATCCTGCTCACCTTCATGTTCGTCTGGAACATGATCGGTGCCCTGATCCTGATCCCGGCGCTGTCCTATTTCCTGCTGCGCGAACGCGGCGAAGCGGCGCGGCCGGTGAGCCCGGCCGACGAGCCGGTTGCACGCCCCGTCAGCGAGGCGGTGCAGAGCAGCCATGTGGAGTCCGTGCAGCCCTGACCAGCAAGCGAAGGAAGTTGGACTAATCTGGAAAACGGGGGATCGCCGCCGGCTACTTTTGTGGCCGGTGGCGATACCGTTTTCGGATTTACCGACGTGCCTGCTTCATGTTGTGAAGGCCGTCCTTAAGGACAGAACAACATGCTTGATTACTTTGCGCTGGGCGTACTCTTCTTCGTGGGGATCGTGCTGTTCTACGGCATCATCGTCCTCCACGACATTCCCTACGAAATCGCCGTACACCGTAACCACCCGCATCAGGACGCCATCCACGCCGCTGGCTGGGTGAGCCTGTTCACCCTCCACGCGCTGTGGCCCTTCCTGTGGATCTGGGCCATGTTGTACCGCGAGGACCGCGGCTGGGGCTTCGACCACGGCAAGCCCGGCTCTGCCCAGGACGCTGACCTGGCAAAGGAGCTGGTGGAACTGCGTCAGCGCATCGAGCAGCTCGAAGGTCGCGCGCCGGCCGCCCAGGACGAGAAGGGGGATTGAGCCATGGATCTGTTATTAGTCCTCACCTATACGGCGTTCTGCGTTGCCATCTTCAAAATCTTCAAGATCCCGCTGAACAAGTGGAGCGTGCCCACTGCCGTGCTCGGCGGCATCGTGTTGATCGGTGCGCTGATCTTCCTGATGAACTACAACCACCCCTATTCGGAAGTGGCGCGGACCTACTTCGTCTCGGTGCCCATCGTGCCCGAGGTGTCGGGCCAGGTCATCGAGGTGCCGGTCAAGGCCAACCAGCCGCTGGAGAAGGGCGATGTGCTGTTTCGCATCGATCCGACACCGTTCGAGAACAAGTTGAAATCCATCAAGGCGCAGCTGGTGTCGGCCCGCGCCGACCAGTCCCGCGCCCGTGAACTGGCCGCACGCAATGTCGGCAATCGCCGCGACGTGGACCTCACCACCGCACGAGTCGACGACTTGCAGGCGCAGCTGAACATTGCCCAGTTCGACCTGGACAACACCGTGGTTCGGGCGCCGAGCAAGGGCTTCGTCTCCCACGTATCCCTGCGTCCGGGCGTCCGTGCGGTGAAGTTGCCGCTGCGCCCCTCGATGGTCTTCATTCCTGACGAAGGGTTCTATTTCATCGCCTGGATGCGGCAGAACAGCCAACTGCGCCTGAGCACTGGCGACGAGGCGGAAGTGGCGTTCGACGGCATTCCGGGCCGCGTCTTCAAGGGCGAGGTGAAGCAGGTGATTCCGGTGATCGGCGAAGGCCAGGTGCAACCGTCCGGTACCCTGATCAGCTTCACCGGGTCACCGCCACCGGGACGGGTGCCGGTGTTCATCGAAATCACCGACCCGGACTATGCGCAGTACGCCGCTGTGATGCCGGGTGGCTCCTATGGCCAGGCGGCGCTCTACAGCAAGCACTTCCACCATGTGGCGATCATGCGCAAGATCCTGCTGCGCATGGCGGCCTGGATGAACTACATCTTCCCGTTCCACTAACAGTCGGATAGCCACGAACCTGTTTACGATTTCGTCGTAAACAGGTTCTACGACGGGCTGCCCCCAGGTTGGCCCGCCTGGTATCCATGCACAGTCATCCAGTGCCAGGCGATTTCTTCGCGGCGGCACACCCAGACGCCTTCATGTTCCTGCACATGGTCGAGAAATCGCGCGAGCGCCATGGCGCGTGCGGGATGGCCGCTGATCCTGCCGTGCAGGCCGACGCTCATCAGCCCGGGTTGCCTTGCGCCTTCCCGCCAGAGGTAGTCGAAGGCGTCCTTCAACTGCTGGAAGAAATCCTGCCCCGATGCGAAGCCGTTGGGCATCAGGTAGCGGGCGTCGTTGTTGACCAGCGTGTAGGGGATGATCAGATGCGGCGGCGCGCCGGGGAGCCAGTAGGGCAGGTCATCGTTGTAGGCATCTGAGCTGTAGATGAAGCCGCCTTCCTCGCGCAGCAGTCGGCGGGTGTTGGCGCTGACCCGGCCGGTGTACCAGCCCAATGGACGGCGGCCGCAGATGCGCTCGATCAGTTCGATGGTCCGCTGGATGTGGCGGCGTTCCTCGTCTTCGGCCACGTCGCGATAGTCCAGCCAGCGATAACCGTGCCCGGCTACCTCGTGTCCGCCCGCATGCAGGGCATGGCCGATCTGCGGCACCAGTTCCAGGGCGCGACCCACGGCAAATGCGGTCAGCGGCAGTCGGCGTTCGTCGAACAGATCGAGGATGCGCCATACACCCGCACGAGAGCCGTATTCATACAGGCCTTCGACACTGAGGTCCCGCTCGCCGATCCGCGCAGGCCGGCCGGGTAGCTCGTGCAGGTAAGCCTCCGACTGGCCATCGCCGTTGAGCACACAGGATTCAGCACCTTCCTCTACGTTCAGCACGAACTGCACGGCCACCCTCGCATCGCCCGGCCAGCGCGGATGGGGTGGCTTGCCGCCGTAACCGAGCAGATCGCGCTCGACCATCAGCCCAGCTCGAAGGTGGTGACGCCGAAGACCCGGTGCTGGGTGACGACGGGCAACGGGCCGAGGTACATCCGGGCGCAACCGAAGACTTCCTCCATGCCAAGCCGCTGCACCAGGGCCATGGCGTCGGGATTGTTCTCCGGGGCATCGAGGAACAGCGGGCCACCGATGGCGAACTCGCTCAGCTGCGCGAAGAGGGCTTCGGCCGCGCTGGCATCTTCGGCGAACAAGGGGCCGATCTTGCAACCCGCGAGGCAGCGCCTGATGACCCCGAATCCGGCCAGCCGGCCATTGCGCTGGCAACCCAGGGCGAGGGCCTCGGGCTGGGTGATCCAGTCTTGCAGGAAGCGTGCACGGGGTGCAGGGAAACAGAGGCGGTCGTAGGTCTGCACCTCGTCCAGGGGGAAATCGGCAAGCGGCAGGATTTCTTCGTCGGGCGCCCATTCCGGTGGCTCGGCGACTTGCGTCTGGAACCGCAGGTTGCGATGGGAGAAGACGAAGCCACCCTTGGCGTAGTAGTCCTGCATGGCAAACACGCCGTCCATGCCGATGGCGGCACCCGGATTGAGGCGGGTGAGCAGACGGTCGCGGCGTGCGTGCCAGAGGATGTCGCCGAGTCCGCGCCCGCGAAATTCCGGGCGGATAATGAAGAACCCCATGAAACCGAACTCACCCGCGTAGGAGGTGATGGCGCCGCCACCGATAAGCACGCCGTCCAGGTCCGCTGCTATGTAGGCTTCCGGGTCGTTCGCCCAGAACAACTCGGCGTCGTGGAGGCCCGGATTCCAGCCTTCGCGCGCCGCCCAGCCAACCAGTTCGTCCAACTCGGGGCGCAGCATGTTGCGGATGACCAGCGGGATAGGCATGACGGGACTCCTCGGAGGAGGTGGACGCTATCGGTATAGCGCCAAGCGAGGAGGGCGGCCAGGCCGCCGGGCGGACATCAGGCGTCGCGCAAGAGGTCGTGGGAGTCCAGCAGGCGGTAGGCGATTTCCGGGTGCAGCTCCAGGCCCCGGCGAATGGCCGCCGGGATGGACTGGCGGGTCTTGCGGCAGAGGCCGGGCAGTTCGTCGATCTCGATATCGATGCCGCGCATGCTCCGCACTTCGTTGAAGCCAGGGGCGATATGCAGGCGCACCCCGAGCTGCTCGTATATGCGCCGCTGCATGTGTTCCAGGTCGGCAAGGCTCTGGATGTTCTCCAGCCGCTCCAGCAGGCGCTTCTCCTCCTGGCGGGTCAGCAGCAGGATGCGTACATCGGCACCTGGCGACTCCAGCAACTCCTCACGCCCGCAGTTGCAGGCACCAGGTGGGCAGGGTTGGCGGGTGGGGAGAGTGGGCGTCATGGCTTCCGATCATAGTCAGCCGAAGGCCCAGGCGCCAACGGCGCCCGGGTCCGGTTCAACGCAGCAGTTCCGCTACGGCCTGGAGGACGATCTCCGGTTTCTCGCGATGAGGGACGTGGCCGCAATCATCGATGAGCAGAACCCGCGACGGCCCGTCGGTCAGCCGTGCGATCTGTTGCGGGTGCAGGTCGGAGCCGAATTCGTCCAGGTCGCCATGGATGGCCAGCACCGGGCAGTCCAGGCGGTCGATCTCGGCTTCCAGGGTCCAGTCGGCGAATTCGGGTGACAGCCAGGTTTCGGTCCAGGCATCGAGCACCCAGCGGGCCTTGTCGCCGTGGTATCTCGCCAGGCGGTCGATCTGGCCGTCCTGCTGGAAGCCGGCCTTGGCTTCACGAATGCCTTGCAGGGTGCGGTCTTCGACGAACGCCTGGGCCGATTCGGTGATGAGCGCCAGGCAGTCTTCACGGTGGCGCGCGGCGCAATGGGTCGCCATACCACCGCCGACGCTATGGCCGAAGGCGATGAACTGGCCGATGCCCAGATGATCTTTCAGGGTCGGGAAGGCCTGTTCCGCTTCGTCGCCGACGAATCCGAGCGACAGTTCGCGTGGATTCGCGTCTGAGCGGCCGAAGCCGAGTCGGTCGTAGGCCACGACTGTCTTGCCGGTGATCGCAGCGAGTTTGCTGGGAAATTCACGCCACAGCTCGACGCAGCCGAGGGAGTCGTGGAAGAGGACGATGGGCGGCTCGTCGAAGGACGGGCTGAGGTGGGCAGGACTCCAGAGGCGAACGAACAGACGGCCATGCAGGCTGTCGATGTGCAGGTCCTGTGTATGGTGGCTGGGGCTTGGCACGGGTGACTCCAACACGATGATCGGCCTGCAGGTTGCCAGAAAATATCCGGGTAGCGGTAGAAGGTTGAATCAGTCTCTGGTCTGGATTGCCGCCCCGTCCTAAGCTTCGCCTTTCACTTCTGCAGGGACCGCTGCCCCATGAAAACCGCTCTCCTGATCATCGACGTCCAGCGCGCCATCAGCGTCGGCGAGTACGCCGCTTTCGAGATCGACCGTGTGATTCCCACCATCAATGGCCTCAGCGCCAAGGCGCGGGCCGCCGGGCTGCCCGTGGTGGTGATCCAGCATGAGGAGCCCGAAGCCTATTTCCTCTACGGCAGCGAGACCTGGCAACTGGCGGACGACCTGGTCGTGGCGGACAGTGACATTCGCGTGCGCAAGACCACCCCGGACTCGTTCCACCAGACCGAACTGCAGGATGTGCTGCAGCAGCGGGGTATCCAGCGCCTGATCATCTGCGGCCTGCAGACGGACTATTGCGTGGATACCACCGTGCGCCGTGCCCTGGCGCTGGGCTACGAAGTGGTGCTGCCAGCGGATGCTCACTCGACCCTCGACAACGCCGCCATCAGCGCCGCACAGATCATCGCCCACCACAATGCGGTGCTTGGCAGCATGTCGAGCTTCGGTGTGCGGGCGGAGGTGGTGCCCGCCGATCGGGTGCAGATCGAGGGCTGATCGCGTCCGCGGGCGCTATCGCTTACTGGCCATCGACGCTGCGCGGCAGCTGCAGAGGGTTGCCCTCGCGTAGCGCCTCGGGCAGCAATTCGTCCGGGAAGCCCTGGTAGCACACCGGTCTCAGGAAGCGTTCGATCGACGTCATGCCCACCGAGGTGAAGCGGCTGTCGGACGTGGCCGGGAACGGGCCGCCATGCACGGAAGCGAAGGACACTTCCTGTGGATGGGCGAAGGCGTTGACCACGATGCGCCCGGTACGTCTTTCGAGGACGGGGAGCAAGCGGCGAGCCAGGGGCGTGTCGCTGCCTTCGAGGTGCAGGGTTGCCGATAGCTGGCCGCGAAGCGAACGGGCCACGGCAAGCATTTGCTCCACATCTCCCACCTTCACCAGCAGCGCCACCGGCCCGAAGACCTCTTCCGCGAGCCGGGTCTCGGCGAGAAAACGCTCGCCATCCACCTCGAACAGCGTGGCGCGGCCATCCAGGTCGGCGCTGGTCACCGCGCCTTCGGCGATGCGTTGGGCGCCGGCTGCTTCCAGGCCATCGAGGCCGCTGACATAGGACGCGTGGATGCCCGGCGTGAGCAGGGTGCGCGCGGGGGCTGTCTCCAGGCGATTGACCATGGCCTCGCGCAGTTTGGTGAAGCCCGCGCCATCGATCGCGATAAGAATCGCCGGCTTGAGGCAGGCCTGGCCCACATTGGCCAGCATGCGTTCGATGAAGCCATCGCCGATCAGGCGGCCGCGCTCGGCCACGGCACCCGGCAGGATGAAGGTCGGGTTGACGCTGGTCATCTCGGTGAAAACGGGAATGGGGTCGGGGCGCTGCTGGGCGCGGCGGTACAACGCCATGCCGCCTGCTTCCGATCCGGTGAAGGTCACGGCCTTGATCAGCGGGTGATCCACCAGGGCCTCGCCGATGGTGTTTCCGCTGCCGCGCAGAATCGAGAAGACGCCTTCGTGCAGGCCACTCTCGCGCACCGCCTTGCGGATGGCCCGCGCCATGATTTCAGACGCGCCGGGGTGGGCATTGTGGGCCTTCACCACAACCGTCGCGCCGGCCGCCAGCGCCGAGGCGGTATCGCCACCGGCGACCGAATACGAGATGGGGAAATTGCTCGCGCCGAAAATCGCTACCGGACCGGTCGCCATCTTCTGCAGCCGGTGGTCCATGCGCGGACGCGGCTGGCGATCGGGCTGGGCTGTATCGATCGACAACTGGAGGAAGCGCCCTTTGCGCACCACTTCGGCGAACTGGCGGAACTGCGTGGCGGCCTTGCTGGCTTCGCCTTGCAGCTGCGCTTCGGGCAGCCCGGTTTCCAGCGCGGCACGGGCCGCCAGCACCTCGCGGACCTGCTCCAGATTGTCGGCGATGTGTTCGAGGAAGGCCGCCCGTTCTGCCAGCGTGCTGTGGCTGTAACTGTCGAACGCTTCGTCGGCCAGGGTGGCGGCCTGGTCCACCTCCTGCACGCCGCCGAAGGCGAAGTCCGGTTCCATGAGCTGGTTGGTCGCGGGATTGAGCGCCTTTATGACGCCTTGGCTGGCGGGCACGTCGCGGGCGCCGATGATGAGGTTTCCTGTCAAATCCATCTTTTTGTCACCTGATGATGCGGGGAATAGCGTCGTTTCGACGCAAGGCGCCGCCGCCAGAGGTAGCGGCGGCCCGGCGTGACGGTCAGTTGGCGAGGTTCGCGATGAGCTCGTTCGTCGTCACGATGGCGTGGGCGAAGGTGGGGCCGTTCAGCTCGTGGGCGGCATGCATCATGTCGTGGCGGAAGGCGGCGGTGGCGTCGCGCACCAGCGTGACGTGGTAGCCGAGTTCCGAGGCGAAACGGGCGGTCGCCTCGATGCAGGTGTTCGCCAGCAGGCCGACGATGATGACGTGGCTGATGCCCCGTTGCTTGAGGCGGAAGTCCAGGTCGGTATTGGCGAACCCGCTGGAGCCCCAGTGTTCGGAGATGATCGTGTCGCCTTCACGGGGCGCGAAATCCGGGTGCCACTCGCCGCCCCATTCGCCACGGGCGAAGTGATGGCCGTGCATGATCTTGCACTGGGTGGGCGTCGGGTGGTCCCAGCTTTCGTAGTCGCCCGGCTCCCAGCGCCGATGCGGCACGATGAACACCGGGATACCGTGATCGCGGATTGCACGGTCGAGCGTGCGCAGGTTGTCGAGCAGGCCGACTTCCGAGGCGATGGGTTCGATCAGGGGAAAGATGCGCCCGCCTTCGGAGAGGAAGTCGTTGTAAGGGTCGACCAGCAGGTAGGCGGTTTTGTCGATGGGATAGGGGGTGTTCGACATCATGGGGTCCTCGTGGTTAGGGGATGTCCATTGCTCCCTGGATTGACTTTGTCCGTTATCGCTATGAAAATCATATTTACAAAATCACCCCCCGGAGACGCCATGTCAAGCCCGAGAAAATCCGCCGAGACGCTGTGTCCGGTTGCCCGCGCCGAGGACCTGGTGGGCGACCGCTGGACGGTGCTGGTCCTACGTGAACTGTTCATGGGCAACCGTCGATTCGATGAGATCCAGGCGCAGACCGGTGGTACGCCGCAGATGGTCGCCACTCGCCTGAAGCAGATGGAGGCGGACGGCCTGGTGCTGCGCACGCGCTACAACGAGCGGCCGGTACGCTACGAGTATCAGCTCACCGCCAAGGGCGAGGCCTTCTATCCCGTGATCCTTGCCCTGCGCGCCTGGGGTGAGCAGTGGTGCAAGACCGCGGAGGAGGGGGTCGCGGTGCACTTCACCCACAAGACATGCGGTCAGCCCGCCGGCCTGGGGCCGCTGTGCGATGGCTGTGGCGAGGTCCTGCGGCGGGAAGACCTGAGCGGCGAGCAAAACCCGGCCTATGCCGAGGAACGCAACGAACGGCGCGAGGCGTTTCGGGCTGCCCGGGGAGCGGCCGCCTCTGAGCAGAAGGGCGGCTAGGTTCGCATGTCGTTCCGGCGATGCTTCCCCACCAGCAGGAGCACCGCCAGCACGCCGCACAGCAGGCCGAGGGACAAGGGCATCCCCTGATACCCGATCAGCTGCATCGCCAGCCCGGTCACGGGTGCGCCCACCAGGCCGCCAACGCCCCAGCCGAATGCGAAGGCCGCATTCCCGGCAATCAGGATCTGGCCGGTGAAACGCTCGCCGAGCTGGATCAGCGACATGGTGTAGATCCCGAACGCGAACCCGCCCCAGACGAAAACGAACGGCCAGACGAGCCAGGAGTTCAAGGCCGATGGCAGCAGCAGGCAGCCTGCCAGCGACGCCAGGGTGCAGACCAGCATGGTCCGCCGCGAGCCAGCCTTTTCGGCCACGCGGCCGAGCAGGATCTGCAGCCCTGCATTGCCCGCGATGTAGCAGGTGATGAGCGAGGCGATGCGCTCCTCCGTATGGCCGAACGCGGCGCCGTATACCGCGAACAGCGAAAGCAGTATCTGCTCGAAGGCGGCTGCCGCGAAAACCGCGAACAGCAGGAGCGGCGCCAGGGCGACGAAGCCGCCGACCGAGGTTGCCTCACCTTCATGCGATGTCTTCGGCAGGCGCGGCACAACCGCCAGCACGATCAGGCCGCAGAGCAGGAAGGCCACGATGCCGACCATGAAGGGCGGCCACCCTTGCGTGCCGACCATGCCAAGGGACAAGGGACCGAGGGCGAAGCCAGCGGAAACGATCGATGAGTAGAGCCCGAGGATTCGACCGCGCCGAGCGGCGGGCGTGATCGCCATCAGCCAGGTTTCACTGATCACGTAGAGCGGGTTGGCGAAGAAGCCGAGCAGGAAGCGCAGCGGCATCCAGGCCCAGACCTGATGGGTCCAGGCAATCGCGATAAGGCTGAGTGCGGCCAGCATCGAACACAGGATGGCGAGCCGTCCTCCGCCCACTCGCCGCACCAGCGCCGGGATGAGGGGCGAGGACAGGATGAAACCCAACGGAGTCATCGCCGCCGACAAGCCGATCAGCGCTGGCGTCGTTCCCTGCCGCTCGAGGATGAAGCTGAGCAGCGGATAGGTCAGCCCCTGCGCCAGGGCGAACACCGAGACGGTCGCGATGATGCCAGCCAGCGCGGCCCAGGGAATCCTGTCCCCACGTGCTGATGTCGTGCTGTTGGCCGTCATGCGGACCTCATTCCTCCCAGAAAGGCTTGGCGATCTCTACCTCGCCCCGGCTTTGTCCCAGGCCGATGTCGTCGCTCCAATGGGGGTTGGCCTTCGCCATGCGTTCAAGTTCCCCACGAAAGCCTTTGCGCTTTCCAGGTCGCGAAATGCAACGCAAGGTCGCCAGATTGTAGGGTCGGCGCGACGCTTTCGCCGGTCACAGGGATGGGGAGTATCGTTCATGACGAGCTCCTTGGGGGACGAGGTTGATCTCGACCCCCAAGCAGGACTCTCCAGGGATATGAACAGAGCGGTTCTTGAGAGGCGGATGCACAAAGCCATCGAATTGGACCCCAATGTAGCCGACACCCGGGCGGCTGCGACGGTGCCATTCCGCGACGCCGCGACGCTGGCGCATTTTGTCGATGGCTATCGCAAGGCCGGCCTTCCCGAGTGACTCCTCAGCGCCCGCCGGCACCGCTGCGGGAGCGTTCGGAGCTTTCCACCAGCACTGCTTCGGCGAGCCCGTTGAGGCGTTGCCAGAGCGCCGGAGAAATCTCCATGCCATTTTCCAGGGCCTGCTCGCGGGCGAGGGCGAAGTCATCGGGGGTAACGACGCGCTCGCTTCCGGTAGCGTCGACCTCGCATGCTGGCTGCGGCCCGGCGGGTGTACCCAGGATCAGGCGCAGCGACTGCCGGCCCGCCCGAGGCAAACCCTGCGCAAGTTCGTGGGTCAGGAAGGTCGGGTAGGCGGCGCCAGGTTCGATCCGGGCGAGGTGGCCGAGTACCGGTGCGTGGCCATTCTCCCAGCTGGCCTGGACCCAAAGCCCGCGCCGTGCGCAGTCTCCAAGCAGTTTGAGGATGAACTTGCGGTTATGGCAGTTCCGCACCTCGACGCGGAGCGAGGCCTGCTCAACGGCCTGGACACAGGCCAGTTCCAGCAGTGCCGGGAGGCAGTTCAGGGCGCTGCGCCCGTGACAGTCGGCGACCAGGCTGCCGGTGCCCTCGGCCAGCAATTCGGCCGCGGCGCGATCACGGTCGGCCACCAGGTCCAGCGCCCGCTCCAGTTCGCCCAGGCCGTCCTCACCGTGCAATTGCAGCCAGCCGACCAGGGCGGCGGCGTCTTCATAGTGGCCCGGCGTGTAACCCATGCCCTCGAACACCCGCTTGAGCAGGGAAGTCAGTTCATTGGCGGAAATCAGCATGGCGTTTTCTCCTGGGTAGGGGCCAGCGGCAGGAACCAGTCATCGTCGAACGGCTGGCCGATGTCCTCCAGCACGGGAGCGCCCTGGAACATGGTGTTGCGGACCCACAGGCGCGAGCGCGGGTCGAACTTGCTCACCCCGAAGAACGACAGCTTGCATCGCAGCAGGTGCATCGGCAGGACGTCGCGGTCCAGCAGGTTGGCGCGGATCTCGCCGTAGTGAGTGGTCGCCATGCCCTGGATGCGGCGCACGATGCTGCGCTGTTCCGGGTGGCCGAGCAGGAAGCGCGCGACGTTATGCTGCGGGTGTTGCGCCAGGTAACCGGCGAGTTGCCGATGGCATTGCTGGACCAGGTAACCGATGCCCAGCGGCATCTGCTTTTCCTTGCCTTCGTCGAGGCTGCAACTGCCCAGGCGCGGTTCCTGTTTCTCTTCGGAGCGGTACCAGAAGGTTTCCTGGGCGCCATCGGCTTCGAAGTCGATGGCCAGCGCCCAGTCGTAGCAGCTCTCGATCAGGGCTTTCAGCTGCTGCGCGGCCATCTCCGGTTGCAGCTGGAGTTGTTCCGGCAGGGCCAGGCGGTCCTCCAGTTCATCCACCAGCTCGGGATGCAGTTCCAGCAGGATGCAGTTGACCAGCTCCTGGCCTTGCAGGCTGGCATGGGCGAGGGCCCACTCCTGCAGGGCTTGCCAGGAGTCCAGTGGAGCCTGGCCGAGCGAGTCGTGCAGATTGCGCAGGTCCGCCAGCACGCGCTGGTTGTTGCCGGTCTGCCATTGGTCCTCGGTGAAGGTTTCCTCGATATGGCGGATGGCCCGGTCGACCAGCTCGGGGAAGCGAGCCTTTCGTGCGGGCGCCACGGGGTGGATGGCGAGGATGCGGGCCAGGGCCAGTTCGCGCATTTCGATCCAGCGGCTGATCAGTTGTGGGTGGTTGATCAGGTAGGGCGCCATGCCGAGGCCGGTAGAGTTGCCGATGCCGAAGTAGCGCTTGATCGCCGGCTCGAAGGGCACGGCCGTGGTCGGCGAGCGGCGTCGGGCAATGTGCTCGGCTTGTTGCAGGCTGAAGTTGCGCAGCATGAAGCAGGTGAACATCTCGGCCGAAAACGGACGGGCGAAATCCGGGTGCTTGCGGCTGACTTTCTCCCAATCGGCCATACCCAGCTTGCCGCTGCCGTAGACGGCCGTGGTGCGGTACAGGTAGCCGACCTTGGCGATCTGGCCGATCTCCGGCTGCCGGCCCTGGGCCAGGGCGTCCACCACGCTGTCGAAGTTGCGCATGCTGCGGTTGGCGCGGGACAGCACCATCACCTTGGCGTCGAGCCGGCCGGCTTCCTGCAGCGGCACATTGCGGCGCAGGTAGTCGACATAGGCGTCATCCACATCGCCCTCGCAGAGCGCCATGGTCAGGTCCCATTCACTGGCGATGACACGGTCGTTGCGCTTCTCCGGGGCGAGGTATTGCGAGAACAGCACGAAACTGAACAGGTCGCTGCGGGTGCGGATGCGGTAGATGACCGTGCCGTAGCCGTCAGCATCCAGCTCGAAGCGTTGCGCCTCGATCTGCCAACGCTCACGCATGATCCGGCGGACCAGGCTGCGCATGAAGCTCAGGCGGCTCTGATGCAGGCTGCCGAGCCGTTCCAGGTCCATGACCAGGCTGGCAGGGCGCATGGGCAGGCTCGCGGCTTCGGGCAAGCCGGAATCCATGATTGAAGGGGTGCTCATTCTGGGGCCCTCAACTGGCGTAACCGCATACCCGGGCCGGCTGGCGACCGGGAGCGGCTTGTTATTTGTCTGCCGTCGATGGTGGGACAGCCGGCGTCCCCGAGCAATTCAGATCGCCCTATCGCCTGATAAGCAATCCTTATTCAAATGGTTTGATCGATCAGCGTGGCTAGCGCCAGTCGTCCGGTTCGAGTTCGTTGTCCCGCAGGATGAACTCGAACAGTGCCTGGGCGGCCACCGGCAGGGAGCGGTTGGCCAGGCGGACGATGCCGATATCGCGCGTCACCAGTGGGTCGGACAGGGGGATGAAGCGCAGTTGGCCGGCCTCGGCGGGGAACGCGAAGCGGGGCAGGGTGGTGATGCCCATGCCTGCTTCGATCATGGCTAGCAGGGAAATCATGTTGGAGATATAGAACTGCGAATCGGCCACCAGCTCCTCTGCGCGGGTACCGCTGAGCAGACGCGAGGTGCCATTGGCGATCAGGCGTTCGCCGCGCAGTTGCTGCCAGCCGATCTGCTCCTCGGCGGCAAGCGCATGGTCCTGGCGGCAGACCACGCCGATGCTGTCTTCCCAGATCGGGATGAAGCGAATGTCGCTCTCGGTTTCCCAGAGACTGGAGATGCCGAAGTCCACCTGCTGGTTCTCGACCATGGTCAGGACCGCCTCGGAGTTGTCGTCGAACAGACTGACGTGGAGGTCCGTGGCATCGCCAATGAAGCGCGTGAGGATGTCCGGCAGGAGGCGGCTGGCAATCGATGGCACGGACGCGATGCGCAGGTGGCCGGACTTGTATTGCGCGATCAGGCTCATGTCGCGCACCACGCGGTCGTGGTGCTCGATCAACTCCTTGGCGTAGGCGAGGAACTGAATGCCAAAGGGCGTCAGCTCCGGCTTGGTGACCCGCGCATTGCGCTTCTCGAACACCGGTTGGCCCAGCTTGCCTTCAAGGTCGCGAATGGACAGCGAAATGGCCGGCTGGGTGCGGTGCGCCCGTTCGGCCGCCGCATGGAAACCCTGGAGCTCGGCAACCCAGACGAAGTGACGAAGTTGCACGATCTTCAGGTCTGGCAGCATGGTAAGTTTTCCTTATCAATCAATATTTACAACTAATTTTAGTTTATCTGAGACGGCACCTACCATGCGCTCAAAGCGAGAGCGGAGGTGCACATGTCCAACAAGATTTTCAGCAACTACATCGATGGCGCCTGGGTCGAAGGCGCCTCGAGTATTGCCAACCGAAGCCCTGCGAACGTCGACGACGTCGTGGGTCATTACACCCAGGCCGACGCCCGCCAGGTGGACGATGCGATTCGTGCCGCCAGCGCTGCCCAGCAGGTCTGGGCACGCAGCGGACTGGAAGAGCGCTACCAGGTGCTCATGGCGATCGGCAACGAGCTGATCGCCCGCAAGGCCGAACTCGGCGAACAACTCGCCCGGGAAGAAGGCAAGACCCTGGCCGAGGGCGTTGGCGAGGTCTATCGCTCCGGGCAGTTCTTCCACTATTACGCGGCCGAGGTCCTGCGCCAGTTGGGTGAGACAGCGGATTCCGTGCGTCCCGGCGTAGAGATCGAAGTCCGTCGTGAGCCGGTCGGTGTGGTCGCCATCATCACCCCCTGGAACTTCCCGATGGCCACGGCCGCCTGGAAGATCGCCCCGGCCCTGGCCTTCGGCAACGCAGTGGTGTTCAAGCCGGCCAATGCCGTACCGGCCAGTGCCTGGGCGCTGACCGAGATCATCTCCCGCCAGGCCTTGCCGGCCGGCACTTTCAACCTGGTCATGGGCAGCGGTGCCGACGTCGGCGAACGCCTGATCCACTCCAGCGCAATCAATGCCCTGAGCTTCACCGGATCGGTGGAAACCGGGCGCCGGGTCGCCGCCGCAACGGCCGCCAACTTCGTGCGCTGCCAGCTGGAAATGGGCAGCAAGAACGCCCTGGTGGTGCTCGACGATGCCGATCTGCCGCTGGCCGTGGAGTGCGCGGTGAACGGCGCCTTCTTCGGCACTGGCCAGAAGTGCACCGCGTCGTCGCGACTGATCGTCACCGAGGGCATCCATGACCGCTTCGTCGAGGCACTGGTTGAGCGCATGGGGCAGCTGAAGGTCGGGCACCCACTGCGTGAAGGCATGCAGATCGGCCCGGTGATCGACGAGCGCCAGCTGGCGCAGAACCTTCGCTACATCGAAGACGCCAAGACCGAAGGTGCGCGCCTGGTGTGCGGTGGCGAGCGCATCGCCGAAGAGCACGAAGGCTTCTACATGCGCCCGGCGCTCTTCGTCGACACCCGCAATGACATGCGCATCAACCGCGACGAAGTGTTCGGCCCCATCGCCTGCGTCATCAAGGCGCGGGATTACGAGGAGGCGCTGGCCATCCTCAACGACACGCGCTTCGGGCTCACGGCCGGGATCATGACCCAGTCGCTGAAGTACGCCAGCGACTTCAAGCGCCGCGCCAACACCGGCTGCGTGATGGTCAACCTGCCCACTGCCGGCACCGACTATCACGTGCCGTTCGGCGGCCGCAAGGATTCCAGCTTCGGCCCCCGCGAGCAGGGGCAGTACGCCCGTGACTTCTACACGGTGGTCAAGACCGTCTACGTGCGTCCCTGAGGGAGAGAGCGCCATGCAAGAGCTTCTGATGATCGACGGCCTGCAGTATTCCAACTGGAGCCCCGAGCTGTTCCGGCAGATGCAGGAGGGCGGCCTGAGTGCCGTCCACGCCACCATCGCCTACCACGAGACCGCCCGCGAAACCCTGTCGCGCATCGGTGAATGGAATCGTCGCTTCGAGGCCTTCCCTGAGCTGATCCGCCCGGTGCGTCAGGCTTCGGATATCCGCCTGGCCCACCAGGAAGGACGGGTCGGGATCTTCTTCGGCTTCCAGAACTGCTCGCCCATCGAGGACGACATCGACCTGGTGGAGATCTACCGCCAGCTCGGCGTCTTCATCATGCAGCTGACATACAACAACCAGAGCCTGCTGGCGTCGGGCTGCTACGAGAGCGAAGACAACGGCATCAGCCGCTTCGGTCGCCAGGTGATCCAGGAGATGAACCGTGTCGGCATGATCATCGACATGTCCCACAGCGCCGAACGCAGCACCCTGGAGGCCATCGAGCTGTCGACCCGGCCGGTGATCATCTCCCACGCCAACCCGACCAGCTTCCACGCGGCCAAGCGCAACAAATCCGACGCGGTGCTGCGTGGCATTGCCGAATCGGGCGGCCTGCTCGGCTTCAGCACCTATCCCTTCCACCTGCGCGGCGGCTCGGCGTGCCGGCTTGAGGACTTCTGCGACATGGTCGCGCGCACGGCGGACCTGATGGGCGTGGAGCACATCGGTATCGGCACCGACCTCTGCCAGCAGCAGCCACTGCAGGTACTGGAGTGGATGCGCAACGGCCGCTGGAGCAAGGCCAAGGACTACGGCGAAGGCTCGGCGGACAACGCCGACTGGCCGGCGCCACTGCAGTGGTTCCGCGACAGCCGCGACTTCCCCGTCATCGCCCGTGGCCTGCGCGAGCGCGGCTTCGACGAGGACGAGGTACGCAAGATCATGGGCCTGAACTGGCTCGACCTGCTGGAGCGCAGTACCGCGCCGCGGCAGTGATTTCCTGATTTCCCCCAACGTGAGGACGCCATGAACAAGAACAAGAAAAGAGCCTCGACCTACTCCCACCCTGGAGTTGGCCTGCGCCCGACGATACATCACCTTGATCCGCTGCCTCCGGGAGGCAGGAGCGAAACGCAGCCACCGTGCTGACGTCGCGCTTCGCCCCATTCCTGAACCCATGGTCATTCGCTCTGCCGATTTCGATTCGGTGGAGCCAGCGCAACAACCTGGAGGCATCATGAAATTGTTCCCGACCCAGACCGTAGGCAGCGAACCGATGAAGTGCTCGGCACTACAAGGCATCGACTTGCCCCTGTTCGTCATCAGCGGCGGCTTCCTGCTCGCCTTCCTGATCGCGGCATTGGTGGATATCGATGCGGTTTCCGCGCTGGTCAACACGCTGTTCGCCTGGTCGACGAAAGTCTTCGGTTTCTATTGGCAGCTCCTGATGCTGGCGACCTTCCTGGTCAGCCTGGGCATCGGCTTCAGCAAGTACGGCCGCGTCCGGCTGGGTGGCATCGACCGGAAACCCGACACCAGCACGTTCAACTGGATCGCCGTGATCATGTGCGCACTGCTCGCCGGTGGTGGCGCCTTCTGGGCAGCCGCCGAACCGCTGATGCATTTCGCCAGCCCGCCACCCCTGTTCGCCGGCGTACAGCCGAACACCGAGCAGGCGGCCCATGTGGCGCTGGCCCAGTCGTTCGTGCACTGGGGCTTCCTCGCCTGGGCGGTGCTCGGCAGCCTGCTGGCGATCGTGTTGATGCACCTGCATTACGACAAGGGCCTGCCGCTGGCACCGCGCACGTTGCTGTATCCGCTGCTGGGCGAGCGCGCGCTGAAAGGGCCGATCGGTAACCTCGCCGACGCCACGTCGATCATCGCGGTGGTCGCCGGCACCATTGGCCCGATCGGTTTCCTCGGGCTGCAGATCAGCAATGCGCTGCACGCGGTCTGGGGCCTGCCCAACGACCTGCTGACCCAGTCCATCACCATCATCCTGGTGACGGCCATGTACACCACGTCCTGCCTGGTCGGTCTGAACGGCATCCGTTTCGTCAGCGAGATCAACGTCTGGCTGATGATCGGCCTGGCGCTGTTCATGATCATCGCGGGGCCAACCCTGTTCATCCTGTCCGGCTTCCCGGCAGCATTCGGTCTGCAGCTGGAGCACTTCCTGCCCATGACCCTGTATCGCGCCGACCCGAAATGGCTCGACTGGTGGACGGTGTTCTACTGGGGCTGGTTCATCGGTTATGCGCCGATGATGGGCCTGTACGTCGCCAAGATTTCCCGTGGTCGCAGCATCCGCCAGATCGTCCTGACGCTGTCGGTCATCGCCCCGCTGGTCACCATGTTCTGGTTCACCGTGGTGGGTGGCACCGGTATCGGCCTGGAACTGCAGACCCCCGGCATCGTCACTGCCCACGGCACCCAGCCCGAAGCCATGCTGCTGGGCGTCACCCAAAGCCTGCCGCTGGCGGGGCTGGTCTCCGCGCTGTTCCTGTTCCTCAGCTTCATTTCGGTGGCCACCAACGGCGATGCCATGGCGTACACCGTGGCCATGGCAATGTCCGGCAGCGACTCGCCGAAGAAGTGGCTGCGTGCCTTCTGGTGCATCGGCATGGGGCTGGCGGCGGTCGTGCTGATCACCATCGGCTCGGGCGGGGTCTCGGCGCTGCAGTCCTTCATCGTCATCACCGCCGTCCCGGTCTCCCTGCTGATCCTCCCGGCGCTGTGGAATGCCCCGCAGATCGCACGTCGGCTGGCCCGGGAACAGCAGGTCTAGTCCCTTGGGAGGGTGCGATGGCCGTCGCCCCTCCTTTTTTCTTCCTATGCTGGAGAACCCAATGAAACAGTCCGTGAGTACCCGTTTGTATCCGTCCAAGGCGCCGCTGGAGTGGGCCGTGATCGGTAACGGGACCCTGTACACGGCGCAGATTCCCATCGACGTCGAGGGGCGTGTGGTGGAAGGGGGCATCGAGGCCCAGACGCGCCAGACCCTCGACAACCTCAAGCACACCCTGGCGTGCGCCGGGCTCGGCCTGGAGGCCGTGACCCAGGTGCTGATCTACGTGACCGACCGCAGTTACCTGGCAACCGTGAATGCGGTCTATGCCGAGTACTTCGCCGCGCCCTATCCGAATCGCGCCGCCATGGTCGTGGCCGGGCTGGCCCGCGAGGAAATGCTCGTGGAGCTGGTGGTCTACGCGGTGGCCTGACCTGCCGCTGTCGCCGGTCCGCTCCGGTGATCCCGGAGGACCGGTTTCCGCCTGCCGATTGTCCCGGCGGCGACTCCTACTACGCTTGAACCTTGTACGAGTGCCTTTCCGTCACGAGCGGACCGGCGCTCGCACCCTTTTCGCCGTATGGCCTGACCTGGGAGCTTGGGATGGAATGGTTGCTCAACCCGGAAATATGGGTGGCCTTCTTCACGTTGACCGCGCTGGAAATCGTTCTCGGCATCGACAACATCATCATGATCGCCATCCTCGTCGGGCGTATGCCGCCGCACATGCAGGCGCGCACGCGCTTCTTCGGCCTGGCTCTGGCGATGGTTACCCGCATCCTGCTGCTGCTTTCCATCTCCTGGATCATGCGGCTCACCAACGACCTGTTCGAGGTGGCCGGGCAGGGGATTTCCGGGCGCGACCTGATCCTCTTCTTCGGCGGCCTGTTCCTCCTCTGGAAGAGCAGCAGTGAGATGTACCAGGGGCTGGAAGGCGAGGATGAAATAGCCGACGAGCCACGGAGCCTGGCCGGGGGCTTCATCGGCACCATCATCCAGATCGCCCTGATCGACATCGTCTTCTCGCTGGACTCGGTGATCACCGCCGTCGGCATGGTCTCCAACGTCCCGGTGATGGTGGCCGCCATCGTGGCCGCCGTGCTGGTGATGATGCTCGCCGCCGGCACCATCAGCACTTTCATCGACAGGCACCCGAGCCTGAAGATGCTGGCGCTATCGTTCCTGGTGGTGGTCGGCACTGTGCTGATCGCCGAATCGTTCGACGTTCATGTGCCCAAGGGCTACGTCTACTTTGCCATGGCCTTCTCCCTGGCCGTCGAAGCACTCAACATCCGTGCCCGCGCGGCTCGCGGCCGCAAGGCGGCAGAGCCGGTGAAGTTGCGCAAGGACATGATGGGCGAGTGAGTGTTGGCTTTTCGTAGGAGCGAGCTTGCTCGCGAACCTTCCGAGCCGACCTTTCGCGAGCAAGCTCGCTCCTACAAGGGTGGCGCCTGCCCAGGGATAAAGCAGTTGGGCGACAAGTCCGCTTCAGCTCTGATGCGAGCTTGAGCGTATGAAGCGGAAGAGCGAGTGTGCTGTGCTTCTGTAGGAGCGAGCTTGCTCGCGAACCTTCCGGGCCGATCTTCGCGAGCAAGCTCGCTCCTACAAGAGTGGGGCCCGCTGGGAATAAAAAAGCCCGCCAACACGAATGTTGGCGGGCGAAGCAGGCAGGGACTAGAGCCAGCGTCCCCGCCCAGGGAGTAATCAGCTGAGGCGGAATTGCGCGTGAAGGCGCATCACGTAACCGAGCTTGATCGCGATCGGTCCGAGGAGTGTCAGCAGGTGCGCCAGCACCAGGCAGCCCATGGAGAGGTATGCGTCGAAGACGTAGGCCAGCAGGGCTCCTATCACCAGCATGGCGCTGCCACTGACCAGCAACTGGCTGCCAAGCAAGTAGACGCGCTGGGGGGATTCGAAGAAAGCGAACATATCCAATGCTCCAGCAGGCGTTGCGCCTGCCAAGGGCGTCCGTGACGGGGTCACGGACGCCGGGTCCATGCAGGGTGATCAGGCCACCGGAATCATTGGATCGGCGGCGGCCAGGGCGGCGGTGCGATCGGCTGCCGGGGGATAGATCCACATCGTGTTGATCTGCGTCTTGAGCTCCTTGGCTTCGGCCTTCACCAGTTTCAGCTGGCGGTCCCAGCCTTCGGTGAACACCGCGCCCCAGGCACCCAGGTCCAGGCACGTCACGTACTTGGGCTGGCGGTAGGGCGTGGGCGACACGCCCAGGATGTCGGCGGCGACGTTGTTGCCGGCATGGCGACCGAGGGAGATCGCATGCTGGCAGGACATGGCGGCGAAGTTGCCGATGTCGTCGGTGGCGGCATAGGCGACGTCACCGGCAGCGAAGATGTTGTCCTGGCCGCGCACCTTGAGGTTCTCGTCCACATGCAGCCGGCCCTGGGCATCGCGCACGCTGGACAGTTGCTCGGTCAACGGGCTGGCCCGGAAGCCGACGGTCCAGATCACCGTATGGCTCTCGATATGGCGACCGTCGGCGAGGGTCACGCCATTGGCGTCCACTGCGGCAACGCTGGTTCCGAGAACCCACTCGATGCCGAGATGATCGGAGGCTTCGACGATCGACGGGCGAATCCCGTCGCCCAGGGCGGCGCCGATTTGCGGGGCGCGGTCGATGACGATCACGCGGATATCCTGGTCGCTACCCAGTACCTCGCGCAGGCGCGCCGGCATCTCGGTGGCCGTCTCGATACCGGTGAAGCCGCCGCCGGCGACCACCACGGTATTGCGAGCCAGGCTGTAGGGGCGCTCCGCGAGGGACTTGAGGTGCTGTTCCAGGCGAGTCGCGGATTCGATCTGGTCGACGTCGAAGGCATGTTCGGCCAGGCCAGGAACCGGTGGGCGGGCCAACTGGCTGCCGGTCGCCAGGACCAGGCGGTCGTAGTGCAGCTCCTGCTGGCGGCCAGCCTCGTCGCTGTAACCGACGGTCTTGGCCTGCTCATCGATGCGCTCTGCAGTGCCTTTGACGAAACGCACGCCAACCGAATCGAACAGAGCATCCAGGGGCGCAAACATGGCATGGACGTTGGGCTCGTAGAAGCGCGGACGAATACGCAGTTCGGCCTGGGGCGCGAGCAGGGTGATTGCCACATCGTTGCGATCATGTTTATCCAGCAAACGTGCGGCGCTCAATGCGCTCCAGAGTCCACCGAAACCTGCGCCAACAACCAGAATTTGTTGTTTCATGAAGTGCTCCTCGAAAGAAGTGCCCAATAAGATTGATGTTGTTTTTTAAAGCTCCGGCGTGACGATTACAGGTCCATTGATACTGGGTTCCCATATTCGCTGTATCGGATCGTCCGCTGTGGTTACATGCTATCGATGGATATCTGTTGGCGCACTTCTACATAGGGTCAGCAGAATTATGCGTCAGTCGAATTGATATATACCTAGGTATAAGTCGTGTGCGTCCGGTAACATTTCCAATGTTCTCAGGGGCGCTCGCGCAGGGCGATTTCGATGCAGTTCAGCAGTGTGTCGGCTTCGAAGGGTTTGGGGAGGCAGGCGACCATTCCGGACGTATCGGGGCCGATGGCGCCGGGGTAGGCGGTGATGAAGATGGTGGGAATACGAAAACCCATCGCGATGAGTTTTTCATGCATCTCGACGCCGCACATGCCCGGCATCTGGATATCGGAGATCAGGCAGTGCGCTTCGGCGGGGCCGCTGGAGCCTAGGAACTCCAAGGCGTCGGAGTAGGTTCTGGCCTGGTAGCCGCTGGCCCTCAACAAGCTCTCCAGCGCCGTACGGATTGATTCGTCATCATCGACGACTGCAATAACAGCCATATTGCGCACCTGAGTATCTGCGTCATGTGGGGTCGCTCGTTGCGGCGGCCTGTCGTTATTTCAAGATACGCTGTCTCATAACGTCGAGAAGTATACCTACGTATAGTCTCCGCCCCTCGAAGCGAAGCACTTCTGGGTTCTCCGTCGACGCATCATACCCAGGTACAAGTGCACGCCCCGAATGGATACTTCATCTGCACTGACGTACAAATTAACTGTTTCCGGTATCTCGAATAATCTGGCACTACTCAGTCATTGGCTTCCGGTAACTCCGGAGGTGCATGGAAAGTTGTAAAAGACCCATTAACCAGGCGGCGGACATCATGAACAGAAATGACCTGCGGCGTGCTGACCTCAACTTGCTGGTTGTCTTCGAGACCATGATGCGTGAGCGCAATGTCACTCGTGCCGGAGAGCGCTTGTTCATCGGCCAGACGACGGTCAGCAGTGCATTGGCCCGCCTGCGCTCGATGTTCAACGACCCGCTGTTCATCCGCACCGGCGGGGTCATGGAGCCGACCGCGCGGGCCGAGGAAATCCATGCCCGTCTGGCACCGGCCCTGGATGGCATCGCAGTGGCCCTGAGCTGCTCCCAGGAGTTCGACCCGCGCACCAGCGATGCGGCATTTCATGTCGGACTCTCGGACGATGTCGAGTACGCGCTGCTCCCGCAGCTGATGAAGCACCTGCGCGACGAGGCACCGAACATCACCCTGGTGGTGCGCCGGGTGGACCAGTGGCAATTGCCGCAGTTGATCACCACGGGCGAAATTTCCGTGGGCATCAGCCTGGCGCAGGGATTGCCGGCCAGCTCCCACTGCAAACGCCTGCGGCCGATGCAGCCGATGTTGCTGCGTGGCGATTCGGCGGCATGCAGCCTGACGCTGGACGAGTTCTGCGCGCGGCCCCATGTGGTGGTGTCCTCGATGGGCAACGTCATCGATGACGTCGATCATGTCCTGGCTGTGATGGGGCGCCAGCGCAAGGTGGTGCTGGCGGTGCCGCAGTTCAGTGCCTTGCCGGGGCTGCTCGCCGGCAGCGACATGGTCGCTATCGTGCCGGACTACGTTGCCCAGGCCATGGAGCGGCTGCACGGGATGCACGCCGAGTTCGCGCCGCTGGAGCTACCTGCTCCGGACCTGTCCATGGCCTGGCGTGGCGCGAGCCACGACGACCCGCGTGAACGCTGGCTGCGCTCGTGCTTTTTCCGTCACCTCGGCGAGGCGGTGGAACAGGCAGCGGTTGCGGCCTGAGGGGCGAGAGCCGGGGCGGGGCGGGTGGAATACCGATCAGTGTTCCCGCGTGAAGCGGCTGCGGTAGTCGCGAGGAGAGATGGACAGGTTTCGCTGGAAGGTGCAGCGCATCCGTTCCTCGTCGCCGAATCCGCAGAGCCGGGCGATCTGCTCGATATTGCGCGGGGAGTTCTCCAGCAAGCGCTTCGCGGCTTCCAGGCGGAACAGTTCGATGGCCTTGGAGGGCGTCCGGCCGGTCTTGAGCTTGTAGACTCTGGAGAAGTTGCGCTGGCTCATTTGCGCGCGCTCGGCCAGGCGTTCGACCGTAAGGCTTTCGTCCCCCAGGTTTTCCGTCAGCCACAGGTGCAGGTCGTCAAATGCGGCGCTTTCCCCCGATTGCGACTGCAGCAGCGTGCTGTATTGCGCCTGGCCACCCGGTCGCTTGAGGTAGACCACCAGTTCCCTGGCCACCTGCATGGCCACTTCGCGGCCACAGTCGGCTTCCACCAGGGCCAGTGCCAGGTCGATGCCGGCGCTCACGCCCGCCGACGTCCACACGGTTCCCTGCTGAATGAAGATCGCGTCGGCATCGACATCAATGGCCGGAAAACGCTCCTTGAGCGTGTCGCACATGGCCCAGTGGGTGGCGGCGCGCCGGCCATCGAGCAGGCCGGCCTTGGCCAGCAGGAATGCGCCACTGCAGACGGCCGCGACACGCCGAAAGCGGTGGGCCGCGCCCGACAGCCAATCAACCAGCTCGCCGTGGCTGTCCAGGGACAGGCAGATTCCCGGGGCGCCGGGTACGACGAGGGTGTCGGCCGGGGGAGCGCTGGGCTGATCAAGTCGGGACGTGTCTACGGCGAGACCTTCGACGGTCTGCACCAGCCCGCCTTCGAGGCTGGCGGTGCGCAGCTGGTAACCGGGCATCTGGCGTGCGGACAGCGCCTTGGTGGCGGCCCAGAACACTGTCTGGGCACCGGTCAGGTCGAGCAGCCCGATTTGCGGGTAGGCCACGAACACCACTTCGCGAGGCCGGTCCCACGTCGAAGTCCGCGTGTCGAATGTGCCGTCCCTGGGTGGGGGTTTCCCTTGGCTGCCTGGAGAATCGACCATTGTCGCCGCCGTGACTGTTCGAATGGCATTGGGAAGTATGTGTCGCCGTGCTTTTTTTCAAGCGATCCACGAGGGTCGATCGTCGGAAAGTCGGATGAGGTGTGCGGCGTTCCGGGTTGGCCGATAACAAGGGTTTTATGTCCTGGCTGGTGCCTCGGCAAGCGCGATAGCCTCGTCAATGCTGAGCGCACTGTTCTCGGCGCCCCAACCCGCGTTATCAACATTCCAGCCATAGGCCTTCCCAACGTGCATAACGCCCGGCAGACGCCGAGGCCATTGCGTTGCCGCAAGGGGGGGCATGGACTAGATTTTTTGACCAGCACGCTGTGTTTTGCCGGTCTTCAGCAAGGAGACAAGATGAGTTCGTGGTCGCAAACAACTTCGACCAAAAGCACATGCGAACAGAAGGAACCCGTGGTTTATGTGGTCGATGACGATGAGTCGATGCGGCTGGCACTCGAGGGTCTGCTGCGCTCCATCGGACTGCGCGTCGAGACGTTCGAATCGTCCCAGGAATTCCTTGCCTTCCCGAAGAACAACGTCCCCAGCTGCCTGATCCTTGACGTCAGGCTGCGTGGCGAGAGTGGCCTTGCCTTCCAGGAACAGGTGGAGAAGAGCGGCTTGCGCATGCCGATCGTGTTCATGACCGGGCATGGCGACATCGCGATGACGGTCAAGGCGATGAAGGCCGGGGCGATCGACTTCCTCGCCAAGCCGTTTCGGGACCAGGACATGCTCGATGCAGTGGCCAATGCCCTGGCGAAGGACGGCGAGCGCCTGGCCGCCGAGCAGTCCATCGCGACGCTGCGCACTGCATTCGATTCGCTCACCGTGCGTGAGCGGGAAGTCATGGGGTTCGTCGTCGCCGGCCTGATGAACAAGCAGATCGCCTCCGAACTCAACCTCAGCGAAGTCACCGTGAAAGTCCATCGCGGACAGGTCATGAAGAAGCTGGCCGCGCGCTCCGTCGCGGACCTCGTCAGAAAATCGGAATCCCTGGGCATCCAGCCGCAGTCACGCAAGTCGTCCTGATTTCGGCATCAGCGGCAGTGCCCTTGCGGCCTGTCGCTGACCCGCCGAGGCGCCAGCGTCCATCGCAATGACGGGCGGCAGCCTGAGGGCAGGGTGCGTCATTCAAGAAATCCTACTTATGGCTCCGAAACCAATGGGCAACAGACTCCAGATGTGCTGGGACGACGGCGAGCGTGCTTTCTGCCGAGGACCGCACCCAAATGAAGGCGGCGACGACGTGCTGGTCGCGCGGGCCGCCGCCGAACAGCCTTTGCCGGCCAGCCTCGAGCGCCTCGCACATGAGTTCGGCCTCAAGGAAGAGCTCGATGGGGCATGGGCGGTCCGGCCACTTGAACTGGTGCGTGAGAGCAGTGGGCTTCTTCTGGTGCTGGAGGACCCGGGCGGTGAGCCACTCGAGCGGTTGCTCGGCGCACCCATGGAGATGGGCGCCTTCCTGGGCGTCGCCGTGGGCATCGCCACGGCGCTGGGCAAGCTCCACCAGCGCGGGCTCGTCCACAAGGACCTCAAGCCCACGCACATCCTGGTCAATTGCTCCGATGGCCAGGTACGTCTCACCGGTTTCGGACTCGCCTCGCGGCTGCCCCGTGAGCGCCAGGCGCCCGAGCCGCCGGAAACCATCGCCGGCACGCTCGCCTACATGGCGCCGGAGCAGACCGGGCGGATGAATCGTTCGATCGATTCGCGCAGTGACCTCTATGCGCTCGGCATCACCCTCTACCAGATGCTGACGGGCGCGCTGCCGTTCACCGCCGCCGACGCCATGGAATGGGTGCACTGCCATATCGCCAGGAAGGCGGTGCCCCCGAGCGAACGGGTGGCCTCGGTGCCGGCGGTGGTCTCGAACATCGTCATGAAGCTGCTGGCCAAGACCGCCGAGGAGCGCTACCAGACCGCAGCTGGCGTCGAACATGACCTGCGCCGCTGCCTGGAAGACTGGCAAATCCGTCAGCGCATCGACGATTTCCCCCTGAACGAGCAGGGCACGCCCGACCGCCTGCTGATACCCGAGAAGCTGTATGGGCGGGAATACGAGGTCGATACGCTGGTCGCCTCCTTCACCCGCATCGTCAACAGCAGTGCACCGGAACTGGTGCTGGTGTCCGGTTACTCCGGCATCGGCAAGTCTTCGGTGGTCAACGAACTGCACAAGGTGCTGGTACCGCCACGGGGGCTTTTCGCCTCCGGCAAGTTCGACCAGTACAAACGCGATATTCCCTATTCGACTCTGGTACAGGCTTTTCAGAACCTGGTGCGGACGCTGCTTGGCAAGAGCGACGCAGAACTGGAGAGCTGGCGCGGGGCGATGCGGGAGGCGCTGGAGCCCAATGCGCGGCTGATGACCGACCTCATCCCCGAACTGAAGCTCATCATCGGTGAACAGCCGACGGTCCCGGAGCTCGAACCGCAACAGTCGCAACGCCGTTTCCTGCTGGTGTTCCGGCGCTTCATCGGCGTATTCGCGCAACCGGAGCACCCCCTCGCGCTGTTCCTCGACGATCTTCAATGGCTCGACGCGGCAACCCTCGACTTGCTGGAGGACCTGCTGACCCGTTCGGACCTGCGCCATCTGATGCTGGTGGGCGCCTACCGGGACAATGAGGTGGATGCCGCACACCCACTGACGGCCAAGCTCCAGGCCATCAGGAACGCGGGTGTCAGGATCGACGAAATCAGGCTGGCGCCGCTGGCCAAGGCGCATATCGAACAGCTGATCGCCGAGGCCCTGCACAGTCCGCAGGCGCGCATCGAGTCGCTGGCCCGGCTGGTGCAGGACAAGACCGCCGGCAATCCATTCTTCGTCATCCAGTTTCTCCAGGCGCTGGTCGAAGAAGACCTGCTGACGTTCGACCATGACGCGCGGCATTGGCGCTGGGAGCCTGATCGCATCCATGCCAAGGGCTACACGGACAATGTCGTGGACCTCATGGTCGGCAAGCTGGCGCGCCTGCCCAGCGACACGCAGATGGCGCTGCAACAGCTGGCCTGTCTCGGCAACGTCGCCGAGATCACCGTCCTTTCAAGCGTCCTGGGCATTCCCCAGGCCCAGGCTCACGCCGTGCTGTGGGAGGCGATCCGCCAGGAGCTGGTAGAGCGGCAGGAGAGCGCTTATGCCTTCGTCCATGACCGGATTCACGAAGCGGCCTACTCACTGATCCCCAAGGCGTCGCGCGCCGAGGTCCATCTGCGTATCGGCTGGCTGCTCGCCGCGCAGACCACGCCGGAACGGCGCGAGGAGGCGATTTTCGAGATCGCTGGCCAGCTCAACCGGGGCGCCGCACTGCTGACCGACGTCTCCGAGCGTGAGCAACTGGCCGAATTCAACCTGCTGGCCGGCCAGCGTGCGAAGGCATCGACAGCCTACGCGTCGGCGCTTACCTACCTGTACGCCGGTGCGGAACTGCTGGGTAGCGATTGCTGGGCGCGGCGCCATGAGCTGAGCTTCGCCCTGGAGTTGAATCGGGCCGAATGCGAGTTCCTCACCGGGCAGCTGCCGGCGGCGGACGCGCGTCTGGTGACGCTGGCCGAACGTGCGCGTACGACGGTGGAAAAGGGACTGGTTGCGTGCCTGCAACTGGATGTCTGCCTGGTCCTCGACCAGAGCGACCGTGCTGTCGCGGTTTGCCTCGCCTACCTCCGGCATGTGGGCATCGACTGGTCGGCGCATCCCGACGACGGGGAGGTGCAGCGCGAATACCAGCGGATCTGGACGCTGCTAGGCGAGCGGCAGATCGAGGACCTGATCGATCTGCCCTTGATGGAAGATGCGGCCTCGCTGGGTACCGTGGAGGCGCTGAGCAAGCTTTTCGCGCCGGCCTTGCAGACGGATGCGAACCTGGCGTGCCTGACGATCTGCATGGCGGTGAGCATCAGTCTGGAACGTGGCAACTGCGATGCCTCGTGCGTGCTCTATGCCAACGTCGGCCGGGTGGCGGGGCGGCGCTTCGGTGATTACCAGGCCGGCTTGCGCTTTGGCCAGCTCGGCTGCGACCTCGTCGACCGACGCGGGCTGAAGCGCTTCGAGGCCAAGACCTATCTGTGTTTCTCGATCTTCGTCATGCGCTGGCTGCGGCCCGTGCGGGAATGCCGTGCGCTGCTGAGTCGCGCCTTCGCCGCGGCGAACAGGATCGGCGACCTTCCGTATGGCGCCTATGCCGGCAACAGCCTGGTCTCCGACCTGTTGTTCTCCGGCGAATCGCTGCCTGCGGTGCAGGCGGAAGCCGAGCGCGGACTGGCCTATGCGGAGAAGGTGGGCTTCGGCCTGGTGGTCGACTTCATCGCCACGCAACTGGCGCTGGTACGCACACTTCGTGGCCTGACGACCGCATTCGGCAGTTTCGACGATGCGAACTTCACCGAGCTTTCAACCGAACGGCATCTGGCCGGCAGTCCCGACCTGGCGCTCGCCGAATGCTGGTACTGGACGCGCAAACTGCAGCTGCGCTACCTGGCCGGCGACTATCCCGCGGCCATGGAGGCTGCCACGAAGGCGGAGGCGTTGCTCTGGACTTCATCCTCATTCTTCGAGGAGGCCGAGTATCACTTCTACAGCGCGCTGGTCCACGCTGCTGCGTGCGATGCGAGTCCGGCGGTCGAGCATTCGACGCACCGGGTCGCCCTGGCTTCGCATCACCGGCAGTACCAGGTCTGGGCAGACAACTGCCGCGAGAATTTCGCGGACCGTGCTGCCCTGATCGGCGCCGAGATTGCCCGCGTCGAAGGCCGCGTGGCGGAGGCCGAGCAGCTTTATGAGCATGCCATCCTGGCGGCGCAGCAGAACGGCTTCATTCATGTCGAGGCCCTCGCCAATGAGCTCGCGTCGCGCTTCTACGCGGCGCGAGGCCTCGGCAAGATCGCCCGTTTGTACATGCGCGACGCACGCTATGGCTACCTGCGTTGGGGCGCCGATGGAAAGGTGTGGCAACTCGAGACGAAGTACTCCTACCTGAGAACGGAAGAGCCTGCCCTTGGCGCGACCACCACCATCGCGACGCCGGTAGAACACCTCGACCTGGCGACCGTGCTGAAGGTGTCGCAAGCGGTCTCGGGTGAGATCGTCCTGGAGAAACTGATCGACATGGTCATGCGCACGGCCATCGAGCAGGCCGGTGCCGAGCGGGGCCTGCTGATCCTCTCGGATGGCGGCGATCACCTGATTGCGGCGGAGGCGACGACCGCCGGCGACGCGACGGAGTTGCTGCTGAGGGCTGTGCCGGTGAGTGCGGCGCTGCTGCCTGAAGCGATCCTGTTCAACGTCCTGCGTACACGCGAGAGCGTCTTCCTCGACGATGCGGTGGCCGAGCCCTCGTTTGCCGCGGACCCTTACATCCGCGAGCAGCGCACCCGTTCGATCCTCTGCCTGCCCCTGATGAACCAGGCGAAGCTCACCGGCGCGCTCTATCTCGAGAACAACCTGACAGCTCGCGTGTTCAGCCCGGCCCGCATCGCCGTACTGAAGCTGGTGGCCTCCCAGGCGGCGATCTCCCTGGAAAACGCGCGCTTGTACCGTGATATTGCGGAGCGCGAGGCGAAGATCCGGCGCCTCGTCGATGCCAACATCATCGGCATCATCGTCTGGAATGCCGAAGGCGACATCATCGAAGCCAACGACGCCTTCCTGCGCATGGTGGGCTACGAGCGGGAGGACCTGGTTTCGGGCAGCGTAGGCTGGCGCGACCTGACGCAGCCGGATTTGCGCCCGCAGAGCGAAATGGCCTTGGCCGAGGCGTTGCGGGCCGGACATGTGCAACCCTTCGAGAAGGAGTACGTCAGGAAGGATGGCAGTCGCCTGCCGGTTATCGTCGGCCTGGCCACGTTCGAAACCAGTCGCAAGGATGGCGTGGCGTTCGTGCTCGACCTCACCGAGCGCAAGCTGGCGGAGCAGAAGGTTCGCGAGGGCGAGCAACGCTATCGCGAGGTGCAGGCGGAACTGGCCCATGCGAACCGGGTGGCGACCATGGGACAGCTCGCCGCATCGATCGCCCACGAGGTGAACCAGCCGATTGCCGCGACCGTGACCAATGCCTACGCCGCACAGCGTTGGCTGAACGCGCAGCCGCCGGAAGTCGGCGAGGTGGGGCAGGTCCTGGGCCGCATCATCAAGGATGCCAACCGGGCGGCAGACGTCCTCGGGCGGATTCGTGAGCTGATCAGGAAGGCGCCGCCGCAGAAGGAGCCCGTGGACATCAACGCGGCGATCCGCGAGATGGTCGAGTTCACCCACGGCGAGGCCAGCAAGTGCGGTGCAGCGGTGCAGACGCAACTCGCGGAAGGCTTGCCATTCATTGAAGGCGACCGTGTCGAGCTGCAACAGGTGCTACTCAACCTGATCATCAACGCGCTGGAGGCCATGGGTAGCGTCAATGACGGCCTCCGCCAGTTGCACATCAGCACCGGCGCCGACGAGTCAGGCGGGGTGCGGGTAACGGTGAGCGATTCGGGGCCGGGTTTCGCGGAAAGTGCCGAACAGGTGTTCGCACCTTTCTACACCACCAAACCCACCGGCCTCGGGATGGGGCTCTCGATCTGCCGATCGATCATCGAGACCCACGGCGGCCAGTTGTGGGCGAGCGCCAATCAGCCGCGCGGAGCCGTCGTCCAGTTCACCGTGCTTGCCCATTCGCCGGTCTGATCGTGCCCCCGTGGTGTCCGCCCGGCAAAAGCCACGCCCTAAGGACGTGGTCATGTTTTTGTAGGAGCGAGCCGGGAATTCCGGATTACGACCTGGCAGCCGCCATCGCGGTGACTTCCACGCGCATGCCTTCAACGGCCAGCTCGGCCACGCCCACGGCGGCGCGAACTGGCCAGGGTTTGGCGAAGAAGCGCTGGTAGACCTCGTTGAAGGCGGGGCGGTCGGCCATGTCGGTGAGGTAGATGGTCAGGTGCATGACCCGGTCCATGGAGCTGCCGGCGCGCTCCAGCGCGACCTTCAGCGCCTGCAGCGTGCATTCGCTTTGCAGGGCGATGTCACCCAGTTCCAGACTACCGTCGGCGCGAGTGGGAATCTGGGTGGAGACCAGCAGGCCGCCGAAGCTGGCGACGTCCGAGGAGATGGATTCCGGATCGGGATCGGGGAGGAAGGTGAGGTCGTGGTTTGCCATGGCTATCTTGCTCGAGAAGTAGGAAAGCGGCCTGCGTGGCCACCGTGGCGGGCTCGGTCAGCCAGGCCCGCCGGGCGGCCAGTGTATAGCGCTGTGGACCGCCCCAGAAGCCGCAGGTCAGAAACGATCCAGCCTGAAGGTTGGGCGAGCAGGCGCTTGGTCCTCAATCCGCAAACAGCTCGAACATCAATTGCCTGATCCAGCGGTTAGCGGGGTCGCGGTGGTACTTCGCATGCCAGAACAGGTTGATGTCGATTTCGGGCAGCTCGACCGGGTGCGGCAGGGCGACCAGCCCGAAGGGCTCGACGCATGAGTCGGCGAAGCGCTGGGGCACGGTGGCGAGCAGGTCCGTGCGCTGGAGGATATGCCCGACAGCGACGAAGTGGGGCACCTCCAGGCGCACATCCCGCTCGATGCCCAGCCGCGACATGTGCGCATCCACCTCGCCGTGACCGGTGGTTGCGGCGATCACCCGCACATGGCCGTAGTGGCTGAACCGTTCCAGGGTCAGCGGCTCGCGGGTGGCCGGATGGTCCTTGCGGCACATGCACACGTAGCGATGGTGGAAAAGGCGGCGCTTGTGGAAGCCCGCCTGCAGGTGCGGCAGCAGCCCCACGGCGAGATCGACGGTGCCGTTCTGCAGGGCCTCGATCAGCGTGACCGATGTGTTGCGCACGGTGCTGATGCGGCATTTCGGCGCCAGCCGGGCCAGCGCGTCCATCAGCCGCGGGGTGAAGTAGATCTCGCCGATGTCGGTCATGGCGAGGGTGAAAGTGCGCTCGCGGGTCAGGGGATCGAAGCTGTTCTGGCGGCTCAGGGCGTCGCGCAGGGTCTGGATGGCCAGGGACACCGGCTCTGCCAGCTGCTCTGCGTAGGGCGTGGGTTCCATGCCCTGGAAGGTCCGCACGAACAGATCGTCCTGCAGGGCGACGCGCAGGCGCTTGAGGGCGTTGCTGACGGCGGGCTGGGTGAGCCCCAGGTTGTCGGCGGCCGTGGAGACGCGCCGGTCGATGAGCAACTGGTTGAAGACCACCAGCAGGTTCAGATCCAGATCGCGCAGGTCCATGGGGTGTCTCGGGAGGTGGGGGTGAGAGGAATATTCACACCCGGAATAGTCTGTATGCGAGTCGGTGCATTTATCAATATTCCTCGTATCGCCATGATGGTTCCACTCCAACAACAAGACCTTCATGGGTACGAACATGAGCAAGAAGCCTGCTTTGCGCGTCGGCATCATCGGCGGCGGAATCTCCGGTGTCGCCCTGGCACTGGACCTGTGCCGTCATTCTCATCTCGACGTTCAGCTCTTCGAGTCCGCACCTGCTTTCGGTGAAGTCGGTGCAGGCGTTTCATTTGGCGCCAACGCAGTCCGGGCCATCGCCGGCCTCGGCCTGGCCGAGCCTTACGGGCAGGTGGCCGACCGTACCCCGGAGCCCTGGCAGGACGTCTGGTTCGAATGGCGCCGTGGCAGCGATGCCAGCTACATCGGCGCCAGTATTGCGCCGGGCGTGGGGCAGTCCTCGGTGCACCGCGCAGACTTCCTGGACGTGCTGGCCAGCCGCTTGCCCGAAGGCGTGGCGTGTTTCAGGAAGCGCGCCGTCAGTGTGGAGCAGGAGGGAAACCAGGCACGGGTGCTGTTCACCGATGGCAGCGAGTACCGGGGTGATCTGCTGATCGCCGCCGACGGAATCAAATCCGCCCTGCGCAGCCATGTCCTGGAGGGTATCGGTGCCGCGCCGGCCGCTCCCCGCTTCACCGGTACCTGCGCCTATCGCGGCCTGATCGACAGCCAGCGCCTGCGCGAGGCCTACCGTGCCGCCGGGGTCGATGAGCATCTGGTGGATGTACCGCAGATGTACCTCGGCCTCGATGGCCACATCCTCACGTTCCCAGTGAAACAGGGCCGCATCATCAATGTGGTGGCCTTCGTATCCGACCGCAGCCAGCCCAATCCCGAATGGCCCGAGGAAGCCTCCTGGGTGCGAGAGGCCAGCCAACGCGAAATGCTCGACGCGTTCGATGGCTGGGGCGATGCCGCGCGCATCCTGCTCGAATGCATCCCGGCACCCACCCACTGGGCACTGCACGACCTGGCCGAACTGCCTGGTTACGTGCACGGCCGGGTGGCGCTGATTGGCGACGCGGCCCACGCCATGCTGCCGCACCAGGGGGCCGGGGCAGGGCAGGGACTGGAAGACGCGTACTTCCTGGCGCGCTTGCTGGGGGATCCGCACGTGAGCCAGGGCAATCTGGATGAGTTGCTCGCGGCCTACGACGCGTTGCGCCGACCGCGCGCCTGTCGCGTCCAGCGCACCTCCTGGGAGGCGGGCGAGCTGTATGAACTGCGCGACCCGGTCGCCGGCGACAACGAGCAGGCGCTGGGTGCGACCCTGGCCAGTCGCTTCGACTGGCTGTGGAACCACGACCTGGACGCGGACGTCGCCCAGGCGCGGTCGCGTCTGGGCTGGACGGCCCAAAGTCGCTGCGCCTGATCAAGCCGCGTCCTACCGGGGCGAGCCCTGCAGGCCGCTCCGGCTCTATAACAATGACAAGAAGAGCCATGCCATGCGTACCATCGACGTTTCCGCCCTGCTCGACGGGGCACGCTTCAATGCCTTCCACGCGCGCGTGCTGTTCTGGTGCGCGCTGATCATCATTTTCGACGGCTATGACCTGGTCATCTACGGCGTGGTGCTGCCTGCACTCATGCAGACCTGGGGCCTGAGCGCGCTCCAGGCTGGCCTGCTCGGCAGCTGCGCGCTGGTGGGGATGATGTTCGGCGCGCTGTTCTTCGGCCCATTGTCGGACCGCGTCGGACGGCGCAAGACGATCATGACCTGCGTGGTCCTGTTCAGCGGCTTCACCGTGGTCAACGGCTTCGCCAGCACCCCCGAGGAGTTCGCGATCTGCCGCTTCATCGCCGGGCTCGGAATCGGTGGCGTCATGCCGAATGTCGTCGCGTTGATGAACGAATACGCGCCGAAGAAGATTCGCAGCACCCTGGTGGCGGTCATGTTCAGCGGCTATTCGGTCGGCGGCATGCTGTCTGCCGGCCTGGGCATGGCGTTGATACCGCAGTGGGGCTGGCAGGCGGTGTTCTTCGTCGCCGTGGTGCCCTTGCTGGTGTTGCCGTTGCTGGTTCGCCAGTTACCCGAATCGATCAACTTCCTGGTTCGCCAGGGCAAGGTCGGGATGGCCAGGGAGCTGCTGGCAAAGGCCGCGCCGGACTATCAGCCCTGTGCCGATGATCAGCTTGGACTGGCCAAGGGGCAGGCGGGCAAGGCCGTCATTGCCCAGCTCTTCCACGATGGACGCACGCTGAGCACGTTGATGCTGTGGGTGGCGTTCTTCTGCTGCCTGCTGATGGTCTACGCCCTGAGCTCCTGGCTGCCGAAACTGATGAATGCTGCCGGATACGGCCTCAACTCCAGTCTCGCGTTCCTGCTGGTGCTGAACTTCGGGGCCATCTTCGGCGCCATCGGCGGCGGCTGGCTCGGGGACCGGATCGGTCTCGGTCGCGTGCTCTTCGCATTCTTCGCCCTGGGCGCGTTGTCCCTCAGCCTGCTGGCGCTGAAATCCCCGCTACCCGTGCTGTACCTGCTGATCGGTGTGGCCGGTGCCTGCACCATCGGCACGCAGATTCTCGCCAACGCCTGCGCGGTGCAGTTCTACCCGGCACATATCCGCTCAACCGGACTGGGCTGGGCCATGGGAATAGGTCGCATCGGCGCGATCATCGGTCCGCTGCTGGGTGGGGCGCTGCATGCGGCGCAACTGCCGATCCAGGCGAGCTTCCTGGCCTTCGCCCTGCCGGGCCTGATCGGCGCTGCTGCCATCCTGGTGTTCCTCTGGCACCGGCCAGGCAGACGGCTTCAGGCCCACGACGGGGTCGACAAGCCGCTGGAGTCCGTCTCCGGTTGAGCAGGTAACACCAAGACCGCCCCGGCTACCGCCAGGGCGGGCGTCGACGCCCCGGTGTTCAAGGACTCACAAGTCGAAGATGTATCCCAGTGCGGCGGCGCTCATTGCGAGGATGGAGATGATGATGGCCGGCCTGGATTTGACCAGGTCCAGGAAGATCCGCCTATTCGCCTTTCGAATTTCCCGCAGTTCACTTGCGGCTTCAGGGTGGATGTCGTTCAGGAAGTACCGGCTGCTGTAGATGAGATGCCGGGCGAGCTTGAGTTCGCTGGATTCAAGGCACGTGATGGAGAACATCTCATCGCCTTCGGGGCTGAGCCCGGTATTGAAGACATGAGAATCCAACCCGTGCCTTCGCAGCGCAGTGTTCAGGTATTCGGCGATATTCCGGTCTTTGAAGTGAAGTACTGGGTGCATATCCTTTGCTGCCTTTCCTATTCCGCGGAGCCCGGCTGCTCGCCGAGTTCGCTGGATATTTCTGGGTTTGCCAGTCCCTGGCCGTAGTGAGCAGGATTGGGACGCGCAGCCCCAATCCCGCCCGTGTCATCTTCAGCCGCGCGCCAAGGACGGGGTGCGCGGTGGGATCAGGCGCTTGGAGCCGGTCGACTCGAATGCCGACGCGAAGCGCAGCAGGGCCGAATCATCGTAGGCGCGGCCGGCGAAGGTCAGCCCGATGGGCATGCCGATATCCGCCATCACGCCCATGGGCACGGTGACGGTGGGGACGCCCAGGTGACGGATCGCCAGGTTGCCGTTGGCGACCCAGATGCCGTTGCTCCAGGCGATGTCGGCCGATTCCGGGTTCACATCGGCGTCCGCCGGGCCCACGTCGGCCACGGTGGGGAACAGCACGGCGTCCAGCTTCAGGTCGTCCATCCAGTCTTCCAGGTCGAGCTTGCGGGTCTTTTCCAGACCGCGCAGACCGTCGGGCAGGGTCTCGATCTGTTCCCAGGTCTTCAGGCCGCGCTTGGCCATATTGACGTATTCGTCCATGCCCGCGCAGAGGTCATCCTCGCGGTTCGGCAGGGTGCCCGGGTCGTGGGGGAAGATCTGCGGGCCGTCGACGTCAGCCAGCCTGTTCAGCTTGGGATCACCGTTGGCACGGAGGAAATCGTCGAAGCCCCAGCCGGACAGTTCCCACAGCTCGTCATGGAGGAACTGCTCGGAAACGAAGCCGCGGTTGAACACGGTCGGCGCGCCGGGACGGTCGCCCTCGCAGTTGGAAACCAGCGGGAAGTCCACTTCGATGACTTCGGCGCCGGCCGCTTCCAGGGCCTTGCGGGCTTGTTCCCAGAGGTCGATGACCGAGGCACGGGTATTGATGCGCTGGCCGGTCGGGCCGCCGATGCCGGGCTTCTCGCTGGTGCCGGCCAGTTCGTCCTTGTTGATGAACATGCGCGGTACGCCCAGCCGCTTGCCTTTGAGGGCTTCGGGGCCGGCGGCGAGGTCCAGGTAGGACGCCGGTCGCACTTCCGAGACGGCGGGGATCGGCACCCAGGGCTGCAGACGCCACAGGTCGCCGCGCTTGTCGGCGTCTTCGGCGACCACCACGTCGAGCACTTCCAGCAGGTCGGCCATGGTGCGCGCATAAGGCACCACGACGTCCATGGTCGGCGTCAACGGCCAGTTGCCGCGCACCGAGATCACCCCGCGCGAAGGCGTGTAGGCGCAAAGGCCATTGTTGGATGCCGGCCCGCGACCACTCGACCAGGTTTCTTCGGCCAGGCCGAATGCGGAGTAGCTGGCTGCGGTCGCGGTGCCCGCCCCATTGGACGAGCCCGAGGCGAAGGGGGCGGTGAGGTAGTTCGCGTTGTAGGGGCTTTCCGCACGGCCGTAGACGCCGCGCTGCATACCGCCGTTGGCCATGGGCGGCATGTTGGTCTTGCCCAGGCAGATGGCGCCGGCAGCGCGCAGGCGTTCGATGGTGAACGCATCGCGATAGGCGACCAGGTCCTTGAAGGCCGGGCTGCCGGACGCGGCGGTCAGTCCCTTCACCAGGTAACTGTCCTTGGCCGTATAGGGAATGCCATCCAGCGGTCCGAGCGTCCCGCCGCGCGCGCGGCGGGCATCGGAGGCTTCGGCTTCCTTGAGCGCCTCGGTATTACGCACCACGACCGCGTTGAGGGCGGTCGGCGTCTCGGGACCGTCGTAGGCATCGATCCTGGCGAGATAGGCCTTGACCAGCTCGACGGCGGTCGTGCGGCCGGACTCGAGCGCGGCGCGCAGTTGGGCAATGGAAACCTCGGTTACCTCGATCATGCTCTCACCGCCGGTGGTTGTTGGGTTGTGCATCGAATCTCTCCATCACGCTGGACGCTGGGTCCAGGAACATCAACTTGCGAAGACGGTCATCACATCGGCCCTCGTTTCAGCCATCACGCAACGGGGGGGCTGTAACCAGAGCCGGGGGTATTTGGCGCACTATTTTGCACCAAGCGCGAAGCCGCGGCATCGCTGGCGTGCATCAGCTAGCGAGGTTCCTGGCGGGACGATGTGGGGAGGGTAGTCGGATAGTGGCCAGCCGGACGGCTGAGCCTGAAATGACGAACCGCGACGCTCACAAGGAAACGTCGCGGCTCATAGCTATACCGAGTGCAATGACCCAGGAATCGTTCGGAGCCTTTCGGGAGGAAAAGCCACGAATGGCCCCTCAGTCGACGGGGATTACCGGCGGCTTGCCCACGTCCTTCAGCAGGAACACCAGGAACTTCGCGGGTTTGTCCTGGCTGGCGTTGCGTCCGACCGTGTGCAGGTCCTGCGGGCCTTCATGGAAACTCTGCCCGGGTATCAGCGTCACCTCCTTCCCGCCTTTCACGCCCATGACGATGGTGCCTTCCAGCACGTAGATGAAGCCGTGCGCATCGTGGCGATGGACCGGGTCGGCGCCGCCGGGCGGATATTCCACGGTGATCATCAGCACTTCCTTGCCGGGGTAGTCCGGAAGCGCCTGGGTCATGACCGGCTTGACGACCGGGGGCGGGGCAGAGGTTCCCGAGTCCTGCGCGATGGCGACCGTGATGCATGAGAGGGAGAAGAGGGCGACGAGCTGAGGGATTCGCATGTGGCGCTCCTGGTTCCGTCGAGCAGGATGTGGTGGCCCGGCCGCTAGCGCGGTGCGGCGGCTTGCTTGAGCCATTCCTCGAAGTGGGTCGCGCCGACGATCGGATTGGCCCCTGGGGTCAGCGACTGGTCGTCGACCGGTGCGCCGAAGTAGGTGGCTCCGGCATCCGCGATCACCTCCCGCCGGTCGTTGTTGTGGTCGAGGTAGGCCTTGACGAACCAGCCCATGGGCTTGCAGTCAGGCCCGGCGACTTCCGTTGTCCGATTGCTTGGCGGTTGTACCGCGATGTTGGCCAGGGCCTCTGCGACATCCGCCGAGGCGATCGGCTGCAGGGCGGCGGGCGGCAGGCGAACGCTATTGCCCTCGGTGCCGGAATGCGCGATGGCACCGACGAACTCGAAGAACTGCGTGGCCCGGAGGATGGAGTAGGGGACGCCCGATCCCTTGATCAGCTTTTCCTGGGCCATCTTGGCGCGGAAGTAACCGCTGCTGAGCATCCGCTCCGTACCGACGACCGAAAGCGCGAGGTGATGCTTTACCCCGGCAGCCTTTTCCGCAGCGGCCAGGTTGCGTCCGGAGGCCTCGAAGAACGCCAGTACCGCAGCGTCTTCGAATGACGGCGAATTGGCGACGTCGACGACCACATCGGCACCTTGCAGTGCCGCCTGAAGCCCTTCGCCCGTCACGGCGTTGACCCCGGTGTTCGGTGACGCCGGCAGGACCTCATGCCCCTGCTGGCGAAGGTTGTTGCAGAGCTGGGTTCCGATCAGGCCGGTTCCGCCGATAACGACGATCTTCATGTGCATGCCTCCTGTTGGATGACGCAGCGCAGGGTGCATCTGTCGGGGGGCAGCGAGTGCATGGCAGCCCGGAGCTACACTCGTGGCTGTATGGCGTGTGGGAACCGCAGCGGTCGCCAGGTGGCGTGACGCGCTTCGCCGCATCGCCAGTGATCCGCAATGACGATCACGTTATGGCCGGGGGATTGTTCCCGGAAAGGACATTGATCGTGGGATTTCAGCCATGAACCGGCACATCGGTTTTCTGGTCTATCCGGGCTTCGAGTTGCTGGACCTGAGCGGCCCGCTCGAAGCCTTCTCGAACGCCAATCAACGCTCATCCGCTGACTACCAGCTGACCACCGTTTCCCTGGACGGCGGGATGGTGCGCAGTGCCTGCGGCCTTTGTGTCCATACGGAGCCGTTGCGGCTGGTTGCCTTCGACACCTTCATGGTGGTGGGCGCGCCCGAGCCTCCCGAAGGTGAATGGGCGGCAGTGCTGGCCAGGGCGATCGGCAAAGTCTTTCTGCACGTGCGCCGAACTGCCAGTATCGGTACCGGCGCCTTCCTGCTGGCGGCGAGTGGACTGCTCGACGGGCGCACCGTGACGACCCACTGGCATTACGCAGCGCAGTTGCAGGCGTGCTATCCGACTGTGAGGGTCGATGGTGACCGGACCTGGAGCGAGGACGCTGGTTTCTGGACGTCGGCGGGGATGGCCGCCGGCATCGACATGAGCCTGGCGATGATCGAGCAGGACATGGGCCGGGAAATGGCGCTTTCCGTGGCACGCATGCTGGTCGTCTATTACTGGCGACCGCGCGGGCAATACCAGTTTTCGTCGTTGCTGGATTTCGATCCGGGGTCGGACCGGATTCGCTCCACGCTGAGCTTCGCGCGTGAGCACCTGCGGGAGAACCTCTCGGTCGAGCGCCTGGCCGAGGTCGCGAACCTGAGCGTCCGCCAGTTCGGGCGCGCCTTCACCTCGTCGACGGGCGTGACGCCGGCCAGAGCGGTCGAACGCATGCGGGTAGAAGCGGCACGGCCGCAAGTCGAGGATGGGCGGCAGACGTTCGAGGAAATTGCGCGCCTGAACGGCTTCATCGATGCCGGGCGCATGTGCCAGAGCTTCCTGCGGGTCGCGGGTCGAACACCCCAGGAGCTTCGGCGTAGCGCACGAGGCGAACGTGGAGTTTTCCGGTCTGCGTCATGACCTCTCAGCGACGCCGCCTGGCGACTCCACCGCCGGTTTCGGGAGAATCGGTTGTAATGAAAGAAGCGGTTACCCCAAGGTCAGAGGAGGTTCATGTCATGCCTGTTATTCGATTCCCCGTATGGGTGGTTGCCATGTGCCTGACGGTTTCAGCAGGCGCATCCTGGGCCACCGAACAGGCCAATCAACGCCGCGCCGCCCGCGATGTAAGGCAGGAAACACGGCAGGATGCACGCCAGATCAAACAGGACTGCCGCGCCGCCGACCAGCAGTACAACGCCCAGTGCCGGCAGGACAAGCGCCAGACCAAGCAGCAGGGGCGGGAGAGGGCGCGGGACATCAAGTACTGAGGATCCAATGGCCTGGTGGCTGTGCTTTGTGTAGGAGCGAGCTTGCTCGCGAAAGGTCGGACTCAGAAGGTTCGCGAGCAAGCTCGCTCCTACAGTACGTACCCCACATGGCTTCGGGATTGCCGGATGACATGGTGCATCCGGCGCGAGTCACCCCTCTCCTGCGGGAGAGGGGTCGGGGGTGAGGGCGTTAGCCGGCCGGCTCGGACTCTCGGGTGCAGTCCAGATTCGCGAGCAAGCTCGCTCCTACAGTACGTACCCCCCCACATGGCTTCGGGATTGCCGGATGGCATGGTGCATCCGGCGCGAGTCACCCCTCTCCTGCGGGAGAGGGGCCGGGGTGAGGGCGGGGGCGTCAGTGCTCCGCCATCGACCGTTCGTGGACGTACTGCCTGAACTGTTCGGCCGGAAGCGGGCGGGAGAACAGGTTGCCCTGGTAGGTGTGGCAGCCGTGGCTGACGAGGAAGGCACGCTGGGCCTCGGTTTCCACGCCTTCGGCAATCACCGAGAGCCCGAGGATCTGGCTCAGGCTCACGATTGCGCAGGCGATGGCCGCGTCGTTGGGGTCGACCAGCACGTCGCGGATGAAGGATTTGTCGATCTTCAACTGATCCAGCGGCAGGCTCTTGAGGTAGGAGAGCGACGAGTAACCCGTGCCGAAGTCGTCCAGTGACAGGCCGATGCCGATCTCCTTCAGTTCGATCATCTTGGCAACGGTATTTTCCATGTCTTCCACCAGCATCCCCTCGGTCAGCTCGAGCTTGAGCTTCCTCGGGTCGGCACCCGTGAAGCGCAGCACGGTCAGCACTTCTTCGACGAAGTCGGGATGGTGGAACTGGCGCGCGCTGACGTTCACCGCCATGACCAGGCGGGCGGTTTCTGGCTGCTTGGCCCAGGTCACCAACTGGGCGCAGGCGGTATGCAATGCCCAGCGGCCGAGTGGCAGGATGAGCCCGGTTTCCTCTGCCAGGGGAATGAACTCCGCCGGCACCACGTTCCCACGCTCGGGGTGCTGCCAGCGCATGAGCGCTTCCGCCCCTACGATACGGCCCTGACTGTTCACCTGCGGCTGGAAGTGCAGTGACAGTTCCTTGTTCTGCAGGCCTTGCCGCAGGTCGGACTCCAGCCGTGCGCGGGCGGTGGCGACCGCCTGCATCTCCGGGTCGAAGAAGCGCATGGTGTTGCGACCGGCGGCCTTGGCGCGGTACATCGCCAGGTCCGCGCGCTTCATGATGTCGTCGACGGTATTGAGCTGTCCCTGGAACAGAGCGATGCCCAGGCTGGGCGTGCTGTGATGCTCGTAGCCATCCAGTTCATAGGAGAGGTTCAGCGAGCTGAGGATCTTCTCGCAGATGGTCTTGGCCTGGATGGCGGCATCCGGGGGATTCTCGCTGAGGCCTTCCAGCAGGACCACGAATTCGTCTCCGCCGAGGCGGGCGACGGTATCGCTTTCACGGATGCAGGCGGACAGGCGGTGGGCGACCTGCTGCAGCAGCACGTCGCCGCGGTCATGGCCGAGGGTGTCGTTGAGGGCCTTGAAGTTGTCCAGGTCGATCAGGATGACCGCGCTCGTATGCTGGCTGCGTGCGCTGCTGGCCAGCGCGTGCTGCAGACGGTCGAGCATGAGCCGCCGGTTGGCCAGGCCCGTGAGCTGGTCGTAGAAGGCCAGGCGCTTGACCTCCTGTTCCGCAGCCTTGCGATGGGAAATGTCGGTGTTGATGGAGAGGACGCACTGCGGCAGGCCGCTGTCATCGCGAACCAGGGTGCGGTGGCTCTCGAAGTTGATGGTGCTGCCGTCGCGGCGTCGCAGCGTCACTTCGCCTGACCAGTCGCCCAGTTCGATGAGGCTGTGGGTGGCGGTTTCGATGAAGGCATGGCTCGGGTAGATCAGCCCCTGGGCCGATTTGCCCAGCGCCTCGTCCCTGGGCAGCCCATAAAGGCGCTCGGCGCTCTTGTTCCAGTAGAGGATGCGGTGATTCATGTCGTGCACGACGATGGCGTCCTGCGCCTTGTCCAGCAGCGATGCCTGCTGGCGGAACTGCCGTTCGCTCTCGCGCAGCACCGCCAGATAACCTTCGCGCTCGGCGGCGTGGGATTCCATCTCGCGGCGGATGCGGCGCCCATAGAACATGGCCGCAGTCACCATCAGCAGCACGAACATCATGATGGCGTATTCGATGCGGCGCAGCTCTTCGACCGACTCCAGTTCCTCCTCCAGCAGCTTGCTCTGAATCACGCCGACTCGCTCGCGCACGGTGGCCAGGGCAGCGAGCAGCTTGGCGTACTTGCGGTCCATGGTCGCCATGCGCTTGCCGGCTTCGTCCGACTTGCCCTCGCGGAAGAAGGAGAAGATGAGCGTGGCCTCTTTCACCATCTCGACCATCGCCGAGTCGACCTCCGCCACTTCATCCTTCAGGGCCCGCGTGAAGGCCTGGATGTCCGCGCTGTGCTCGGCCTGATTGGCGATTCGCGCTTCCAGTTGCAGCTTGGCCCTCGCCAGGTGTTCGTCGAAGGCACGCAAGGCGGTGGTCATGTTCCGCGACTCGGCTTCGACATCATGGGTGTCGAACACGTTGTTGCCCGGTGCGTTCACTTCCGACGCGAGGCTGCCCAGGGTCGAATAGGACGAAAGCTGCTGGACCCAGGATTGGTTGGCCTTGATGGAGCGGTGGTAGGTATCGACGATCAGGTGGTTCAGCAGGACGCTCAGCACCACGACCAGCACGTCGAAGCCCGCAAGGAAGAAGTACATGCGGTGCCATCGGGTCGTGGGTTGAGTGTTCGAGTGCGCGGATATGACCTGGTTGGCAGCGCTTTCCCTCTCGAACGAATCCATTTCGCGATCTCCAGCCAACGTCCTTCTGTATGGACTTGATAAGCGAAGCTCAAGAAAGCCAGGCGTCCTGTCGTTTGAATTTCGGCGCCGGAATCCCCCGGGACGGGCGCCACATGCCCAATCCGTTCGGCATGATGTCACTCAAAGCATAGCCACGGATTTGCCATTATTTCGCGGCACCGACTGCTGGTGTGCAGGCGGCGACGGGATGTCGTGGTGAGTTTCTGCCCGTTGCAACTGAGGTTTCAGGAAAACAGGGGACAGCACCCCGAGGCGCTTTCGCGCGCAGCTGGTTTGCGGGAAAAAAGTGTTCGGGCGTTAGACTGAATATTCACTAGGGTTATTTGCTAATTCCTGAAGTGCATATCCATTGCGCGGACAGTGACGTTATCGATTCCGCAGCGTTCGGGATTGCGCTCATGCCGCTGCTATCGCAGACAGAAGCGCTGCCATCAGTGACGAAAGTCTTGGCAGGGCGTACCCCATCGACGCTGCCTCGTCATCTTGTCCGACAGATTCGCCTCCCTAGAATCGGCCCCATTCCGGTTACACATTCCATCCTTTGAGGGAGCGCCACCATGATGAATGCCATGCAAATGCCGATGTCCGCCAACTCCATGATGCCGATGATGGGCATGCCCATGATGATGGTCACCATGCAGTGCGACATGCAGGACGACGGCATGATGTGCAAGATGATGCCGGCCATGGGCATGGACATGACGATGTTCCGCAACAGCGCGGAAATGATGGCGATGATGATGAATTGCGGCATGCCGATGATGATGCACTGCGGCAACATGTCGATGATGTGCATGTCCCAGGCCGGCATGGCCATGATGCCGATGATGGGCATGATGAACATGATGCCAATGATGGGAATGGGCATGGGGATGGGCATGCCCATGCCGTCCATGAAATGCATGATGGAGTGCTCCATGCAGGGCGACGCCATGATGTGCAAGATGATGCCGATGCAGGGCATGAACATGGAGATGTTCAAGAGCTGCTGCGCGCTGATGACCAAAATGATGGAATGCGGCATGCCCATGATGATGAGCTGCAACGGCATGCCGATGATGTGCTGCACCTGCTGATCGGCAGGATGTGAAAAAGCCCGGCCGGGAAACCCGCCGGGCTTTTTTGTGCTCGCTCGAAGTTCTGGCACGGCGTCCGTCTCGGCTCGGCTGGGCTCCGATGGTTCGAGGCTTTAGTAGGAGCGAGCTTGCTCGCGAAAGGTCTGCTCAGGAGCTTCGCCAGCAAGCTGGCTCCTACATCCACCATTAATTACTGCTGGTGGGCCGGTGAGGCCTATTGACCTCGACCGGCGCTCAGTCGAGCCGTTCGGCGTAGGTGGTGACCAGGTAGGCCACCGCTTCGCTGTTGGAGGGGTTGCGGTAGGCGTGGGGCTGGTCGGCGTAGAACAGGATCGAATCGCCGGTGGCGAGCAGGAAGCGTTCCTCGTTCACGCTGATTTCCAGCACGCCCTGGGCGACCACAAGGTTCTCCTGGGTGCCGGGGGCGTGGCCAGGAGAGTCCTCGGTGGCCAGACCCGCCAGGCGCAGTTCGTAGAATTCCGCCTGGCGCGAGCAATCGAAGGGGAACAGCGCGCGGCTGACGAAGCTGCCGTCGCCGTTCACCAGGCGCTTGCTCTGGCTGGCCGGCAACACCGCCACGCCATCGAAGGCTCGGTCATCGAGAAATGCCGCTACCGAGACCTTCAGGCCCTGGGCGATCTTGCACAGGACCTTGATCGAGGGAACGCTGCGCCCGGACTCGATCTGCGCCAGCATCGCCCGGCTCACGCCGGAAACGCGGGCCAGGCCGTCCAGTGAGAGATTGCGCTTGGCGCGCAGGCGCAGCAGGTTGCTGGCGACGCGCTGACCCACCGGGTCGTCCACGGTAGCGGCCGAGAGCAACACCTGGTCAACGGCGTCTAGAGGTAGCGAATGACCCATGAATCACGCCTCGCGAATGCCGTTTTCCCGCTGATGCTGGATGAGCTGGAACGCCCCGTAACCGGCCCGGCAGGCATACATCGTCCACATCAGCTCGGCCATGCGGCGCGCTTGGCGGCGCGTGCGATAGCGGGCGAGGTCGATGACGTTGTCGGTGCGGTCCATGGTGCAGCTCCTTGGGGAATCCTGAGGGGTGACGGGGCTAGACTAGCCGCTCCTCTCTTAGATCGATAAATACTTAATTAGTATTTATTAATTCCTTTTGGAGCTATTTGGGCCGGAAGCTGCTGCGGGGGTCAGTCCGCAGCAGCCCGGGGAGATCAGATCTCGACCTGGGTGCCCAGTTCGATCACCCGGTTAACCGGCAGCTGGAAGTAGCGCAGGCTGCTGTTGGCATTCTTGTGCAGGAAGGCGAATAGTCCTTCGCGCCAGAGCGACATGCCCAGACCCCGGGTGGGAATCACTGTTTCGCGGCTAAGGAAATAGGTGGTGCGCATGGGGGTGAAGTCCAGGCCCTCCAGGCGACAGGCACTCAGGGCTTCCGGCACGTTGGGTTCTTCCATGAAGCCGAAATGCAGCAGTACCCGGTAGAAGCCGCCGTCGTAGCGGGTGACTTCGAAGCGCTGGGTCTCTTCGATACGCGGCGTATCGCGGGTCATGACCGTGAGCAAGACCACCTGCTGGTGCAGCACCTGGTTATGCAGCAGGTTGTGCAGTAGCGCATGGGGCACGGCGTCGGGGCTGGCGCTGAGGAACACAGCCGTGCCCTCGACACGGTGCGGCGGCTGCAGGCAGATGCTGTCGATGAAGCCGCGCAGGGGCAGGGCGGTTTCATCGAGGCGTTCGATGAGGATGCGCTTGCCGCTCTTCCAGGTGGTCATCAGGACGAAGAGGATCACCCCGGCGATCACAGGGAAGGCTCCGCCCTGGAATATCTTCGGCACGTTGGCGCTGAAGAACAGCGTGTCCACGAACAGGAAGCCCAGCAGAAGCGGCACTGCCAGCCAGCGCGGCACCCGCCAGAGCAGCAGCATGACGGCCGAAACCAGCAGGGTGTCGATCAGCATGGTAGTGGTCACCGCCACGCCATAGGCCGCCGCGAGCGCGCCGGATGAGCCGAAGCCGATGACCAGCAGTACGACGCAGGTCATCAATGCCCAGTTCACGACACCGACATAGATCTGTCCCTGCGCTGCACTGGAGGTGTGCTGGATCTGCATGCGCGGGATGTAGCCAAGCTGGATGGCCTGCTGGCTCAGCGAGAAGGCGCCAGAAATCACCGCCTGGGAGGCGATGATTGTCGCCAGGGTGGCCAGGCCGATCATGGGCAGCAGCGCCCAGTCGGGGGCCAGCAGATAGAACGGGTTGCGGGCAGCTGCCGGATTGTCGAGCAGCAATGCGCCCTGGCCGAAGTAGTTCAGCACCAGGCCGGGCAGTACCAGGCTAAACCAGGCGCGGGCGATGGGCTTGCGGCCGAAGTGGCCCATGTCGGCGTAGAGGGCCTCGGCGCCGGTCAGCGCCAGCACCACTGCACCGAGGATGGTGACGCCGATGCCCGGGTGGGCCAGGAAGAAGTTGAAGGCCCACCAGGGATTCACCGCCTGGAGCACTTCGGGATGCCGGACGATACCGTGGATGCCCAGAACGCCCAGCACCACGAACCAGACCACCATCACCGGGCCGAAGAGAATGCCGATGCGCGCGGTGCCGTGCTTCTGGATCAGGAACACGCCGATCAGCAGCACCACGGTCACCGGCACCACCCAGTGGCTGACGCCAGGCAGGGCGACGTCCAGGCCTTCGACTGCGGAGAGTACGGAGATGGCCGGGGTGATCATGCTGTCGCCGTAGAACAGCGCCGTACCGAACAGGCCCAGCAACACCAGTACCCCGCTCAGTTTCGGGTACGCCGCCGTGGCTCGACGGGCCAGGGCGGTCAGGGCCATCACACCGCCTTCGCCGTCGTTGTCGGCGCGCAGCATGAACATCACGTACTTCAGCGACACCACCCAGAGCAGCGACCAGAGCACCAGGGACAGGATGCCGTAGACGCCTTCCGGGTTGACCTGCACGCCGTAATGGCCGGCGAACACTTCCTTCAGGGTGTATAGCGGGCTGGTGCCGATGTCGCCGTAGACCACGCCGGCCGCGGCCACGAGCAGGCCAAGCGAAGAATGTGGGCGAGCATGGCTGTGCTGCTCCAGGGCGTTGGAACTCATTGGATCACTCCTGGGGTGGGGCGTGGCGCGGATGTCGAACGGGAAAGAATGAGGGCGCGAATCGCGTATGGCGGCTGGCCACAATGGGGAGGCAAGTATCCATTCTGGTTGGACCCAGCGGCGTAAAAAATGCGTAAAAAGTCAGCGCGCGACCGGTTGGCGCCCGCCACTTGTGGAGGGCTTGGGGGCTTGTAAGCTGAATGTTGTAGTCGGTCGAATGAGTCGGAGGTGTGCAATGAGCGTCAATGCACTGGGCCTGATCGTCATCGGTTGCCTGTTCTTCGGTTGCATCGGCATGGTGCTGTGGGGCAACCGTCCGGAAATCAAGGAGTGGTTCGAGCACCATCATTGGCACTGGCCACGGTTCCACTGATGCAACGAACCAGCCCCTCTTTGGAGGGGCTGGGTCTTTCGGTGGGATGCGTCGCCCAGAGGTGGTCCTTAAAAAGGACCGTCACGGTGCCAAGGCGCAATGAGGCACTTCATACCGTGACGGCCAAGCTCAAGAACGATGAGCAGCTCTAAAATGCATCGTTTTCGCATCTGGCGGTGTGCCACTAGTGCTGGCCAATCGACCGTAGAGCGCGTGCTGTATCCAGATACCGTGCCAGCCGATGGCAGCCCTCACCCCTGGCCTGAAGAGGAGAGGGGTGACTCTCGGCCCACCTTCGGCACTGTCCTGTGGGGGCGAATTCATTCGCGAAATGGCGAGGCACGGAGCCAGCTTGCTGCATTGCCCGTAGGAGCTGGTTTGCCAGCGAATGCCCCCCTTTTTGCTAGCAAGCTAGCTCCTACAAGGCTATTGGACTTCATTCGCCAACCAGGGCGGTTGCCGTGTTGCTCCAGTGGGCCGACTCCAGGCGATTGCGGCCGCGCTGCTTGGCCTGGTACAGCAGCCGGTCGACGGCCTGGATGAAGGGCAGTGACGGCTCGTCATGGCGGGGCACCGCGGTGCCGACGCCCAGGCTGATGGTGAGCAGTGAGGCGATGCTGGATTTCTCGTGTGGAATGCACTGCTCGCGGATCAACTTGCGGCAGCGCTCGGCCACCTGGCGGGCTGCGGGTTCGTCGGTACCCGGGAGGATCAGGACGAATTCTTCGCCACCGAAGCGGGCGACGAAGTCACGGGGGCGGATGGCCGCATTCATCAGCGCGCGGCCGACGCTCTTCAGGCAGTCATCGCCCTGGATATGGCCGTAGTGGTCGTTGTACTGCTTGAAGTAGTCGATATCGAGGAGGATCAGCGACAACGGCTCACCGGTCCGCTGGGCGTTGGCCCATTCCACGTCGAGCATCGAATCGAACATGCGCCGGTTGGCTACGCCGGTCAGGCCATCCTTGTAGGAATACTCTTCCAGCTGCTTCTGCAGGTCGATGAGCTGCTGCTCGGCTTTCTTGCGCTCGCTGATGTCGAACATGAAACCGATCAGCGCTTCCACCTCACCGTCGGCATCGCGCATGACATGCACCACGTCGCGAATCCAGACGTAGTCGCCGGTGGTCGTCAGCGCCCGGTAGTCCGCTTCGTGATCGGTGCCCGCCTGGGACTGCGAAACGCAGAAGGCGACGACCGCGTCGCGGTCGTCCGGGTGCATGCGTTCCGCCCAGTCGTTCACCGTGAGCCAGCTCGACGGGCTCCAGCCCAGCAGCTCCTCGATCTGCGGGCCGATGTAGGCGAAGGTCATGGTCTTCCAGTCGATCTTCCAGGGGATCGCCCGGGTGGATTCCAGCAGGGCCTTGTAGACCTCCTGGGTGGTGGATTCGCTGACGTCGCTCATGGCTGCCCCGTACTGGCCGATTCGGTTGGCGCCTTCCCTTGCGCAAAGCCTTCTTATACCGAATCGAGCGCCGCTCAGGCAGTGGCTTCGAATGCCACGTGGTAACTGACGTCGCCTACAGGCCAGTCACCGCTGAAGGACAGGGCCTGGAAGTATTCCGCTGGCACGCCGGGCAACACCAAGCCAGGTCGCACAACGAAGCCGAAGCGGCTGTAGTAGCCCGGATCACCCAGCAGTACGCAGCCTTGCGCGCCCAATTCACGCAGCGCCGCGAGGGCTGCGCCCATGAGTCGCGAGCCGATGCCCGTGCCCTGGCGCGCCGGCGCCACGGAGATCGGCCCCAGGCCGTACCAGTGCTGGGCGCCGGAGGAAATGGTCACTGGCGAAAGGGCCACATGGCCGACGATCTCGCCGTTCTCCTCCGCCACCAGGGAAATCGACAATTGCCCGGCGCGGCGCAAGGCATTGACGATGAATTGTTCGGTGCCGCTGCTGTGCGGGGCAGTGGCGAACGCCGCGGCAGTAAGGGCCTCGATGGCCGGGATGTGTGCGGGTGTTTCCGCGCGGATGCCGAGACTCATGACTTACCTCCTTGAACCTGTGTTGCGGCCGAACCGGGCAGCGGAATGCCCTTGGGCCAGAGCAGCCAGATCTGTCCTTGCTGTTTCATGTTGCCAGCCAGTTCACCCGCTTCGGCGCCAGTGCCCCAGAAAAGGTCAGCGCGTACTTCGCCGGCAATGGCGCCACCGGTGTCCTGGGCTGCGACCGGGCGGGTCACCGGGCTGCCATCGGGGCGGGTGGTGGAGAGCCAGAGCAGGCTGCCGAGCGGGATTACCTTGCGGTCGATGGCCACGCTGTAGCCGGCGGTGAGCGGCACGTTGAGCGAGCCACGCGGGCCTTCGTTGCTGTCCGGGTTGAGGCCGAAGAAGACGAAGCTCGGGTTACTCGCCAGCAGTTCCGGCACCCGCTGCGGGTTGGCTTTCGCCCAGTCGCGAATCCTGCCCATGCTGACTTCTTCCTGCTTCAACTGGCCCTGTTCCACCAGCCAGCGGCCTACCGGGCGATAGGGGTGTCCGTTCTGGTCGGCGTAACCGATGCGCAGTTGCCGGCCGCTCTCCAGCTGGATGCGTCCGGAGCCCTGGATCTGCAGGAACTGCAGGTCCATCGGGTCGGCCAACCAGGCCAGGACAGGCGCCTTGACACCCTGGGTGCGGATGGTCGCGGCATCGTCATAGGGTTTGAGCACGCGGCCTTCCAGGCGGCCGCGCAGGCGCTTGCCCTTGAGTTCCGGATAGAGGCTGTCGAGGGCGACCACGATCATGTCTTCGGGAATTCCGTAGACGGGAACGGGCGTCTGCTCGCTGTGTTCCAGACTGCCGGCATAAACCGGCTCGTAATAGCCGGTGATCAGGCCCTGAGGGCTATTGCGCGAGTTGCGCAGGCTGTAGACCTCCAGCTGCGCCTTGAGCCAGGTGCGGATGGCAGCCGGGTCTTGCGGCACTTGCGCGGCGCTGCTGCAGGTAGCGGACCAGACCGGGTCCTTGGCCAGGCGGGCACAGGCCGAGCGCCAGGCGCTGAAGCCTGCGATGACATCGGCATCGCTGCTGGCGGGGAGTTCTTCCCAGGTCGCCTTGGTGTAGGTGTCGACCTTGGGCGGCTCGGGCTTGGTGGGTTCCTTGTCGCAACCGGCAAGCAAGGAGAGCAGGGCGGCGACGCACAGCGCCAGCCGGCCCCGACGGTAGAGAGGGGCAATCACGTCGTGATGTTCCTGATGAGCGATTCGAGGGCGGTAGCTTGGTGAATGGCGCTGGCAACGTCAAATTGGGCAGACCGAAGCATTGATCCAAGCCACTGAAATCAAAGAGAAATATTCATCTAATAGGGTGCACACAGATTTTCTGGAGCCTTTGGTGTGACCCGTACCGTTAGAAACTTCCGCAAGACCCTGGACGCCGTGGCGATGAACAACGAGGACGCGGCGCTGGCCGTGATGCGCGCGGCCGATCGCATTGGTGACGCCGTGCTGAAGGAGCAGCTGTTCAATGTGATCCAGCGAATGAACCAGGACGCGGCCGAGCTGCGGATCGTGCGCGACCATGTCTCCTGACGATGCGGTTATCGGCCCCTTCCTTTTTCCTTGAGTGCATTTTCTTCTTGACCTGTAGGACTGCGGGCCTCTAGATTGCCCGCCATGACTCAATTCCCTTGGTTGTCCGGCCCCGCGATTATTACCGCCATTCCAGCAGTGGCGGGTTAGCCGACGACCAAACAGAAACCCGCCCTCGAGGCGGGTTTTTTCCTTCTGTCTCCTGGGCGCCAAGATCGAAACCAGGAGCCCAGCATGACCACCTTCACCACCCAACCCGCCGAACGACTCACCGAGCGCCCGCTGGATGAGCGCGAAAGCCTGCTCAAGCATTACGTGCGCAAGATCCTCGCCGCGCCGGTGTACGACGTGGCCATCGAGACGCCCTTGCAGCCTGCGCGGCAACTGAGCGAGCGCCTTGGCAACCAGGTACTGCTCAAGCGTGAAGATCTGCAGCCGGTGTATTCCTTCAAGATCCGTGGCGCCTACAACCGCGTAGTGCAGTTGAGCGCTGAAGAGCGCGCGCGGGGCGTGATCGCCGCTTCGGCGGGCAACCATGCGCAGGGCCTGGCGTTGGCGGCCCGTGAGCTGGGAGTGGAGGCCACCATCGTGATGCCGCGCACCACCCCTGAGCTGAAGGTGCAGGGCGTGCGTTCCCGGGGCGGCAAGGTGGTGCTGCACGGCGATGCCTTCCCCGATGCGCTGGCCCACGCGCTGGAACTGTCGGCGGAGCAGGGGCTGACCTTCGTGCCGCCCTATGACGACCCGGATGTGATCGCCGGACAGGGCACCGTCGCCATGGAAATCCTCCGCCAGCATGCCGGCCGCCTGGACGCCATCTTCGTGCCCGTGGGCGGCGGCAGCCTGATCGCTGGCATCGCCGCCTATGTGAAATACCTGCGACCCGAGGTGAAGGTGATCGGCGTCGAGCCGGAGGACTCCAATTGCTTGCAGGCCGCAATGGCAGCCGGGGAAAGGGTGGTGCTGAACCAGGTCGGGCTGTTCGCCGATGGAGTGGCGGTGGCGCAGGTCGGCGCGCACAACTTCGAGGTCTGCCGGCATTTCGTCGATGAGGTGCTGACCGTGAGTGCGGACGAGATCTGCGCGGCGATCAAGGACATCTACGACGACACCCGTTCCATCACCGAACCCGCCGGCGCGCTGGCCGTGGCCGGGATCAAGAAGTATGTGGAGCGCGACGGCGCCAGCGGCCAGACGCTGGTGGCCATCGATTCGGGCGCCAACGTCAACTTCGACCGTTTGCGGCATGTGGCCGAGCGCGCCGAACTGGGGGAGAAGCGCGAAGCGATCATCGCGGTGACGCTGCCGGAGCGCCCCGGTTCGTTCAAGGCCTTCTGCGAGGCGTTGGGACGGCGGCAGATCACCGAGTTCAACTATCGCTACAACTCGGGTGACGAGGCGCACATCTTCGTCGGCGTGCAGACCCATCCGCTTACCGATCCTCGCGCGGCCCTCGTGGAAAGTCTGCAGGAACGAGGTTTTCCGGTGCTCGACTTGACCGAGAACGAACTGGCGAAGATGCATGTTCGCCACATGGTCGGGGGTCGCGCCGCGTACATCGGCGAAGAGCGGCTGTTCCGCTTCGAATTCCCTGAGCGTCCGGGTGCGCTGTTCAACTTCCTCAACAAGCTGGGTGGGCGCTGGAACATCACCCTGTTCCACTACCGCAATCACGGAGCCGCCGATGGCCGTGTGCTGGCCGGGCTGCAGGTGCCGGAAGACGAGAACCACCTGATCTTCGAAGCGCTGGACGAGATCGGTTACCCGTACTGGGAAGAGAGCGACAACCCGGCCTGCAAGCTGTTCCTCGGTTGAAGCGGCTCAGCCGAACAGGCGCAGGAATGCCTCTTCGATCTCGTCGAGGCGGGTAGGGCGCACCAGCCGGGCCAGTTCCCGGCCGTCGCGCAGGAAGATCAGGGTCGGCCAGAGACGAATCTGGAAGGAGCGACCCAGGGGGCGCCCCTTGGCGTCTTCGATCTTCAGGTGGCGCACTTCGGGATAGGCATCGAACGCCTCTGCCAGCAGTGGCTGGATGGCACGGCAATAGCCGCACCATGAGGCGCCGAACTCGAGCAGCGTCGCGCCCGAGAGTGCCGCTACCGCGGTGGAGCTGGGCTCGTTGTCCAGGTAGCTGGTGGTCATGGACACGGGCTCACTCCTGCTTTTCGGGCTGCGAGGGAGTGGGCGCATTGGACGGCATGGCGATGCTCCTGTCGGCTTCATGTCTGTTCCGAGCCCGCGTCGGCATGGAAGGTTCAACCCGATCACGCCAATCGTTCGAACCCAGGCCCGCGCCGGCCTGTCCTCCATAGAACCGCGAGCAGGAGGACCAGGGTATGAGCCGGTTGCGAATCGCCACTTTCAACGTCAACGGGCTGCGTTCGCGCTTGCCCGCTCTGCTGCACTGGTTGGAGAAAGAGAAGCCGGATGTGGCTTGCCTGCAGGAGCTGAAGATGCAGGACAAGCAGTTTCCATTAGAGGAGCTGCGCAAGGCTGGCTATGGCGCCATCTGGCATGGGCAGGCGTCGTGGAACGGCGTGGCGATTCTCGCGCGTGACGAGGAGCCGCTGGAGTCCTCCCGAGGGCTGCCAGGCGACCCTGGGGACATTCAGAGTCGTTACCTGGAAGCGGCCGTGCGCGGCGTACTGGTGGCGTGCCTGTATCTGCCCAATGGCAACCCGCAGCCAGGCCCGCGCTTCGACTACAAGCTGGCGTGGTTCGAACGACTCATCGCGCGTGCCGGGGAACTGCAGGCCAGCGGGCACCCCGTCGTCCTGGCGGGCGACTTCAATGTCGTGCCCACGGACTTCGATATCTACAACCCGCGCTCCTGGCAGAAGGATGCGCTGCTACAGCCGGAGAGCCGGGCCTGTTACCAGCGTCTGCTGGAGCAGGGCTGGACCGATGCGCTACGAGCCCGATATCCGGAGGAGCGCATCTACACCTTCTGGGACTATCTCCGCCAGCACTGGCAGCGCAACGCCGGTCTGCGGATCGACCATCTGCTGCTCACCTCGTCGCTGGCCCCGAAACTACGTGATGCCGGTGTCGATCGCTGGGTACGTGGCGAACCAAAGGCCAGCGACCATGCGCCGACCTGGGTGGAGTTGGAAATCGACTAAGGGACGAGTGGAAACCGGCTAGAAGAAAAATCTGACAAGCGTGATGTTAACGCTAACAATCTGGTGTTAGAGTGCGCCCCATTCGATGACCGATCCTTTGGAGGACTGCCCATGTTGACCTGCGGAGAACTGCTGGTTGAGCTGCTGGAAGGCTTTGGCGTGGATACCGTTTTCGGTATCCCTGGCGTGCACACGGTGGAGCTGTATCGCGGCCTGCCCAATACCGCTATCCGTCACGTGACCCCGCGCCACGAGCAGGGCGCAGGCTTCATGGCCGATGGTTACGCCCGCGTGTCCGGCAAACCGGGCGTGTGCTTCATCATCACCGGCCCGGGTATGACCAACATCACCACCGCCATGGGCCAGGCCTACGCCGACTCCATTCCGATGCTGGTGATTTCCAGCGTCAACAACACCGAACAACTGGGCATGGGCGGTGGCCGCCTGCACGAGCTGCCTTCGCAGCGCAACCTGGTTTCCGGCGTCGCCGCCTTCAGCCACACCCTGATGCGTCCCGACGAGCTGCCGGACGTACTGACCCGCGCCTTCGCCGTGTTCAATGGCGCGCGCCCGCGCCCGGTACACATCGAGATTCCGATCGACGTCATCACCGCTCCGGCCGACCACGTGCGCCGCAAGCTGGGCGCGCTGCCGAGCCGTCCCGGTCCTTGCCTGGATGCCATCGCCCGCGCTGCCGACATGCTCAAGGGTGCCCAGCGTCCGCTGGTTCTCCTGGGTGGCGGCTGCGCCGATGCGGGCGCTGAAGCCCAGCGTCTGGTCGAAGCGCTGGATGCGCCTACCGCCTACACCATCAACGCCAAGGGTGTGCTGCCCAAGGGCCATCCGCTGGCGCTGGGCTGCAACCAGGCCTGGGTGCCGGTGCGCAAGATGGTGCTTGAGTCCGACGTGGTGCTGGCGATCGGCACCGAGCTGGGCGAGACCGACTACGACGTGGTGTTCGACGGCAACTTCCGTATCGAGAGCCAGCTGATCCGTATCGACATCGACGCCGAGCAGCTGAACCGTAACTACCCGGCCGATATCGCCATCCTCAGCGACTCCCGCAAGGCCATGGCTGCGCTGGCCGATGCGCTGGGTGCGACCGCTTCCTTCAATGCCGAGAGTGCCGGCTCGAAGCGCGCCGCCGCCGTGCGCGAACAACTGGACGCCCAGTGGCCGGAAACCTGGAATGGCCAGCGCAAGGTGCTGGAAATCCTGCAGCAGACCCTGCCAGACCTGATCGTCGCGGGCGACTCGACCCAACCGGTTTACTCCGGCAACCACCTGTTCGAAGCCACCCGTACCCGCAGCTGGTTCAATTCCGCTACCGGTTACGGCACGCTGGGCTACGGCCTGCCTGCTGCCGTCGGTGCCAAGCTGGCCGCGCCCGAGCGTCCGGTGATAGCGCTGATCGGCGACGGCGGCATCCAGTTCACCCTGCCGGAACTGGCTTCGGCGGTGGAAGCCGGGGCGCCGATCATCGTGCTGCTGTGGAACAACAGCGGCTACGGCGAGATCAAGCGCTACATGAAGAACCGCGACATCCCCACCATCGGCGTCGACATCTACACCCCGGACTTCCAGGGCCTTGCCCGCGCCTTCGGCTGCAACGCCGAGAAGGCCGAAAGCCTGGAGCACCTGGCCGAGCTGCTGAAGACCGCCGCCAAGGCTGATCGCCCGACGGTGATCGAGGTGTGGGAGCACGCGGAGTTCCTGCAGTAACGGAGCAGGTGTCCTGTGGGGGCGATTTCAATCGCTGAGCGGACCGCAGGTTCGCCCTTCGAGACCCAGGGGGCAGCTGCGCTGCCCTTCGCGAATGAATTCGCCCCCACAAATTCGTGCTCCTTGGGGTGCCGATAGGGATAATGCGCCTCCCTGAACACGGCGCCAGAGGCCAGGATGTCGAACAAGAGCAAACCCACGCTGCACGACGTCGCCCAATTGGCCGGGGTGTCCGGGATGACGGTGTCGCGGGCGCTGAGCAAACCGGACATGGTTTCCGAGCGGACCCGGCAGAAGGTCGAGCAGGCGGTGCGCGAACTGGGTTACGTGCCCAACCTGGCGGCCAGCCAGTTGGTGACACGGCGCAGCGGCATCATCGGTGCGCTGATCACCACCATCACCAATCCCATCCTCGCGGCCACCATCGAAATCCTCCAACAAGGGCTGGCGCGAGCCGGTTACCACCTGCTGATCGGTGAAACCCGCTTCTCCCAGGAAGAGGAAGGCAAGCTGCTGCGCGCTTTTCTCGGACGCCAGCTGGACGGGCTGATCCTCGCCTATGGCTACCACGCCCCCGAAACACTGGAACTGTTGCAATCCACGGATATCCCCCTGATCGAACTCTGGGACCTGCCGGAAGGCGACGTGCCGCGTACGCCCGTGGGGCAGGTCGTGGGCTTCTCCAACTGGGCAGCGGGTGCGGCGGCTGGGCGCCATCTGGTGGAGTGCGGATACCGCAAGCCGGCATTCTTCGGCTACGACGACGAGCGTGAGAATCTGCGCTTCGCCGGCTTTCGTCAGGCAGTGCAGGATGGACTCGGAATCGAACCCTTGCGCCTGAATACGTCGCCCGTACCGCATATCGATGACGGCGTGGACGTGATCCAGCGCTTCGCCCGCGGCGAGATCGAATGCGATGGCGCCTTCTTCACCAACGACATGCCCGCCATCGGCGCGCTCTTCACCTGTCAGCGCCTGGGTATCCGAGTGCCGGACGAACTCGGCATCTGCGGCTTCGGTGACCTGCCCATCGCCCGGGTGGCCACACCGTCACTTACCAGCGTGCGAATCCCCGCCGAGCAGGTAGCCAATGCCACGGTGGAGCTGCTCTGCCAGCGCATCGCGGGTGAAGAAAAGTGGGAGGCACTGGTGGATGTAGGCAGCGAACTGGTGGCGCGGGAGTCGACCGCGCTGCAGCGTTAACTCGGTGCAGGATCGCTCTTATGTGGGGGCGAATTTATTCGCTGAGGGCGGCGCAGCTGCCCCGCAAGTCTCAAGGGCGAACCTGCGGTCCGCTCAGCGATTGAAATCGCCCCCACAGGGAATCAGCGCAGCAACCACTGCGCAAACGCCCTGACCTTGGCATCCCGGCAACCCTCCGGCACCACCAGGTAATAGTCGCCGCAGAGCAAGGGTTCCGGACTGGCGATCACCAGCCGACCCGCTTCCACTTCCGGGGCCACGAAATAACGAGGCAGCACGGTGATGCCCAGGCTGTGCACGGCAGCGTCGAGGACGAACTGGAAGTGCTCCAGACGCTGGCCGGGCAGGGCGTCGATCTCCTTCGCTGAGAGACCGGCGCTTTGCAGCCAGAGCTGAGTCGACGATTTGCCCTGATCCGCGAGGGCGCTGTGGTGGAGCAGGGGATAACGCAGGATGTCGCGCCGTTCATTTACCGGTCCATGGCGTTCCAGCAGTTCCGGGGTGCAGACGGCGACCATTTCGCCGCCCATCAGCAGCTGGGCTTCGAATCCCGGCCAGCTGCCGTCACCGAAAAGAATGGCCAGGTCGAAGCCTTCCAGTTGCTCATAGAGACGGTGCAGGTCATTCATCACCTGCAGTTCGATCTCGGGATGCAACTGCCCATAAGCCTTCAGCTTCGGCAGCAGCCAGCGAGTGGTGAGGGAGGGTTCCGCGCCGATCCGCAGGCGACCGGAGCGATTGGCACTGACGCGCTGGGTCGCGGCTTCCATCTGGTCCAGCAACGGGCTGATCTCTTCCACGTAGCGACGTCCGTCTTCGGTCAGCAGCAGGCGCTGGCGAACTTTCTCCACCAGGGGACGGCCGAGCATTTCTTCGAGGTTCTTGATCTGTCGGCTCACGGCGCCTTGGGTCAGGCTGAGTTCCTCTGCCGCACGGGTGACACTCATGTGCCGGGCGAAGGCGGCGAAGCAGGTGAGGGAAATCATGCTGGGCAGAAGTCGGCGCATGGAAGTTCATTACGAAATGGAATGAGTGGTGGGAGGATAAATCGATATCCCACGGCCAACAAGCGGACCTAGTCTGCCTGCCTCGACAACCACCTAGCCTGCGGGAGCACCGATGAACACTACAGAACAACAACTGCGAACCGACCTTGCCGCCGCCTACCGCCTGCTGGACCTGAATGGCTGGAGCGACCAGGTCTTCACCCACATCTCGGTGCGCCTGCCGGGGGACGATCCGGCTTTCCTGATCAACCAGTACGGCTTGCGTCCGGAGGAGATCTGCGCCTCCAACCTCGTAGCGATCGATGTCGACGGCAACAAACTCGATGCCCATTCACCGGAAGTGAATCCAGCCGGTTTCACCATTCACAGCGCCGTGCACATGAACCGCCACGACGCCGTTTGCGTGATGCACACCCACACCATGGCCGGCATGGCGGTGGCGGCACTGGAGGAAGGCCTGCTGCCACTGAACCAGACCAACATGACCTTCTACGATCGGGTCGCCTACTACGACTACGAGGGCGTGCCGCTGGACCTGGAAGTCCGCGGCCGTATCGTCGCCGCGCTGGGGACCAGCAAGGCCCTGATCCTGCGCAACCATGGCCTGCTCACGGTGGGTCGCAGCGTCGCCGAGGCCTACTTCCTCATGTACTACCTGAACCAGGCCTGCGAGATTCAGCTGGAAGCGATGAAGACGGGCCGGCCGCTGATCATCCCCGATCACGACGCCTGCGAGTTCACCGCGCGCCAATTGAACAACGACCGCTACCACCTGGAAAGCGTCGACCTGGTCTGGCAGGCGGAACTGCGCCGACTGGATCGGATCGATTCGTCGTTCCGTAAGTGACAGGGGCTGTGCTCCTTGTGGGGGCGAATTTATTCGCTGAGCGGACCGAAGGTTCGCCCTTGGAGGGGTGCAGCTGCGCTGCCCTTAGCGATTGAAATCGCCCCCACAGGGTTTGGAGTTCGCCGGATGGTATCGTGCATCCGGCGCGAGTCACCCCTCTCCTTTGGGAGAGGGGCCGGGGGTGAGGGAGCTAGCCGGGTGGCTCCGACTCCCAGGTGTCGCTTAGATTCGCGAGCAAGATCGCTCCTACAGTACGTGCCCCCACAGGGTTTCGAGTTTGCCGGATGGCATGGTGTATCCGGCGCGAGTCACCCCTCTCCACTTCAGGGAGAGGGGCCGGGGGAGAGGGGGGGTAGCAGGCCAACTCCAACTCCCAGATTCGCGAGCAGAGCTCGCTCCTACAGTCCGTATCCCCAACGAAAAAGCCCGGATCAGGTCCGGGCTTTTTCGTATCAGGCCGGCGCGGTCGCCGTTCGGGGTGTCGCTTCCCTGGCCTTGCGTTCCGCCAGGTACTGCAACAGCAGCCGTGCGCAGAGCACCAGCAGGGTCACCCCGATCAGCAGCACGGAGATGGCCGCCACGCTCGGGTCGACGTTATCCCGCAGTCCGCCCCAGATGCGGCGGGGCAGGGTGTTGACGTCGACGCTGGTGATGAACAGGGTCACCGCCACTTCCTCCCAGGACAGCGCGAAGCTGAGCAGCGCGGTGGAGGCGATGCCGAGCTTGAGGTTCGGCATCACCACCAGGAAGGTGGTCTGCATCAGGCTGGCGCCGAGGTTGCGCGAGGCCAGTTCGATGCGGCGATCGATCTGGCTCAGGGCGACCAGCATGGTCACCACACCGTAGGGCACCACCATCACCACGTGGGCGATGATCACGCCGGGAATGGTGTCGTAGCCGAAGCCAGGAGCAATGCGTCCGAGGTTGGTCTCCATGAAGTACAGGACCAGCGCCGAGATCACCGGCGGAATCGCCATGGGCAGCAGTACCAGACCGATCAGCACGGTGGCCAGGCGCGAGCGCAGGTACCAGATGCCGAGGCTGAAACTGACCGCCAGGGCGGTGGCGATCAGGCTGGTGGCGAAGGCGATGCCCAGGCTCTGGAGGATGCTCGCCATCCACTCCGGGTTGCCCAGCAGGGCTTCGTAGTGGCGCAGCGACCAGTTGCCGTTGGGCATCGACAGGTAGCGCTTGCTGGTGAACGACACCGGGATGACCGTCAACAGCGGGAACAGCATGAAGGCCATGGCCACGGTGGCGAGCAGGCGGGTGGAGAGGCCCGTTTTATGTGTATTCATGATTGACCTCAGCCCACCAGGCGGTTGACACGGGTGATGCGCAGCAGCAGCCAGATCAGGGCGCTGACCAGGGCCAGCAGCACCACGCTGAGTGCGGCTCCGAGACCCCAGTTACTGGTCTGGAACATCTGCAGGAAGACGTACTCGGCGATCATCACCGTCTGGCCACCGCCCAGCAGCACCGGCGTGATGAAGAAGCCCAGGCAGAACACGAAGACCATGATGAAAGCGCCCAGCAGGCCCGGTACGGTCTGCGGCAGCAACACCTGCCAGAAGGTGCGCAAGGCACCAGCACCGAGGCCGCGGGAGGCCAGCAGTACGCGCTGGTCGAGCTGGCGCATGCTGGAAAGCAGCGGGAACAGGGCGTACGGCACCATGAAGTGGAGCATGCCGATGACCACGCCGGTCTCATTACGGGTCAGCTGCAACGGCGAGTCGATGAGGCCGAGGCCCATCAGACCACCGTTCAGCACGCCGTTGCTGCGCAGGGCGATCAGCCAGCCGAAGGCCCGTACCAGCACCGAAATCCAGAACGGGATGAAGATGCAGATCTCCACCATGCGTTGCCAGAACGGCGGGCTGAATACCCAGCAGTAGGCCAGCAGGTAGCCGATGACCAGCGCCAGGGTGCTGACGGTCAGGCACAGGCGCAGGGTGCGCCAGAGCATGTCGTGGATCGCGGGATCGGTCGCGATGCGCTGGTACTGCTCGATGCCGGGCTCCGGCAGGGTGAAGCTCCAGCCCACTACGCCGAGGAACGGCAGCAGGTAGAAGACCACCAGCAACAGGGGCAGAGGAATCAGCAGCAGGCTGCGCTCCAGGTTGGCGGAGTGGGTTGTGCTCATGCGCGGCGGCTCACTTGGAAAGGTGGGTCAGGTACTGTTCCAGGGTGGTGGCGTAGTTGTCGGCGTACCACTCGGTGTTGAGGAAGATCTGCTTCTTGAAGTTCTCCTCGGACGCGCAATCCGCCTCGCGCTGTTCCGCACTCATGAGCTTCTGCGTGGCGCCGTTTGACGGGCCGTTCCCCAGCAGTTCGAACAACTTGAGCTGGCCTTCCGGTTGCAGCGCGTGCTGGATGAATTGCATGGCTGCCGGGCTGCCGGCCGGGTTGTCGGAAAGCACCGCCCAGCTGCTGGCGTTGAGGAATGCATTGTCATAGCCCCAGCGGATGCGGTCTTCGCTGTCTTCGGCGAGCAGCTTGGCGCGGGTGCTCCAGATGGCGCCCATCGAGACTTCGCCTTCGATCATCAACTGCTGGCTTTCCGCGCCGGAACTCCAGAACGACAGGACGTGGGGCTTGAGTTCGTCGATCTTGCGCAGGGCGCGCGGGACGTCCAGCGGGTAGAGCTGCTCGGCGGGTACGCCGTCGGCCAGCAGCGCGGCTTCCAACATGCCGTTCATCCACTTGTAGAGGGTGCGCTTGCCGGGGAATTTCTCGACGTTCCAGAAATCGGCCCAGCTGGTCGGGCCCTGGTCACCGAATTGCTCGCTGTCCCAGGCCATCACGTAGCTGAACAGGTAGCCGGCGATGCCGTGGTCGTGGGACAGGCCCGGGGCCACCTGGCCACGCTGGATGACGCTGTAGTCCAGCGGCTGGAGGATCTTGTCGCGGCCGAGGGTCATGGCGCTGTAGCTGTCCACGTCGACGACGTCCCAGCTCGGTTTGCCACTGGCCAGCTGCGAGCGGATGGCGCCTTCGGTCGGGCCGGCACCGTCGATGCGAACCTGGATGCCGGTGCTCTTGCTGAAGCTGTCGGTCCAGGCGCGGCGGAAGGCGTCCAGGGCATCGCCGCCCCAGTTCACGACCACCAGCGGCTTGCCGTCGGCGGCCCAGCTGATGCCGCTGCGCATGGCGAGCGGCGCGGCGGCCAGCAGGCCCATCGCCTGGATGAAGGTGCGGCGGTTGATCTGCCCGCCACGGGCTTTCTCGATGAGGACTTCGATGCAGTCGCGCTGATGTTCCTGGCTCATGGGCAATTCCTCGCGTGGCCCGCCCTTTGGGGCGCGGCCGATTGTTGTTGTAGGGAAGCGCAGTGGAAAAAGGTGCGTCTCGGTGGTCAGGCGTCGAGCAGGAAGCTGCGCTGTACCGGCCAGCTCAGCCACACCGGTGTGCCGCTGGCCAACTGGGCGCCGGGGTGGTTACCGGGTACCGCCAGGTTGATGGCCGGAGCGTCCTGGCCCAGTTTCAGGGCCAGGTGGGTGCTGGCGCCCTGGTAGACCTTTTCCGTGAGGTGCGCGGCGACGATGTTGTGCCCGCTGAGCTCGGGGCGCTCGGTGTGCAGGTCCATGTGCTCGGGGCGTACGGCCAGCAGCTTCGGTTGATCGCCCAGTGTCTGCGGTGCAGCGGCGTGCAATTGGTTGTCACCGCAGCGGCCGCTTGCGTTGGTGCCGTTACGGGTCAGGTCTGCCAGGGGGAAGAGGTTCATCTTGCCGAGGAATTCTGCGACGAAGCGGCTGTTGGGGCGGTCGTAGATGTCTTCCGGGCTGTCGACCTGGGCCAGGCGGCCCTGGTTGAAGATCGCGATGCGGGTGGAGAGGGCGAGCGCCTCGCCCTGGTCGTGGGTGACGAACACGAAGCTCGTGCCCACCTGGCGGTGGATGCGTTGCAGTTCGGCCTGGAGCTGCTCGCGCAGGTTCTTGTCCAGCGCGGAGAGGGGTTCGTCGAGCAGCAGCAGGTCCGGCTCGAACACCAGCGCGCGGGCGATGGCGACGCGTTGTTGCTGGCCACCGGAGAGCTCGGCCGGCTTCTTCTTCATGTGTGCGCCGAGGCCTACGACTTCGAGGATGTGCCTGACGCGACGTTGGCGTTCTTCTGCCTTCACGCCACGGATGCGCAGCGGGTAAGCGACGTTGTCTTCTACCGACATGTGGGGGAACAGCGCGTAGCCCTGGAACACCATGCCGAAGTTGCGTTTCTCGGCGGGACGGCGACTGATATCTACGCCGTTCTCCATGAGTTGGCCGGCGCTGGCTTCGAGGAAACCCGCGAGGATCATCAGAAGGGTGGTCTTGCCTGAACCCGACGGGCCGAGGAGGGTGAGGAACTCACCCTGGCGGATGTCCAGGTCGATGCCGTCCAGGGCGGTGAAATGTCCGTACTGCTTCCTGATCCCCTGGGCGCTGAGCTGGATGGCCTGACTGCTTGGCACGCTGGTTACTCCCCTTGTTGTGCTGGGACTCGCAAATGGGTCCCGGATTGGGCGTTTTGGCCATTATTGTCAAAGGCAGCGCTACATCAATGGAATTATTTCGCCCTTAATGTTTAGTTTTTTTGGACATTTAAGATCCCGAAATTGCCCGTCTCCCGTAGGAGCGAGCTTGCTCGTGAAAGAGGCCAGCACCAACGCTTCGCGAGCAAGCTCGCTCCTACAAGAGCAGGTTCAGCGATGCTCGTGCCAGATCTGTGTAGAGGCTTGCAGCTGCGTCTTCACCCAGTTGCTGAAGGCCTGCACGGCCGGGCGTTCGGCCTTCTGCGGGTCTGCCACCAGGTAATAGCCGCGATGGGAGTCGATGGCGATTTCGAATGGACGCACCAGCAGGCCACGAGCCAGGGCGTCGCCGCTGATCAGGTTGTCGCCCATGCCGACGCCCTGAGCGGCAATGCACGCGGACTGCGCGCAGTGGGCATCGGAGAAGACGATGCCGGTGCCGGCATCCACGCTGGAAGCACCTGCGGCGGCAAGCCAGACCCTCCAGTCGCTGTAGTCGCTCATGTGCAGCAGGGGGAATTCGGCCAGTTCCTGTGGGTTCTTGAGGCCGCCCAGGGCGTTGATCAGGCGCGGACTGCACACCGGGAAGAAGCGCAGGGCGACGATCTGCTCCACCGACATGTCGGGCCAGTCACCAATGCCGTAGGCGATGAAGAGGTCGACGTTGGGATTGCTGACGTGATCCGGTGTGCGCGGCGAAATCAGTTGCAACTGGACCTGCGGGTACTGGCGCAGGAAGCCGCCGATGTGATGGCACAGCCAGTAGGTGGCGAAGCCGGGATTGCAGCTGACGCAGAGGCGTCCGGAGATTTCCTGGTCATCCAGGCGCCGGCTGGCTTCCTCCAGGTTGGAAAGGATGCGGTGGACCTCGCGGGCATAGCGTTCGCCGCGGTAGGTGAGGCCGATGCCGCGGCCGATGCGTTCGGTCAGGGTGAAGCCAAGACTCTCTTCCAGGCTGCTGATCTGGTGGCTGATGGCGCTACGGGTCAGGTTCAGCTCATGGGCGGCGGCGGACACGCTGCCCAGACGGGCGACGGCGTCCAGGGCACGCAGGGCGGTCATCGAGGGGAAGCGCATGGCAGCTCCGGAATACTGGTGTGAGGTGAAAATATCTAAACATTAGTGGCGAAATAAATCGATTGTTGTATCGCTCCACTCAACAATACTAGGGCCAGCCCACCGCTGGCCCTGCACGGACGGGCCCGGTCACACCATCAAGGAACCTCCTTCATGCACGAGCCCAAGCAATTCGCCCTGGAATGGGTGGCGCAGCAGCACAAGACCCTGTCGGACTGGCACCAGGTCATCTGGCATTACGCGGAACCGGCATTCCGCGAGTACAAGTCCTGCGCCTGGTACGTCGAGTTGCTGCGCAAGGAAGGCTTCGAGGTGGAAGAGGGCAGCGGTGGCATGCCCACGGCGTTCTGCGCCACCTTCAAGAACGGTGAAGGCCCGGTGGTAGCGACCTATGGCGAGTACGACGCGGTGCCCGGCAACTGCCAGGCTGCGGCGACCCGCAAGATGCCGCGTGATGGTCTGTCGCGCTTTGCGCCCGGCCATACCGACCCTCACTCGGCGCTGGGCATCAGCGCCCTCGGTGGCCTGCTGGCGGCCAAGGCGGCGATGCTGGAGCACGGTATCCAGGGCACCCTGAAGTTCTTCGGCGAGCCGGCGGAAAAGCTGCGCGCTTCCAAGCCGGTGCATGCCGCCAAGGGTTACTACGACGATATCGATGCGGCCATCAGCTTCCACCCCACCTACATGCTGCCGCTGAACAACACCACCACCTGGGATACCCATTGCGGTATCGCCTATGCCTACATCTACACCTTCACCTGCGATGAGCCGCAGAATTGGATCGCCTCGGACAAGTACAGCCCGATCCCGCAGAACCACTTGGCGGCCCGCGCACCGGGCGCCAACGATGCGCTGGTGCACTTCTACACCCTGAACGAAAGCCTGCGCCGTTCCACGCTGCCGTTCACCGGCCTGTGGAGCTACAACGAGGCCATCCTCACCGCTGGCCAGGCGACTGCGGACAACCTGCCGCCGCACATTTCGCAGATCCAGTACCTGCTGCGCTGCGATTCCATCGAGCAGGCCGAGACCATTGCCCAGGTGATGGACAACAACGCTGCCGCCACCGCGCTGGCCACCGGTTGCCAGTGGAAGAAGACCTGGGTGTGCAAGTCCCGTGGCGGCTTGCCCAACCATGTGATGGCCCAGGCTACCTACGACAACCTGGCGCTGGTCGGCGCTCCGCGTTGGGGTAATGAAGCGATCGAGATCGCCCAGGAAATCCAGGCCAACCTCGGTCTGCAACCGATGGAAAAACCCTTCCTGCCGGCCACCGAAGAACTGATCGAGCCGCAGGAGTGCGAGCGCCAGATGCGCCTGCAGATGCCGGCCTGGCAGAAGCACCTGACCTCCGACGACTACCCGGAATACACCTGGCATTGCCCGACCGTGCGCCTGCTGGTGGCGCGGCCGATGCTCTCGGCGCCGGCTGGCTACACCTATCCCGATTGGGTGGCCAACGCCCTGGGCGGCATCCGCCAGACCATCGACCCGATGATCCAGGTGGCGGCCAAGACCATCGCCGCGACCCTGGTGGACCTGCTGACTCGCCCGGACCTGCTGGCTGCCGCACGCGCCGAGTTCGTCGAGCGCACCGGTGGCGGCATCGGCGGCAGTCGCTGGCAGGCACCCCTGCTGCCGAAGGATTTCCAGGCGCCGCACCGCTATCGCTGGCCGGAGTACATCCGCACCGTGCGCGGTGAAGAGTGGTGGATTCCCGCCCGCGACGACGAATGAAACGGCGGCGCGCCTGCGAACCGGGCGCGCCCGCACCACGATTCCAACGATTCAAGACTGATTCTGCCAAGACGGGTGGAAAGCCCGCGCGCATTCCGAAGAAGGTGTCACTGCCATGGGTAACCCCACCGATTACCGCTCCAGCAACGTTCCAGGCCCGACCGGCGCCGCCGACCTGGTGCTGACCAACGGCCGCATCTACACCGTGGACGAGGCCAATCCCTGGGCTGAAGCCGTGGCTGTTGGAGGCGGGCGCTTCGTCGCGGTGGGGGCAACCTCCGACATGGCCAGCCTCATTGGTCCGCGCACTCAGGTGCTGGACCTCAAGGGCCGCTTTGCCATGCCGGGCCTCTATGACATGCACACCCACCCGGACCTGAAGCTGGCGCCCGGCTATGCGGGCTATCTGGAAGTCGGCGTGGAAGACCCGACCCCGGAGCAGGTGCGCCAGTCCATCCTCGACTACGCAGCGGCCCACCCCGGTGATGGTTGGGTGTACGGCCAGTACTTCGTGCGCTACACCTTCCGCCAAGCCGGCCTGGTGCCTGATCGCCATTGGCTGGACAGCGTCCTGCCCGATCGTCCGGTGGCCATCCTCGACCGTTCCTGGGGCTGCATGATGGTCAACTCCCGAGCCCTGGAGCTGGCCGGTATCGATGCCGACACCATGGACCCGCGCCATGGCTACATCGAGCGCGACAGCGTCACCGGCGAACCCACCGGCATCCTGGTCGACGGCGCCTACGCACTGATGCATGCCGCCATGCCGCCCACGCCGCAACACGCGCTGAAGCGCGCCTACCGCGAGGGCGTGTGGTTCCAGAGCGGCCATGGCGTGGTGGGCACCAAGTTCGTCCATGTCTGCGAGCATCGCCTGAACGCACTGAAAACCATCGACCAGGCCGGTGAGCTGTCGGTCCGGGTCGAGGCCGCCATCAGCTGGCAGGACGACATCTTCCCGGTGAAACGCCGCTGGGAGCTGCTGGCAGGAGAGCGTCACTACTACCGCAGCGCCCGACTCAACGCCAACGCGGTTAAGTTCCACTTCGACGGCACCCACGAATCCCGTTCGTCCTACCTGTCCAGCGCCTGGCCGGGGGATGCCAGCTGGCGCGGTCACCTCAACCTGACCCCGGAACACATCACCGACATGGTGGTGGACATGGACCGCAGGGGCATCCGCGTGATCGCCCACTGCACCGGCGACGGCGCCTCCGACCTGTTCCTCGATGCCGTGGCCGAAGCGCGTCGGCGCAACGGCTACAGCGGAGTACGCCACCAGTGCGCCCACAGCACCACGCTGCTGGATGCCAACCTGCCGCGCTTCGCCGAGCTCAATGTCACCGCCGAGTTCTCGCCGGTGGGCTGGTTCCCGTCCTCCTTCGCCAACGCCCGCGCGGTGTTCGGCGAAGACCGCATGCAGCGCGCCTACAACTTCAAGGGCGTCCTGGAGCACGGCGGCGTGGCGGTAATGGGTACCGACTGGCCGGTGTCCAGCATCAACCCGTGGATCGGCTTCGAGGCCATGGTCACCCGCGAGAACCCCTATGGAGAGGAAGAGGGCCGGTTCTACGGCAACCCCATCAGCCTGGAACAGGCCATGCGCGTGATGACTATCAACGGCGCCTGGTGCATGGGTATCGAAGACAAGGCCGGTTCGATCGAGGTGGGCAAGTCCGCCGACCTGATCGTGCTCGACCGCAACCTCTTCGACGTGGAACCCAAGGGCAACATCCATAACACCCAGGTGCAGCTGACCCTGCTGGAGGGCGAGGTAACCTGGGACCGCCATGGCGAATTCGACGACACCAGCCATGTCGCCACCTGGCGCTTCGAGCTGCCGAACTTCTGATGTAAACGGCCAGGAGACAAGCCCTTGAGCAGACTCGCCCCCATTCCCGTCACCCTGGTTTCGGGCTTTCTCGGCGCCGGCAAGACCACCTTGCTGAACCGCATCCTCAACAGCGACCACGGCCTGCGCATGGCGGTGATGGTCAATGACTTCGGTGCGATCAACATCGACAGCGAACTGATCGTCAGCCAGACCCAGACGACGGTGAGCCTGGCCAATGGCTGCATCTGCTGCACCGTCGAAAGCGACCTGATCGAGCAGTTGGGGCGACTCCTGGACGACCGCAGCAATCGCCCCGAGTACATCGTGATCGAGGCGAGCGGCGTGTCGAACCCGAGCAAGATCGCCAACACCCTGCGTTATCCGCAATTCCGCGATGCGCTCGCCATCGACAGCATCCTGACGGTGGTGGATGCCGAGCAGTTCGAGTCCCTGGAGGGCGAGATGGCGCAGCTGGCAATGGAACAGCTGGATGTGGCCGACATCATCGTCCTGAACAAGGTGGATCGGGTCAGCCGCGACCAGCTCGACACGCTCAAGGCCCGGTGGCTGTATCCCAGCGCGCGGATACTGGAAAGCGAGTATGGCGAGGTCCCGCTGGAGCTGGTGCTGGGAGTAGGGCGCTTCAAGGCGGGGTGGAGCTTCCGTCCTGCTGCCGCAACGGCGGCTCCGGCAGTGGCGAGCGTGAAGGAGGAGGATCACTCGGCGATCTTCGAGACCTGGAGTTTCGCCAGTGAGCGGCCAATGTCGCTAAAAGCCTTGCGCCAGGCACTGGCTGCCTTGCCAGCGGAGATATTCCGCGCCAAGGGCATCTGCCAGATAGCCGAAGCGCCGGGCAAGCGTTGCATCCTGCATCTCGTGGGAAGCCGCAGCGAGATTCTGCCGGAGGCTGGTTGGGAAGGCCGCGAACCCTTCACCCAGCTGGTGTTCATCGGTAAGCGCGGGACCATCGACGCTGCGCAGATGCAGGCGACTTTCGAAGCTTGCGTGGCCTGAGGCTTTGTTGTGGGGGCGAATTCATTCGCCTTCGTAGGATGGGTCGGGCGGCGTTCCGCGACCGGAGCGATACCCATGCGGACAAGGCTGATGGGTATCGCAAGCTCCACCCATCCTACGTCGCTGAACTCATGCGCAATCTGACTGTAGGGGCGAATTCATTCGCCAAGGGCGGCGAAGCTGCCCCATGCAGGTCCGACGGGCAGATCTTCGATCTGCTTGGCGAATGAATTCGCCCCTACAAGAACCAACCTGAAACGATCTTTTCTAGTCCCCCAAAAGAAGAAGGCGCCACATGTGGCGCCTTCTGCCTTTCGAGGAACTGCATACATCGTGATTGCCTGCCTCTGAACGGTGCTCCGATATCAGCTGATGCGGCTGGCACCAGTGCGGTCGGCGCCACCTTCGGCAACATCGAAGCCTTTAGTGCGGTCGGAACCACCTTCGGCAACATCGAAGCCTTTGGTGCGGTCGGAACCACCTTCGGCAACCCGCAGGGACTCGGAACGGTCGGAGCCGTTTTCGGCGATGCGGTTGGCGCCGGTGCGGTCAGCACCGCCTTCGGCGACACGGTTGATGGTGGTGCGGTCGGAACCCCCTTCAGCGACAACGGCACCCTGGGGCAGGGCAAAAGCAGTGGCGGACAGGCTGGCGATGAACAGGCTGGCGAGGATTTGCTTTTTCATTTTGGGCACCTTGGTGAGGGGGTGGTGTTCGTCTGTGGGGCCCATGTTACTGATGTGATTTCGATGAAGAAGTGATCCTCGATGATGGTTGCCATCGATGTCAGTGATAGTTATTTAAGTTAAATAAAAACAAAGCGTTAGCGCATTCATTGGGATGTTATTGCCTTTGCTGGAAAGACCTTTTCTGTGGGGCGGAATAATCGATCAAACCGATTTATCTGTTCGATAGAGTCTTCCTAAAGCAATCACCAACCGAAACTCCGGCCTGCGAACTCAACCGCATGTCCCGCTGAAAGTGCCGAACTAGAGCGTCTCGTGCACTGTTCGCGTTTTGCAAACACTGTTGTCGCCCGGCTTGGAATTGTTGCCGGCAGGCACCCCTCGTAACGTTCACTCACCACTACAACAAACGGTGAATGAGATGAGCACTGCCGCGTTCCATACCGTCTTCGGCTCGCTCGACGACCATCGCATGGGGTCGATCGAGATCATCCAGGGCGAAGCCCGCCACTACGCGTTCTCCAATATCTTCGACGTCGCCAGCCGTTCCGCCCCCTACGAAAAGGTGGTGGTAGGGCTGAACCTCGGCTACGTCATCGAAACCCTGCGCGCCGAGGGCACCTCGCCCTGGTACACCGCCGCCCACGATGAGTTCGCCATCTCCGTGGACAGCGAGGTGCGGGTGGATTTCCTCAAGCTCGACGAACCCCTGGCGGATGGTGAAGGCACGCACCTGGCCGGCGAGCAGCCCAAGGGGCGCCCGATGGGTTATGTGCTGCTCAAGCGCGGTCACCAGGCCCTGCTGCCGGCGGGCTGCGCCTACCGCTTCGAAAGTGCGCGCCCTGGTGTGCTGCTGTTGCAGACCATCAAGGGACCGCTGTCGGTGGAGAAGTGGGCAGACATCTGCCTGAAGTGACCGCCTGACCCACAACCAGAACAAAAGGACATCCACCATGGCCATGCTCGAAACCCTCGACACTTCCGCCAGCTTCGCCGCCGATGAGGTCGAAGCCAGCCTGCCCGATGCCGTCACCGGCTACCGCACTTTCAAGCTGGGTGCCTTCACCCTGTCCCGCGACGAGTATTTCGCGCGCATCCAGTGGCCGGCCAAGGGTCAGCAGCGCTCGCACCTGATACCCGCCGACGCCTTCCTGCGCGCCACCATGCGCGACGTGGCCTGGGGCTTCTTCTATGGCTGGGTGAACTTCGATGAAGTCATCGGCACCCGCAACCACTACGGCAAGGTCGACCTTTACGCCGGCACCTTCAACGGCGTGCTGCGCGAGGCAGGTGTCGACTACACCGAGCAGTTCGAGACGCCGAAGATCATGGCCACCTTCAAGGCCATCCTGCGCGACTGGACCAACGCTGGCTTCGACCCCTTCGCCGCACCGGAAGAAACCGGTAGCGCCTTCGGCCGCAAGAACGGCGACAACATCGAAGCCATCGAGCGCTTCCGTGTCGCCACCCGCCGCATGCCGGGCCTGCCGGACGACTCGCCGCTGCGCAACGACCTGCCGGTGAACCGCCAGTTCGCCGACGTCGCCCAGGATGAGCCAGAGATCCATGCCGCCGAAGGTTTCGAAGGCGAGCTGCATGCCTTCAACCTCTACAAATACCTGTCCCGCTCCGACGTGACCTGGAACCCCTCGGTCAGTTCGGTGTGCAAGGCCAGCCTGTTCTGCCCGACCACTGAGGAATTCATCCTCCCGGTGTTCCATGGCAACGACCGCGTGGAGTGGTTCCTGCAGCTCTCCGACGAAATCATCTGGGACGTGGCCGACAAGGACGATGGCGCCCCGCGTGCGCGCATCACCATGCGCCCCGGTGACATCTGCGCCATGCCTGCCGACATCCGCCACCAGGGCTACTCCACCAAGCGCTCCATGCTGCTGGTGTGGGAGAACGCCACGCCGAACCTGCCGCAGCGCTACGAAAGCGGCGAGCTGCCGCCGTATCCCGTGGAGTTCTGATGCCCAGCGCCCCTCTCCCTCTGGGAGAGGGGACGATTTCATGCCATTCACAGGCGTCGCGCTCCGTTGCGGCGCCCGGGGAGCTTTACCCATGCAAAACCAACTCTTCATCGATGGCCGCTTCGTACCGGCCCAGAAGGGCGGGACGATCGAAGTCCTGTCGCCCCATGACGGCTCGCTGATCACCCATATCGCCGCCGCCGAAGCCGAGGACGTGGACCTGGCCGTCGCTGCCGCGAAGCGTGCCTTTCCGGCCTGGGCCGCACTGTCGAGCGCCGAGCGCGGCCGCCTGCTGCTGAAGCTGGCGGACAAGATCGAGGAGCACCTCGAGGAGCTGGCCCAACTGGAATCTCTGGACACCGGCCACCCGATCCGTGATTCCCGCAGCCTGGATGTGCCGCGCACGGCCGCCTGCTTCCGCTACTTCGGTGGCATGGCCGACAAGATCGAAGGTGCGGTGATCCCGGTGGAAACCGGCTTCCTCAATTATGTGCAGCGCAAGCCCATTGGCGTGGTCGGGCAGATCGTGCCGTGGAACTTCCCGCTGATGTTCACCAGTTGGAAAATGGGCCCGGCCCTGGCCGCGGGCAACACGGTGGTCATCAAGCCGTCGGAGATCACCCCATTGTCCACCCTGCGCATCGCCGAGCTGATGAAGGAAGTCGGTTTTCCCGATGGCGTGGTCAACGTCGTGCCGGGTTACGGTCACACAGCCGGCCAACGCCTGGCCGAGCACGAGGACGTGGGCAAGATCGCCTTCACCGGCTCGACCGCTACCGGCCGGCGGATCGTCGAAGCCTCCCAGGGCAATCTCAAGCGCGTGCAACTGGAGCTGGGCGGGAAGGGCGCCAATATCGTCTTCGACGACGCCAACCTGGAGGCAGCCGTGAACGGCGCCGCCTGGGCGATCTTCCATAATCAGGGGCAGGCCTGCATTGCCGGCTCGCGGCTGATCCTCCATGAACGCATTGCCGACGAATTCCTCGAGCGTTTCATCGGCCTGGCTCGCTCCATCCGCCTGGGCAGCCCGCTGGACCCGAACACCGAGATGGGGCCGCTGACTTCTGCCCAGCACCGCGACCGCGTACTGGACTATGTGGACATCGCCCGCGCCCAGGGTGGCCGCATTCTCACTGGCGGCAAGGTGCCCAACGATCCGGCGTTCGCCGACGGCTACTACATCGAGCCCACCGTGGTCGAAGCCCAACCGGACCACCGTGTGGCCCAGGAAGAAGTGTTCGGTCCCTTCGTCACCGTGCTGCGTTTCTCTTCGGATGAAGAAGCCCTGGCAATCGCCAACGGCACCCAGTACGGGCTCGGCAGCGGCCTCTGGACCCGCGACCTGCAACGCGCTCACCGGATGGCGGCGAACATCCATGCCGGGATGTGCTGGATCAACTGCTACAAGCGCGTCAGTCCGGGTAGCCCCTTCGGCGGTTTGGGCCAGTCCGGCTATGGCCGCGAGATGGGCTTCGAGGCGATCCACGACTACACCGAAGCTCGTTCGGTGTGGGTCAACGTGGACGCGAAGATTCCGCCCCATTTCAAACGTTGAGGTTGAGCATGAATCCTTTCATCTACCAAGGCCTGGCCTCTCGCGTGGTGTTCGGCTGGGGCAAGCTGGAAACCCTGGCCGAGGAACTGGACAAGCTTGGTGCTCGTCGTGCGTTGATCCTCACCACTCCGGAGCAGCGTCACCTCGGCGAGCGAGTGGCGGCGATACTCGGAGAGCGTTCCGCCGGCGTCTATCCGCAGGCGGTGATGCATGTGCCGGTGGAAGTGGCCCGTGCCGCGCGTGAAGAGGCGTCCCGGCTTGGCGCCGACTGCTGCGTCGCCATCGGCGGTGGTTCCACCATCGGTCTGGGCAAGGCCATCGCCCTGGAATCCGGCCTGCCGATCCTGGCAGTGCCGACGACCTATGCCGGCTCCGAGATGACCCCCATCTACGGCCTCACCGAGAACCGCCTGAAGAAGACCGGGCGCGATTTTCGCGTGCTGCCGAAGACGGTGGTCTATGACCCGCAGTTGACCCTGACCCTGCCAGCGGCGATCTCCGCGTGCTCGGGCATGAACGCCATGGCCCATGCAGTGGAAACGCTTTACGCCCAGGACGCCAACCCCATCATCACCCTGATGGCGGAAGAGTCGATTCGCGCCCTGGCCGAGTCGCTGCCTGGTGTGGTCGCCAACCCCGAAGACGCCGAAGCGCGCAGCCGGGCGCTCTACGGTGCCTGGCTGGCCGGCATCTGCCTGGGCTCGGTGGGCATGGCCATTCACCACAAGCTCTGCCACACCCTGGGCGGGACCTTCAACCTGCCGCACGCGCAGGTCCACTCGGTGGTGCTGCCCCATGCCGCGCATTACAACCGCAAGGCTGCCGCCGAACCGCTGCGCCGCGCCGCCCGTGCCCTGGGGGGCAAGGAGGCGGAAGAAGTGGGGCCGCTCCTGTTCGCGCTCAACCAGAAGCTGGGCATTCCGGCTTCCCTGGCCGAGATCGGACTGCCCGAGGAAGGACCGGCGGAAGCCGCCGCGATCGCCTGCGCCAGCCCCTACTACAACCCGCGCCCGTTCGAACGGGACGCCATCGAAGCCATGCTGCTTCGCGCCTGGCAGGGCCTTCCTCCCGCATGAAGTACTACTCCCCTCTCCCTTCAGGGAGAGGGGCCGGGGGAGAGGGTGCTCCCACGCCACTCGCCGTAACCGACCCACGGGAACACAAGATGAACAACATCCCGACTAACGAATCGAAGATTTCCGCACAGGCGGTTGCCGCCTTCGCCAATACGCCCAACCCGCGTCTGCGCCAGCTGGTGCAGGGGCTGGTGCGCCACCTCCATGCCTTCGCCAGCGAAGTGGAACTGACCGAGGAAGAGTGGCTGGAAGGCATCCGCTTCCTCACCGACACCGGTAAGAAGTGCGATGGCACCGTGCGCCAGGAATTCATCCTGCTCTCGGATGTGATCGGCCTGTCCATGCTGGTGGATGCCATCAACCATCGCGCCAGCGAAGCCGTCACCGAAACCACGGTGTTCGGGCCTTTCTACATCGCCGGTATGCCCGAACGCAGCCCTGGCGAAAACATGGCATTCACCCCGGGCGAGCCCGCCCTGGTGCTGGGCAGGGTGCTGGATGCCACCGGCGAGCCCATCGCCAACGCCGTGCTGGATGTCTGGCAGACCGCGGAGAACGGCATGTACTCCGGGCAGGACCCGGACCAGCCGCTGGCCAACCTGCGAGGTCGCTACCGCACGGACGCCGAAGGCCGCTTCGCGATCAGGACCATCGTCCCGGTGAGCTACCCCATTCCCACCGATGGCCCGGTGGGACGCCTGCTCCAGGCCAGCGACCGCCACCCGTGGCGTCCGGCGCACCTGCATTTCATGGTCATGGCCGAGGGGCGGCGCACCCTGGTCACCCACCTGTTCAACCACGATGACCCCTACCTGGAGTCGGATGTGGTGTTCGGTGTGAAGGACTCTCTCAAGGTGGTCTACGAGCCCTGTCAGGGCGACCATCCGCTGGCGGCAGCGCATGGCATCGACGGCGCGTTCCGCCTGGCCAGTTACGACTTCGTGCTTGAGCGCGCAACGTCATGAGCCAGTATTTCGCCGTCTTCGCCACTGACAAGCCTGGCCAAATGGCCTTGCGTAACCAGGTGCGCCCGGCCCATCGCGAGCACCTGCGCAATCCCTATCCACACCGGGTGGTGGTGCGCCTCGGTGGCCCGACACTGGACAGCGGCAACGGCCGCATGAACGGTACGCTGCTGGTGGTGGAAGCCATGAGCCTGGGCGAGGTCCAGGCTTTTCTCGGTGATGATCCCTACGTGCGCGCAGGGTTGTTCGAGCACATCGAGGTCCGCCCCTGGAACTGGGGCCTGGGCAACCCGGAGCTGCGCGGATGAAGCTGCTTTGCGCGCTGGAGGCCATCGTCGACGGCGGCGCCCTGGCGCTGGAGGCCACGCTGCAGGGTAGGGCGCTGCCGCTGGTACTGGTCCGTCGTGGCGAAGAAGTCTGGGGATACCACAACCGCTGCCCACACTTCTCGGTGCCGCTGGACTTCCGCCCTGGCGAGTTCTCCACCTACCGCAGCCAGGTACTGATGTGCGCCCACCACAGCGCCTTGTTCCGCTTCGAGGACGGCCACTGCATCGAAGGTCCCTGTGCCGGCAGTCGGCTGCAAGCGGTGCCGGTGCGGGTGGTGCAGGGGAGGGTGGAGCTTTTGTAGGTGGATATCCTCCAGGAGGATTGCTTTCTGTAGGGGCGAATTCATTCGCCAAGCGGACTGAAGGTTCGCCGTTACAGGAACGAGCCAGAGTCGGCCCCGGAGTTTGAGCGCGTTGGGCTTCGCTGCGCTCTGCGCCAACCTACGGGGCAGCTTCGCTGCCCTTGGCGAATGAATTCGCCCCTACAGGTATTCGAGGGGCGACGATGCTTCGGTGCCGCTCTCTTTTGTGGGGGCGATTTCAATCGCTATGCGGACCGAAGGTTCGCCCCTGCAGGGACGTGCTAGAGCCGAACTTGGCACGGACGGCTCCCTCTCCCCCTCGGAGAGGGTTGGGGTGAGGGAAGGTGCGGCGAGCCCGGTATTTTGGGCGTGTTGGGCTTCGCTGCGCTCAACGCCAACCTACGGGGCAGCTGCGCAGCCCTCAGCGAATGAATTCGCCCCCACAAGGATTCGCAAGACAACCGCGCCTTAACAAATGCCAATGCCCAAATCCGCTAAACCTGTGATAACGGCCCCTCGTTCCTCACAGGCGGTTAGCGATGAACCTGTTCGAAGACATGCGGGTATTCGTGGTCGTGGTCGAGACCGGTGGCTTCTCGGCGGCGGCGCAACGGCTGAACATCGTCAAGTCGGTGGTCAGTCGGCGCATGAGTGCGCTGGAGCGGCACCTGGAGTGCCGGCTGTTCAATCGCACCACGCGACGCCTCAGCCTGACCGAAACCGGACTGGACTATTTCGAGCGCGCCCAGCGAATCCTGCGTGACCTGGCCGAAGCCGAGGAAGCGACCCGCAGCCTGCAGAGCGAGTTGCGCGGACGCTTGCGTCTAGCCGCACCCATGTCCTTCGGGTTGAAACACCTCTCGCCGGCACTCAACGAATTCATGCGCACCCATCCCGGCCTAGATGTGGAACTGGACCTCAACGACCGCTATGTGGACCTGGTCAACGAGGGTTATGACCTCACCCTGCGCATCGGCCGCCTGCCGGACTCCACCCTGGTGGCCCGTGAATTGGGCCCCTGTCCTCACGCGGTTTGCGCCAGTCCCGAATACCTGGCGGCCCATGGCACCCCGGAGGTCCCCGATGACCTGCGCGAGCATCAGTGCCTGGGTTACAAGAACCGTGCGAACAGCAGCCAGTGGCAGTTCCTCATGGGCCGCGAGTGGCGTTCGGTGGTGGTGCGGCCGCGGCTGATCGCCAACAACGGCGAAGTGCTGGTGCAGGCGGCGATGGATGGCCTGGGGCTGGTTTCGCTGCCGCGCTTCCTGCTGAATGAGGGCCTCGCCAGCGGCCGGCTGGTAGAAGTGCTTCAGGACTTCCCGCTGCCCAGCTCGCAAATCTATGCGGTCTGCCCGCCTGGTCGCCGCTTGCCGGCCAAGGTACGAGCCTTGATCGACTTCCTGGTGCAGCGATTCGCCGTCCACTCGTAGGTTGGGTCAAGCGCAGCGCGGCCCAACGAGGGGGCAGGGATGTTGGGCTTCGCATCGCTCAGCCACAACCTACGGTCCGCGCCTTGACGCGATCCTGTTAATGAAACCGTCCGACATCGATTTCCTGATGCAGCGATTCGCCACCCATTCGTAGGTTGGGCCAAGCGCAGCGCGGCCCAACGAGCGGGCGGGGATGTTGGGCTTCGCATCGCTCAGCCACAACCTACGGTCCGCGCCTTGACGCGATC
>NZ_SSOL01000041.1:0-12069 GCF_029871275.1 Pseudomonas sp. BN414
GTCGATGGCACGACGACGTCGGTGTTCAACTTCCAGTGGCAGTCGTCGGTTAACGGCGTGACCTTCACCAATATCCCGGGGGCCAATACGGCCAACTTCACCCCGGGTGCAGCGCAGGCCGGCCTGTTCCTGCGGGTGGTCACCAGCTACGTCGATGACAGTGGGTTCAACAACTCAGTAGCGTCGGCGGCGACCGGGCTGGTGGGGGCGTTGTTCAGTGGTGGGGTGGGTGCTGATACCTTCCTCGGCACAGTGGGTGATGATATAGCCAACGGTGGTGACGGCAACGATGTCCTGTGGGGGGCGCTCGGCAACGACACCCTCAACGGTGACGCGGGTGACGATTTCCTCATCGGTGGAGACGGTGCAGATACGATGGCCGGTGGTGCCGGCAACGACACCTATGGCGTCGACAATGCCCTGGACCTGGTGAACGAGTCCGCCGGTGGTGGTACCGACATGGTGTTGACCATCTTGCCGAACTACACGTTGGCGGCCAACCTCGAGATCCTTCAGTTCATCGGCAGTGGTTCGTTCATCGGTTTCGGCAATGAACTGAACAACGGCCTCTTTGGCGGAGCTGGCAACGACTTCCTCATCGGTGGAGAGGGGGCGGATGCGATGGTCGGTGGAGGTGGGGATGATACCTATGGCGTCGACAATGCCCTGGACAATGTGATCGAGTTTGACGGCGGTGGCACTGACTTTGCCTTGACCATCCTGTCGAGCTACACATTGGCGGCCAACGTCGAGATGCTCGAGTTCATCGGTAGCGGTTCGTTCACTGGATTCGGCAATGACCAGAGCAACAGCCTCTTTGGGGCGGCTGGCAACGACGTCCTCATCGGCGAGGGGGGCGCAGATGCGATGGTTGGTCGTGGCGGCGACGATATCTACGGCGTCGACAATGCCCTGGACACGGTGATCGAGTTTGACGCTGGTGGCACCGATTCTGTCCTGACGACGCTGTCGAGCTATACGCTAGGCGCCAACGTCGAGAACCTCATGTTCCTCGGCAGCGGTTCATTCAACGGCACGGGCAATGAGTTGAACAACGGTCTCATTGGGGGTGCCAGTGCTGATGTGCTCACCGGTGGAGCAGGGAATGACTCCATGGTGGGTGGTCTGGGCAATGATACGTTCGTGTTCGCCGCGGGGTTCGGTAACGACAGCATCCTTGACTTCGACTCCGACCCGGTGGGTGGTCAGGACCTGATGAACATAGCTGCGCTCGGCATCACTGCAGTGAACTTCGCGACCAGCGTCGGCATCGTCGACCTGGGTGCGAATACTCAGGTCACCATCGGTACCGACAGCATCACCCTGGTGGGCGTGGCGGATGCCACCACCGTGACCCAGGCGGACTTCATCGTCGGCTGAGGAGGCAGTCAAGGCGCAAAAAGCGGTAACGAGAGGGGGGGAGCACTCAGTGCTTCCCCTCTTTTTTTGTTCAGGGAGAACTCAAAAAATCTGCTGACGTAAGGCTCGCTTTTGCCCCGTTTTCCCCCGCTGTTGGGCCCCCATTCCCCAAGCAAGAAAGATGCCTCTGAATTGCCCGGATTTCCCATTTGAGTCAACGGTTGTAATCCGCTGATAAGTGGGAAGCCGGATAGCAGCCGCTCTAGAACGCCACTTCCAGCCGCTCGGAGAAGAGCGTGCCAGGACTGCTGGAAGAGTGCTACCGCATGTTGAATGCCCTCGCGCTCCTATAAAAATTAACTTAAGTTTTTTAAATCAATTACTTAAGTTGTTTTTACATTTAGAAACATATGCTGACGTTTTATTGACAGTGCCGAAGGCCAGGGCTTTAGTCAGGGTGTGTACGAGCATGACTGTTTTTTGGCACGCAGCAGTGTTGAGGGACATCGCTGTGGCGCCCGCCACAAGAGTGCTAGGGAGAACACCGCAATGAGCATCGATTCATTCTCGCGCAGTGGGCCAGATGGTCCATCAGCTTGTGCCGCCCCTCGGGTTCGTTTCCACGGCCCGCCTTAGCCCCGAGTTGAAGTGCCGCCGTCCAGCGCGGTGCTGATAGGGACAAATCCATTCAGTCGGAACTGAGCCACTTCCAAGGCTTGGCGGGTTCGGCCGCGACTGCGATTTGCCCGGCTTGATCGATTTCCTTCGAAGAAACGTGGAATCGCACCCGCGTGGGCGTGATTCGGCCTGACTAATTGCTGTCGGATTGAGGAAACAACAACATGGCCAACTTCATCAAGTCTGACCTCGAGTTCATTCTCCAGCAGATTCTCATCTCTGAGGCGAATGCCAACGGCGAAGAGCTGGCGTCACTCTTGCCAAATGCCCAGGTGCCCTGGGGACTGCGGACGGTGGACGGCTCTTTCAACCACTTGGTCGGTGGGCAGGATGCATTCGGCGCGGCGGACGAACTCTTTCCGCGCCTGCTTACGCCGGAATTCCGTCCCGGAGAATTCGGTACCAGCTACCAGGGAACCGGCACGGTAATCGATTCGCAGCCCAGGACCATCAGCAACCTGATCGTCGACCAGACCATCAGTAATCCGGCGGCGGTCCAGGCTTTCGTCGATGCCGGGTTCGGCACACTGGACGCCAATGGTGTGTTGCTGGACCTCGAGGGCGCGCCTATCCCCGCTGGGCAACCGCTGTTCCTGCCCAATACAACCCCTGATGAAGGCCTCTCGGCGCCTTTCAACAGCTGGTTCACATTCTTCGGCCAGTTCTTCGACCATGGCCTGGACCTGGTGACCAAGGGTGGCAACGAGATTGTCTTTATTCCGCTGGCGGACGACGATCCCCTGTTCGTCCCCGGCAGCCCGACCAACTTCCTGGTCCTGACCCGTGCCACCCAGTTCGGCGGCGCCGGCCTGAACCAGAACACCACCTCGCCCTTCGTCGACCAGAACCAGACCTACAGCTCGCACCCGTCCCACCAGGTGTTCCTGCGTGCCTATGAACTGAATGCCAATGGCGACCCAGTGGCCACCGGGGGGCTGATTACCAACCGCGACCTGGTGGATGGGATCTATGGCAACGGCAATGACATCGAGCTTGGCGGCATGGCCACCTGGGCGGTGGTCAAGGCCCAGGCCCGCGATATTCTCGGCATCAATCTGACTGACGCTGATGTGGGCAGCGTCCCCCTGCTGGCCACTGATGCCTACGGCAACTTCATCAAGGGGCCGAACGGTTTCCCGCAAGTGGTCTTCCCCGGCAATGTGCTGGTCGAGGGCAACCCGGCGGCACCCATCAGCCTGGTAGGTGCGATCCGTACCGGTCACGCCTTCCTTGACGACATCGCCCATAGTGCCAACCCGTTCAACAGTCAGACCGGCGCCTTTCTGGGCGTCGATGCCGACACAGTGGCCGGGGTGGATGATGGCAATACCGCCACATACGACAACGAACTGCTGAACGCCCACTACATAGCGGGCGATGGCCGCGCCAACGAGAACATCGGCCTGACGGCTGTTCACCATGTGTTCCACTCCGAGCACAACCGCCTGGTCGAGCACACCAAGGCTGTGATCCTCGCTTCCGGTGATCTGACCTTCCTCAACCAGTGGCTGCTGACTCCAGTGGGGGCCGTTCCGGGCACCCCGGACGGGCTGAACTGGAATGGTGAACGCCTGTTCCAGGCCGCCAAGTTCGGTACCGAGATGCAGTATCAGCACCTGGTGTTCGAGGAGTTTGCCCGCAAGGTGCAACCGGCCGTAGATGCATTCCTGGCGCCCAATGGCTTCGATAGCACCATCAATCCGGCGATCTTCGCCGAGTTCGCCCACACGGTGTATCGCTTCGGTCACTCGATGCTGACGGAAACCATCGATCGTCTGAATCCGGCGTTTGCCAGCAGCGAGATCGGCCTGATCGAGGCGTTTCTCAACCCGCTGGCGTTCGCTGCCAGCGGCGCGACGGCGGAAGCAGCTGCGGGCGCCATCATTCGCGGCACCACACGTCAACAGGGCAACGAGATCGACGAATTCGTCACCGAGGCGCTCCGTAACAACCTCCTGGGTCTGCCGTTGGACCTGGCCACCATCAACATCGCCCGTGGCCGCGACACCGGTATTCCGTCTCTCAACGTCGCACGCCGCGAATTCCACGCCATGACCGGCGACAGTCAGCTGGAGGCCTACACCAGCTGGGTTGATTTCATGGGCAACCTCAAGCACGAGGCGTCGCTGATCAACTTCATCGCCGCCTATGGGACTCATGGAAGCATCACTAGCCAGACAACTCTGGACGGCAAGCGCGCTGCGGCAATGGCAATTGTTCTTGGTGTTGGCGCCAATATTCCGGCGGACCGTCTCGACTTCCTGCACAGCACGGGTGCCTGGGCAACGACTGAAACCGGCCTCAACCTGGTGGACTTCTGGATTGGCGGTCTCGCCGAGAAGCAGATGCCCTTCGGAGGACTGCTCGGCTCCACCTTCAACTTCGTCTTCGAGACGCAGATGGAGATGCTGCAGAACGGCGACCGTTTCTACTATCTGGGTCGCCTGGCGGGGCTGAACTTCCTTACCGAGATGGAGAACAACTCCTTCGCCAAGATGGTGATGGAGAACACCGATATCACCCGGCTTCCGGCGGACATCTTCTCCACACCAGCGTGGACTCTCGAAGTCAATCAACTGGCGCAGCACACCGGATTGGGCGCCACTGGCCGCGATGACCCGCTGGGCGACAACCCGCTGCTGGCCCTGGTGGTCCGCGACAACCCGGACACCGCTGGGCCAGACACCAACTATCTGCGCTACACCGGTGAAGACCACGTGGTGCTCGGCGGCACTGATGGCGATGACATCCTGATCGCCAGCATTGGCGACGACACCCTCTGGGGCGACGGCGGCAACGACCGCATCGAAGGGGGTGATGGTGTCGACAACCTCGATGGTGGTGCCGGCGACGACATCATCACCGACCTGGGCGGCGACGATAACATCAAGGGTGGCGAGGGCAACGACGTCATCCAGGCCGGCAACGGCTTCAACCTGATCCTTGGCGGAGGCGGCAGCGACTTCATCATCACTGGCGAAGACGTTTCGGAAACCTTCGGTGGCACCGGCAACGACTTCATCTATGGCGCCAAAGGCAACCTGCAAACCGCCGGTAACGAAGGCGACGACTGGATCGAAATCGGCACCCAGGACGGTGCGCCCGGCGACAACTTCTCGCCGTTCTCCCTCGACGAGGTGCCCGGCAATGACGTCTTCGTTGGTAGCGGCGGTTTCGATGAGGTGATCGGCGAGGGCGGCGACGACATCATGGTCGGCTCCGAAGGCTCCGACCACTTCGACGGCATGTCCGGTTGGGACTGGGCCACTTACCGTGGCGATCCGCGCGGCGTCAACGTCGACCTGCTGGTCAACGACCTGGTGGAACCGCCGGTCCCGGCCTCCAACGCCGGCTTGCTCGACCGCTTCGCGGAAGTCGAAGGGCTGTCGGGTTCCTCCTTCAGCGACATCCTCAAGGGCGATCACTCCGATGCCACCACCATCCCCACCGATGGTGAGCTCGGCAGCACCCTGACCAACATCGACCTGGTCAACGGACTGCAGGATCTGCTCGACGATGCCTTCGGGCCCGGCGTGGTGTCCTTCAGTGCCGGCAATATCCTGCTCGGCGGTGCGGGCAGCGACATCATCGAAGGTCGCGGCGGTAACGATCTGATTGACGGCGACCGCTGGCTCAACGTGCGGGTACAGGTCACTGGCAACGCCAACGTGACGAGCGTGCTCTCTATTCAGGAACTGATCCCGCGCATGCTGTCCGGCGAGATCAACCCGAGCCAGCTGAGCATCGTTCGCGAAATCCTTGATTCTGATAACAGCATCGATACCGCTGTATTTGGTGGCGAGCGCGACAATTACACCGTTACGACGGTCAATGGCGTGACCAGGGTCACCGACAACGTCGGCACCGAGGGCTCGGATACCCTGCTGAACATCGAGCGGTTGCAGTTCGCCGATCAGACGGTGGTCCTCGGTGGTGCCAACAGCCTGCCCACCGGCCAGCTGACCATCCGCGATGCCACCAGCGGCCTGGTGGACAACACGCCGTCAGTCGGTCAATTGCTGGTAGCCTCCGTGGCCGGGGTCACCGACGCCGACAACGATGGCGGCACCCTCAACGGTCGGCCGATCACGTTCATCTGGCAGGTTGAGACCGCTGCTAACTCGGGTATTTTCCAGGACATCGTCACCGAAGGTGGCGACGTACCGGCGACGGCCGCCCGGGGCACCTTCCGCGTCACCGCCGAGCAGAGTGGCCTGGCGATTCGCGTGAAGGCGATTTATCAGGATGACGAAGGCGTCCTGGAAACCGCGTTCTCCGCACCAACTGCCGATGTAACCGGGGTAGTGGTGCCGCCTGCGCCGCCTGTAATCCCGGTCGAAAGCCCGACTGAGCCCATCAATGGCGGTGTGCACCTGATTCGTGGGGACCTGCAGTTCATCCTCGACCAGATCAAGATTGCCGAACGTCATGCCGCCGGCGAAAACCTGCTGGACATCCTGCCGAACACCCGTGGCGCGTATGGCCTGCGGACGGTGGATGGCAGCCTCAACAACCTGGTTCCGGGCCAGGAGGACTTCGGCGCGGCCGACCAGCCGTTCCCGAACTTGCTGGATCAGTTCTTCCGCAACGAAAACGACGAGGTTCCCTTCGCTGGCGTGGACAACACCAACTACGCCACGTCCGGACCGGGCGGCAGCGTGGTGGATAGCGATCCGCGTACTATCTCGAACCTGATTGTCGACCAGACCATCACCAACCCGGCGGCCGTGCAGGCCTTCCTCGATGGCGGGCTTGGCACCCGAGTGGTCGATGGCGCGGGTGTCCCGCTGTTCAATGCCGATGGCACGCCGAGGATCCTCGATGGCAATGGCATCGAGATTCCGCGCGGTCAGCCGCTGTTCATCCCCAACACCGCTCCGGACGAGGGGCTGTCGGCGGGCTTCAACTCCTGGTTCACCCTGTTCGGCCAGTTCTTCGATCATGGCCTGGACCTGGTGAGCAAAGGTGGCAACGGCCTGGTGTTCATTCCGCTGCAACCTGACGACCCGCTGATCACCCACGGTCGCGACGGCATTGCCGGCAACGGTGACGAGGTATTGCCGCAGAACGCGTTCATGGTCATGACCCGCGCCTCCACCACGGCGGTGCAGGCCGGTGCGGACGGTGACCTGGGCACTTCGGATGACATTCATGTCCATGTGAACCAGACCACGCCCTTCGTCGACCAGAACCAGACCTACACCTCGCACCCGTCGCACCAGGTCTTCCTGCGCGAGTACGTGCTGGATGCCAACGGGCGGCCGGTCGCCACCGGGCGCATGCTGGACGGCACCAACCCCGACGGCTCCCCCGGCGGCCTGCCCACCTGGGCGGACGTCAAGGCACAGGCCAGGGCTATGCTGGGCATCGAACTGGATGACCAGGATGTGCTCAACCTGCCGCTGATCGCCACGGATGCCTACGGCAAGTTCATCCCCGATCCGGCCACCGGATTCGCGCAGATCGTCACGCTCGGCGGCCTGGATTCGGGCACGCCCGCCGCGCCCATCGACGCGTCGCTGGCCGGTCGTACCGGGCACGCCTTCCTCGATGACATCGCGCATTCCGCCAATCCGTTCGGTGACCATGATGGCAACCCGAACACACCGAACCAGGCGCTGCAGGCGGACACGGACGGTGTCGTCAACGCGCCGAACTCGCCGCCCCCAGTGGGCTTCTACGACGACGAACTGCTCAACGAGCACTTCATCACCGGCGATGGCCGTGGCAACGAGAACATCGGCCTGACCGCGGTGCACCACGTGTTCCACGCGGAGCACAACCGCATGGTCGAGCACATCAAGGCGGTGGTGCTGGCCAGCAATGATGCGAACTTCATCGCCGAGTGGCAGCTCTCGCCCGGTGTCTGGGATGGTGAGCGGTTGTTCCAGGCTGCACGCTTCACCACTGAAATGCAGTACCAGCACCTGGTGTTCGAGGAGTTCGCGCGCAAAGTGCAGCCGCAGGTGGACGTGTTCTTCGCGCCGACGCAGGTCTACGACACCAACATCAACCCGGCCATCGTCGCGGAGTTCGCCCACGTCGTTTACCGCTTCGGCCACTCGATGCTGACCGAAACCGTGGACCGCTTCGATCCGACCTTTGCCAATGACAGCTCCATGGGTCTGATCTCTGCCTTCCTCAACCCGCTTGCGTTCAATACATTGAGCAACGGCGCGGGAGGCACGGTTCAGGTGTCCGCCGACCAGGCGGCAGGCGCCATAATCCGCGGGATGACCCGGCAACAGGCCAACGAGATCGACGAGTTCGTCACCGAGGCCCTGCGCAACAACCTGCTGGGCTTGCCGTTGGACTTGCCGAGCATCAACCTGGCCCGCGGCCGTGACACCGGCGTACCCACCCTGAACATGGCGCGTCAGGAGTTCTTCAACGCGACCGGCGATACCCAACTCAAGCCCTATACCAGTTGGCTCGACTTCGCGGTGAACCTGAAGCACCAGGAATCGGTGGTGAACTTCATCGCCGCCTATGGCACCCACGCCAGCATCACCGGCGCCGCGACCATGGCCGACAAGCGTGCCGCCGCCGTACTCCTGGTATTCGGTGGAGATGGTGCACCGGCAGACCGTCTGGAATTCCTCAACGGTCCGGCAGCCACCACCGGGGTGAATGACATCGACCTGTGGATCGGTGGCCTGGCCGAGCGGCAGATGCCTTTCGGTGGCCTGTTGGGGTCGACCTTCAACTTCGTGTTCGAGAACCAGATGGAGAAACTCCAGGACGGCGACCGCTTCTACTATCTGGAGCGCACCGCCGGCCTGAACTTCCTCACTGAACTGGAGAATAACTCGTTCGCCAAGCTGGTGATGGCCAACACCGACGCACTGCACCTGCCGGGGGATATCTTCTCCACTCCGGCATTCACCCTGGAGGTCAACCAGGCTGCGCAGTTCACGGGTCTTGGCGTCAGCCTGCGGGACGACCCGACGGGTACCAATGCACTGCTCCCGCTGGTGCAGCGGGGCACGAACTTCCTGCAGTATCGCGGCGAAGACCACGTCGTACTGGGCGGCAGTGCCAACAATGACACCCTGATCGCCAGCATCGGCGACGACACCCTGCACGGCGATGCCGGCAACGACCGCCTGGAGGGCGGCGACGGCAACGACTTCCTGTTCGGCGGTGCCGGCGACGACATCCTCACCGACCGGGGCGGCGAGGATAATATCCAGGGCGGCGAGGGCAACGACGTCATCCAGGCTGGCAACGGCATAGACCTGATGATCGGCGGGTTCGGCAACGACTTCATGATCAAACTGGAGGACGAGTCGGAGTTCTTCGGCGGCGTCGGCGACGACTTCATTCTGGCCGGCCGTGCCAATGAATTCAGCTTCGGCAACGAAGGCCACGACTGGATCCAGCACGGTATGGCCGATGGCGCCGCGGGCGACAACTTCGACGCGTTCGGCAACGATCCGATCATCGGCAACGACGTCTTCTACGGTGAGTTCGGCATCATCGATCGCATGGACGGTGAGGGCGGCGACGACATCATGATGGGCAATGGCGGCGAGGGTGACCGCTATGTCGGGATGTCTGGCTTCGACTGGGCGGTCTTCCGCGATGATCCTGCGGGAATCAACATCGACATGCGCCTGCGGGCCTTCAACGAGGCGCCTATCGCTCCCGGTTCCACCTCGGTACTGTCGCGCTTCGAGTCTACCGAGGGTCTGTCGGGTTCCCGCTTCAGCGACATGTTGCGGGGCGACGACGCTGATACCGCAGCCATCGCCACCCAGGGTGCCTACGGCAGCGTGCTGACCAACATCTCGCTGATCTCAGGGCTGCAGGAGTTCCTCGGCGCCGGTGTAACGTCGTACGGGGCGGGCAACATCATGCTCGGCGGCAATGGCAGTGACTTGCTCATCGGTGGTGGCGGCAATGACCTGATCGATGGCGACAAGTGGCTGAATACGCGCATTAGCATCCGCAATGGCGGTGTGGAGATCGGTACGGCCGACCACCTCACTGCGGTGATCACCAATAAGTCGGGGGCTCTGGCGGGAACCGCAGCGACTCTGACTCTGGCTCAGGCCGCGTTGTCCGGACTGGTCAATCCAGGCCAGTTGACCATTGTTCGCGAGATACTCAACGGCACTGGCTTCAACTACGACACGGCGGTGTTCAACGGTAACTTCGATGAGTACCAGGTCGACATCAACAACAACGGCACCACCCTGGACTTCTCGGATGACATCATCACTGTCACCGATACCGTGGATGGTCGCGATGGCGTCGACCGCCTGACCAATATCGAGCGGTTGCAATTCGCCGATCAGGCCTTCGCCACGCGCCCTGGCCTCAATAGCGGCCCGACCGGGCTGGCATCGGTCAGTGATCCGAGCCCTGAGGTTGGTTCCCTGCTACGTGCCTCCATCGCTGGAGTGACTGATGCCGACAACGTGGGAGGCGTCATCACCGGGCCGGTGGCGTATTACTGGCAGGTGGACAACGGCGATGGGGTGTTCGTCGATATCGAGACGCTGAACGCCGGTGGCGATAATGATGTGGTCACGGGGCCGACCTTCCAGGTCACCCCTGACCTGGCCGGGTTGTCGCTGCGCCTGAAGGCTATTTACAAGGATCGTAACGGTGTGCTGGAGACTGTCTATTCGGCAGGTACGGCACTGGTATCGGCCACGCAGACCAACGATGCACCGACCGGTGTACCGGTGATCAGCGATACCACGCCACAGCAAGGTCAATTGTTGACGGCGAGCCGTGGGACCGTGGCGGATGTCGATGGCACGACGACGTCGGTGTTCAACTTCCAGTGGCAGTCGTCGGTTAACGGCGTGACCTTCACCAATATCCCGGGGGCCAATACGGCCAACTTCACCCCGGGTGCAGCGCAGGCCGGCCTGTTCCTGCGGGTGGTCACCAGCTACGTCGATGACAGTGGGTTCAACAACTCAGTAGCGTCGGCGGCGACCGGGCTGGTGGGGGCGTTGTTCAGTGGTGGGGTGGGTGCTGATACCTTCCTCGGCACAGTGGGTGATGATATAGCCAACGGTGGTGACGGCAACGATGTCCTGTGGGGGGCGCTCGGCAACGACACCCTCAACGGTGACGCGGGTGACGATTTCCTCATCGGTGGAGACGGTGCAGATACGATGGCCGGTGGTGCCGGCAACGACACCTATGGCGTCGACAATGCCCTGGACCTGGTGAACGAGTCCGCCGGTGGTGGTACCGACATGGTGTTGACCATCTTGCCGAACTACACGTTGGCGGCCAACCTCGAGATCCTTCAGTTCATCGGCAGTGGTTCGTTCATCGGTTTCGGCAATGAACTGAACAACGGCCTCTTTGGCGGAGCTGGCAACGACTTCCTCATCGGTGGAGAGGGGGCGGATGCGATGGTCGGTGGAGGTGGGGATGATACCTATGGCGTCGACAATGCCCTGGACAATGTGATCGAGTTTGACGGCGGTGGCACTGACTTTGCCTTGACCATCCTGTCGAGCTACACATTGGCGGCCAACGTCGAGATGCTCGAGTTCATCGGTAGCGGTTCGTTCACTGGATTCGGCAATGACCAGAGCAACAGCCTCTTTGGGGCGGCTGGCAACGACGTCCTCATCGGCGAGGGGGGCGCAGATGCGATGGTTGGTCGTGGCGGCGACGATATCTACGGCGTCGACAATGCCCTGGACACGGTGATCGAGTTTGACGCTGGTGGCACCGATTCTGTCCTGACGACGCTGTCGAGCTATACGCTAGGCGCCAACGTCGAGAACCTCATGTTCCTCGGCAGCGGTTCATTCAACGGCACGGGCAATGAGTTGAACAACGGTCTCATTGGGGGTGCCAGTGCTGATGTGCTCACCGGTGGAGCAGGGAATGACTCCATGGTGGGTGGTCTGGGCAATGATACGTTCGTGTTCGCCGCGGGGTTCGGTAACGACAGCATCCTTGACTTCGACTCCGACCCGGTGGGTGGTCAGGACCTGATGAACATAGCTGCGCTCGGCATCACTGCAGTGAACTTCGCGACCAGCGTCGGCATCG
>NZ_SSOL01000042.1:0-34437 GCF_029871275.1 Pseudomonas sp. BN414
TAGTACTGCGCGAGCAGGTTGTCGCTGACCTTGTAGTCGCCACCGGCGAAGTAGAACTTGTTGACGAACTGGCCCGTGCGGGCGTTGTTCGCGCCGGCGATGGACAGGCCGCGGGCGTCGCTGGAGTTACGCCCCTTGGCGTGCTCCAACTGGCCACCGACCAGGGTCAGGCCGGCGATTTCGTTGGAGGTAACCTGCCCGCCCTCGAAGGTCTGCGGCAGCAGGCGACCGTCGTTGTAGGTCACCACCGGCAGCTTCGGCAGCAGGGTGCCGATGCGCGCTTCCGTCTTGGAAATGCGCACCTTGCCGGTCACGCCGAGGCTGCCGAAATCGTCCTTGGCGCGGCCGTCGTTGTCGGTCGGGAACACAGTGCCGCCGTAGCTGGCGCTGGTCGGGTTGTAGTGGCGGCCCTTGCCGGAATCCAGCTTCACGCCCAACAGGCCGAGGGCATCCACGCCCACGCCGACGGTGCCTTCGGTGTAGCCGGAGGCGTAGTTGAAGAGGAAGCCCTGGCCCCACTCTTCCTGCTTGGACGGCGCGTCGGCGAACTGGCGGTTGTCCGAGTTGATGTAGAAGTTGCGCAGGGTCAGGCTGGCCTTGCTGTCTTCGATGAAACCGCCAGCGGCGGCCTGCTGGGCCAGCACGCCGAGGGCGACGGCCAGGGCGAGGGACGACTTGTTCATGCTCGATGCTCCATTGCGATCTTGTAAGGGTGTTGGGGTGCCCGGAGCAGGAGCTGACGCGACGCGCCGCTGCGTGACCTTCGAAGCCACTGTCTTTTTCACAGGCTCCGGTGCAAGTGCGATGCGGCGGTCCGCTTTCGGCAGGCCGCCACTCTAGAAGGTGAAGGCTAATTTCTAAAAAGAATTATTTTTTAGATGTAGATAACTTTTAGCAATAAGCAATTCTACGGAGGCAGCACTCCGTCTGACCTAAGCTAATGCTAAAAAATTATTTATTTCGCATTTTTTAGATCAATTAAATTGTCTTCACCGGACCACCGGACATCCCCCCAAAGCGCAACACCCTGTCCCGTGGACCGGCCTCCAAGACCGGCCCCCAGCCCGTTGAGGAGCACCCCATGATTCCGTCCCTGTTCCCCCGTCGCCTGCTGGCGGCCCTGACCCTTGGCGGCCTGGCACTGAGCGCCCAGGCCGCGGACTTCACCGTCGCCTACCAGACCACCGTCGACCCGGCCAAGGTGGCCCAGGCCGATGGCGCCTATGAAAAGGCCAGCAAATCCGAGATCGACTGGCGCAAGTTCGACAGCGGCGCTGAAGTCATCACCGCCGTCGCCTCCGGTGATGTGCAGATCGGCTATGTCGGCTCCAGCCCCCTGGCCGCCGCCGCCACTCGCCAGTTGCCGATCCAGACCTTCCTGATCGCCACCCAGATCGGTGACGCCGAAGCCCTGGTGGCGCGCAACGGCGCCGGCATCACCAAGCCCGAAGACCTGATCGGCAAGAAGATCGCCGTGCCCTTCGTTTCCACCGGCCACTACAGCCTGCTGGCCGCCCTCAAGCACTGGCAGATCGACCCCACCAAGGTGACCATCCTCAACCTCGCGCCGCCGGCCATCGTCGCCGCCTGGCAGCGCGGTGACATCGACGCCACCTATGTCTGGGACCCGGCACTGGGCGTCGCCAAATCCAACGGCAAGGTACTGATCAGCTCCGCCGAACTGGGCAAGCTGGGCGCGCCCACCTTCGACGCCTGGATCGTGCGCAAGGATTTCGCCGAGAAGCACCCTGAAGTCGTCCGCGCCTTCGCCAAGGTGACCCTCGACGCCTACGCCGACTACCGCAAGGACCCGAAAGCCTGGCTGGCCGACAAGGGCAATATCGACAAGCTGGTGAAGCTCTCCGGCGCCAAGGCCGAAGACATCCCGCTGCTGCTGCAGGGAAACGTCTTCCCGCTGGCCGCCGACCAGGCAACCGCCCTGGGCGCGCCGACCACCCAGGCCATCAGCGAGACCGCCGCCTTCCTCAAGGAGCAGGGCAAGGTCGACGCGGTACTGCCGGATTACGCGCCCTACGTCAGCGCCAAATACGTCACCAATTGATCCACCCCCCGCCTGCCCGGCCGCTCCGGGCAGGCCCTTTCGAGATCCGCAGAAAATGGCCTTACTCCAACTGGAGCGCATCAGCGCACAGTACCCAGGCGCGGCCGAGCCGGTACTGACCGACATATCCTTCGACCTCGGCCCCGGTGAGCTGCTGGTAGCCCTCGGCCCTTCCGGCAGCGGCAAGACTACCCTGCTCAACCTCATCGCCGGTTTCGTCAGCCCCAGCGCCGGCCGCATCAGCCTCGACGGCGTCCCCGTCAGCGGCCCCAGCGCCGAACGCGGCGTGGTGTTCCAGGACGATGCCCTGTTGCCCTGGCAGGACGTGCTCGGCAATGTCGCCTTCGGCCTCGAACTGGCCGGCGTGCCCCGCACCGAACGTGAGGCGCGTGCCCGCGAGATGCTCGCCCTGGTGGACCTGGCCGGCTTCGACAAGCTCCGCATCTGGGAGCTTTCCGGCGGACAGAAACAGCGCGTCGGCATCGCCCGCGCCCTGGCCGCCGACCCGCGCGTACTGCTGATGGACGAGCCCTTCGGCGCCCTCGACGCCTTCACCCGCGAACAGATGCAGGAGCTGCTGCTGCAGGTCTGGCGACGCGCGGCGAAACCGGTGTTCCTGATAACCCACGACATCGAGGAAGCCGTCTTCCTCGCCACCGAACTCATTCTGCTGTCGCCCAATCCGGGCCGCATCGCCGAGCGCCTGCGCCTGGACTTCGGCCAACGCTACGCCGCCGGAGAAAGCGCACGGGCGATCAAGTCCGACACGCAGTTCATCGAAACGCGCGAGCACGTCCTCGCCCAGGTCTTCGCCGAACGTCATAGGAGAAGCGCATGAGCAGCCTCGACCTGACCCTGGCCAGCAAGTCCGCAACGACCGTGAAACCGCGCCAGCGCCGCCCCCTGAGCACCCTGTCCATCAGCCTGCTGACCCTCGGCAGCCTGCTGCTGGCCTGGTGGGCCATGACCACCGCCGGCCTGATCGAACCGCTGTTCCTGCCCAGCCCGCAGGCCATTGCCCGCAAGGGTTGGGTGCTGCTGACCCAGGGCTACATGGACGCCAGCCTCTGGCAGCACCTGGCCGCGAGCCTCGGGCGCATTGGCCTGGCCCTGCTGGCAGCGGTGCTGATTGCCGTGCCGCTGGGTATCGCCATCGGCCGCAACCGCATCGCGCGCGGCATCTTCGACCCGCTGATCGAGTTCTACCGGCCTATTCCGCCGCTGGCGTACCTGCCCCTGATCGTCATCTGGTGCGGCATCGGCGAGCTGTCCAAGGTGCTGCTGATCTTCCTCGCGATCTTCGCCCCCATCGCCATCGCTACCGCCACCGGCGTGCGCAATGTCGACCCGGCGCGCTTGCGCGCGGCGCAGTCCCTTGGTGCCACCCAGGCCCAGCTTATCCGCCATGTGATCCTGCCCAGCGCCCTGCCGGACATCCTCACCGGCGTACGCATCGGCCTTGGTGTCGGCTGGTCCACCCTAGTGGCCGCCGAACTGGTGGCCGCCACCCGCGGCCTGGGCTTCATGGTGCAGTCGGCGGCGCAGTTCCTGGTCACCGACGTGGTGATCCTCGGCATCCTCGTCATCGCCCTGATCGCCTTCGCCCTCGAACTCGGCCTGCGCGCCCTACAACGTAAGCTCGTGCCCTGGCATGGGCAGAGCCACTGACCCTCATTCTTGTTGGGCTTCGCGTAGCTCAGCCACAACCTACGGTGGCGTCGTAGGTTGGTCAGAGCGCAGCGAAGCCCAACACATCCAGACATCGAGATACCCGCCATGCCCCTCCACATCACCCCGCTCTCCCCCGCCCTCGGCGCCGTGGTCGAAGGCCTTGACCTCAACAAGCCGCTCGATGCCTCGCTGCGTGAAGCGGTGGAGCAAGCCCTGCTCACCCATCAGGTGCTGTTCTTCCGCGACCAGCCGCTGAACCCGCAGCAGCAGGCCGCCTTCGCGCGCAACTTCGGCGACCTGCACATCCACCCGATCTACCCGAACATTCCCGATCAGCCGGAAGTGCTGGTCCTGGATACCGCCGTCACCGATGTGCGCGACAACGCGCTCTGGCACACCGACGTGACCTTCCTGGAAACCCCGGCACTCGGTGCGGTGCTCGCCGCCAAACAGCTCCCGCCCTATGGCGGCGACACGCTCTGGGCCAGCAGCAGTGCGGCCTACGACGCGCTGTCCAAACCCATCCAGCAATTGCTCGAAGGCCTCACCGCGACCCACGACCTGTCCCGCTCATTCCCCGAGGAGCGATTCAGCCTCACAGCCGAAGAACACGAGCGCCTGGAAGACGCCAAGCGCAAGCACCCGCCACGCAGCCATCCGGTGGTGCGCACCCACCCGGTCACCGGACGCAAGGGACTGTTCGTCAACGAGGGCTTCACTACCCGCATCAACGAACTCTCGGCAGCAGAAAGCGATGCGCTGCTGCGCCTGCTCTTCGCTCATTCCACTCGCCCGGAGTTCACCATTCGCTGGCGCTGGCAGGTGGGCGACGTGGCCTTCTGGGACAACCGCATCACCCAGCATTTCGCCGTTGACGACTACCGGCCGCAGCGCCGCGTGATGCACCGCGCGACCATCCTGGGCGACAAGCCGTTCTGATCGGGCTGCGCCCCGTGGTCTAGGCTTTCCCGTGCCGGCGTCCCCCGCCGGCATGTCCCGTGGAGAGCAACATGACGGGCCGCGTCCCTGACCACCTCGACCTCCCCGAACTCACCCTGCGCGGGTTGGTCCTGGGCGCGCTGATCACCCTGGTGTTCACCGCCTCCAACGTCTACCTCGGCCTCAAGGTCGGCCTGACCTTCGCCTCGTCGATTCCCGCCGCAGTGATTTCCATGGCGGTGCTGCGCTACTTCAAGGGCTCGAACATCCTCGAGAACAACATGGTGCAGACCCAGGCGTCGGCGGCCGGCACCCTGTCCTCGATCATCTTCATCCTTCCCGGCCTGTTGATGATCGGTTACTGGGCAGGTTTTCCCTTCTGGCAGACCGCGATGATCTGCGCCATCGGCGGCATCCTCGGCGTGCTCTACACCATCCCCCTGCGCCGCGTGATGGTGGTGCAGAGTGAGCTGCCCTACCCCGAAGGCGTGGCCGCGGCGGAGATCCTCCGGGTCGGTAGCAGCGACGAAGGCGACGACACGACCGCAGCCCAGAGTCGCGGCGAACCCGGCCTGCGCGACATCCTTGGCGGCGGCCTGGTGGCTGCGGCCTTCAGCCTGTGCAGCAGCGGCTTCAAGGTACTCGGCGAGAGCATCAGCCTGTGGCTGGGCGCCGGGCAGGCGGCCTTCCGTTTCTCCACCGGGTTCTCCTTCGCCCTGGTCGGCGCGGGCTACCTGATGGGCATCACCGCCGGCATCGCCATCCTCATCGGCGTGTTGATCTGCTGGGGCGTGGCGGTGCCACTGCTGACCTTCAATGCCACGCCGGCCGAAGGCCAGGGCTTGAGTGAACTGGCGACCCAGCTGTGGAGTTCGCAGGTACGTTTCCTCGGCGCCGGCACCATCGGCATCGCCGCGCTCTGGACCCTGGCCACGCTGTTCAAGCCCATGGCGCAAGGCGTGTGGACGTCGCTTCGCGTCGTTCGCGGCAAGGGCGAGACGAGCACCGCCCGCACCGAGCGCGACATGCCACCCAAGGCGATCCTGCTGCTGGCCGGACTGCTGTTGCTGGCGCTGCTCGGCGTCTTCGCCAGCTTCCTCCACGAGGCCGCGCCGGAATTGTCCGGCTTCGGGTTCTGGGGCTTCGTGGCCGGCTGCGTGTTCTTCGCCTTCTTCTTCGGCTTCCTGATCGCCGCCGCCTGCGGCTACATGGCCGGCCTGGTGGGTTCGTCCAGCAGCCCGATCTCCGGCATTGGCATCATCGCGGTGATCCTGGTGTCGCTGCTGATCCTCGGCATGGGCAGCCTGGAGTCCGGCCTGCTGCAACTGGCCGAAGGCAAGGTCGCCATCGCCCTCGCGCTGTTCACCACCTCGGTGGTGCTGGCCATTGCGGCCATCTCCAACGACAACCTGCAGGACCTCAAGACCGGCTATCTGGTTGGCGCCACACCCTGGCGCCAACAGGTGGCGCTGATCGTCGGCTGCCTGGTGGGTGCATTGGTGATCCCGCCGGTGCTCGACCTGCTCTACAACGCCTACGGCTTCCCCGGCGCGCTGCCCCGCGAGGGCATGGACCCGCAGCAGTCCCTGGCGGCGCCTCAGGCGACCCTGCTCACCGCCATCGCCAGCGGCATTTTCAAGGACGCGCTGAACTGGAACATGATCCTCATCGGCGTCGTGCTGGGCATCGCCCTGATCCTCGTCGACCTGGCCCTGCGCCGCACCAGCACGGCCAGCCTCCCGGTACTGGCGGTGGGGCTGGGCATCTACCTGCCACCGACCATCGGCATGACCCTGGTGATCGGCGCCGCACTCGGCTGGCTGATCGACAGCCGCCTGGCCAGGCGCGCCCAGGCTGCCGGGCAGGACCTGGAGCGCTACGCCGAAGTGCCCCGCCGCCGTGGCGTGCTGCTGGCCTCGGGGTTGATCGTCGGCGAGAGCCTGATGGGCATCCTGCTCGCCGGACTGATCGGCACCGCCGGCAAGGATGCCCCGCTGGCCCTGGTCGGCCCCGGATTCAGTGATACCGCGGAGTGGCTCGGACTCATCGTCTTCGCCCTGGTTTGCATCGCCTTCTGCCGGCATGTGCTGGGCGTGCAACGTGGGAGCGAATTTATTCGCGAATGAATTCGCTACAGGAAAGTGCCAGGATCGACCCCGCGCGGACGGGGCTCTTGTAGGTTGGGCAGAGCGCAGCGAAGCCCAACGAGGTTGACCATGACTCCGCGTGTTGGGCTTCGCGTAGCTCTGCCACAACCTACGGGCCGGGTGCGCGGCCCTTTCGCGAATGAATTCGCTCCCACAGGTTCGGATTTGTAGGAGCGAGCTTGCCACCCAGTTCTCGCAGGTATTCCCAGGGATAAATCCCACGCTCGTGCCCATCGCTGAACACCAGCTGCACGCCATAACCCTGTAATGCGATGCGCTCCAGGATCACCCCTTCGTCCACCACCGTGATCGCCCCGCGCAGCCGCGCCGCCTTGCACTGCGAGCACGGGCAGGCGCCGCGCAGGCGGGTGTGGCTGATCTGCTGTTGCTCACCATCGGTCCACTCCAGGCTCAGGCGGGCCTGGCTACGGGAATTGCGCAGCGCGCTGGGGGCGTCCATCAGGCGGCTCCCTGCAATTGCGCCAGGGCGATGCGCACGGCCTTGCGCACTTCCGGATCGCTATCGGTTTCTGCGGCACGCAAGGCAGGCAGTCCGGCGGCGTCGCCCAGTTCACCCAGTGCCAGCGCCGCTTCCTTGCGCAAGTTGGCGATGCCATGGCCGAGCAGGGTTGCCAGCTCTGCCAGGGCTTGCCGATAACGCAGGCGGCCCAAGGCACGGGCGGCGCGCAGGCGGACCTGCCAGTAATCGTCTTCCAGGGCCTTCACCAATGCGGGGCCGGCTTCGGCCAGCCCGACCTTGCCGAGGGTGGTGGCGGCTTCCTCGCGGACCTGCCAGGTGGCATCGCGCAGGGCCGCATACAGGGCCGGCAACACGCCGGCATCGCGCGCCAGACCAAGGGCGCCGGTGGCGGCGCGGCGTACTTCGGTGTCCGCATCGTCGCTGGCCAGCCGCGCCAGCGCAGGCAATGCCTCGCCGTGCTTGAGCCAGCCCAGAATGCCCACCGCCTCGCGGCGCACCGAAGCCTCGCTGTCACTCAGCGCCAGCAGCGCGGGACCTGCTGCATCTTCCAGGCGCAGTTCGCGCAGGGCACGCAGGGCGCTGCTGCGCACGAAGGCGTCGGCGTGAGTCACCCAAGGCAGGATCAGTTGCCCCGCTTCCAGACTTTTCAGTTCGCTCAGGCTCTGGGCCGCGGCCAGGCGCACGGGCTCGGCGGCGTCCGCCAGGGCGGCACACAGGGCCTGCACGACTTCCGGCTCTTCCCAGGCTTCCAGCAGGCGCGCGGCCTCGGCGCGCACCTCGGCGGCAGGGTCCACCACCAGCGCGTCGGTGAGCCAGGGCAGGCCTTCCGGGTCTTCCAGGTCGGCCAGTTCGATCAGGGCGATGCGGCGCACACCGGCATCGTCAGCGGCGAGGCGTGGTAGCAGGTCGAGGATGTCAGGGTTGTCGGTTTCACGGTGGGTCATAGGGCGACTCGCAATGGCGGGTGATCGGTGGGCAGTCCCAGCGGTGTCAGGCGTGGCAGCTCGCGGCCTTCTTCATGGCGCAGCAGTTCCAGGCAATGACGCTTAAGGTGGGTGAAGCCGGGGCTGGTGAGCAGGCTGGCGCGGCGCGGACGTGGGAAGTCCAGGCGCAGGTCTTCGATGAAGCGCCCTGGGCGCGGACTCATCACCAGAATGCGGTCGGCGAGGAACAGTGCCTCGTCGATGTCGTGGGTGACAAACACCACGGTGGTGCGGATGCGCGTCCAGATATCCAGCAGCAGTTCCTGCATGCGCGAGCGGGTCTGCGCATCCAGCGCGCCGAAGGGTTCGTCCATGAGCAGAAGCCGAGGACGGTTGATCAGCACGCGGGCGATCTCGGCGCGCTGCTGCATGCCGCCGGAGAGCTGGCTGGGCCAGCGCCCGGCGAAATCGCCCAACCCCACCAGGCCAAGGAATTCGGCAGCGCGACGCTGACGTTCGAGCTTGCCGATGCCCTGCATCTTCAAACCGAAGGCGACGTTGTCGAGCACGCTGCGCCAGGGCAGGAGCGTGTGGTGCTGGAACACCATGCCGCGCTCGGGCGAAGGTCCCGCGACCGGCTGGCCATCCACCTCCAGGCTACCGGCGCTGGGCGTGAGGTGGCCTGCCAGGGCACCGAGCAAGGTGGACTTGCCACAGCCGGATGGACCGAGGATGCAGACGAATTCACCCGGCGCGATGGCGAAGTCCAGGGACTGCACCGCCTCGAAGGCATCGCGGCCCTGTCCCAGGCGGATGGAGACGCCCCTGGCCTCGATGCGGCCGGGTTCCACTGCGCGTTCGAAGCTGCTCATCAAGCGTTCCTCCGCGCGTGATACCAAGGCGTGGCGAGCGCGCCGAGGCGCTTCACCAGGGCGCTGCTGCCCATGCCGAGCACGCCGATCAACAGCATGCCGACGACGATGTCGGCGTAGTTCTGCACCACGTAGGACTCCCAGGTGTAGTAGCCGATGCCGAACTGTCCGGAGATCATCTCGGCGGTGACCAGGCAGAACCACGACGTGCCCATGCCGATGGCGAGGCCAGTGACGATGCTCGGTGCCGCGCCGGGCAGGATCACTTCACGGAGGATCGCCAGCCGACCCGCACCCAGGCTGCGCGCCGAGGCGATCAGGCGCGGGTCCACCGCTTCCACGCCGTGCACGGTGTTGAGCAGGATCGGGAACGACGCGCCGGTGAAGGTGATGAACACCATCGACAGCTCGGACGAGGGGAACATCAGGATGGCCAGGGGAATCCAGGCCACCGCGGGAATCGGCCGCAGCACTTCCAGCGGCGGCAAGAGGCTGTCCTCGGCCCATTTCGAGCGGCCGATGAGCAGCCCCAGCAGCACGCCCATCAGGGCGGCGGCGAGGTAGCCGGCGAACACCCGCGACACGCTGCTGGCGAGGTGCGGCAGCAGCTTGCTGGAGTGCGCCAACTGCCAGGCCGCGTCGAGCACGGCGGCCGGCGTGGGCACGTAGGTGAAGGTGAACAGCCCGAGGTCCAGGCGCGCGTTGGCAGCCAGCTGCCAGAACAGCAGGCAGGCGGCCAGTGATGCGAGGCGCAGGGGCCAGCGGTAGAGGTTGTTCATCGGTTTTCTCCTGCTGCTACCCCCTCTCCCCAGCCCTCTCCCCGAGGGGAGATGGGGCTGTCCGTGCACGGTGAAACCGGCGCGAGTCACCCCTCGCCCGCGTGCGGGAGAGGGGCCGGGGGAGAGGGCAAGGCAATCAACGGCTGGCGACGGCCTGCTTCTGATTGGCACTCACGAAATCGAGCGCGGTGCCACCGTTCTGCTGGGCGTACTGCTCGGCCTGGGACTTGAGCAGGAAGGCACTCAGCTCACCCTTGTCGTTGCGCACGAACCAGGCCTGGTTGGCCAGCAGCTTGATGCCGCTGTCGGTGGCCTGGGCGTAGATGGCGCGGATGTCCTTGCCCTCCTGCTCCAGCTGCGCCAGCGCGGTCAGTGCCGCTTCCGGCGAGGCGTAATGGCGCACCTTGTCTTCACCGCGCACCCAGATCTGCGCCAGGCGCTTGAAGTCGGTGATCGGCTTGCCGGTGGCTGCGTCGTTGGCCTTGAGCGGCAGCGGCTCGTAGTTCTTCAGCGCCTTGTCGTAGTCCTGGCCCGCCGCCTTGAACGCCGCGCGGATGTACTGGTCGTCGATGAACTTGGCGGTATCCAGGCCACGGTCGGTCTTCTTCAGCAGCTTCAGGGTGTCGATGGAAGTGGCGACCGCCTTGCGGTATTCGGGCTTCCAGGTGAGGTCGCGGGTCTGCAGGCCAAGGGGACCGTGGAACAGGTAGTTCACCTCGGCTTCGATGCCGGTGACCTTCTCGATCAGCTCGCTGTATTTCTCAGGCGATTCGGCGAACAGGCGGTCGGCCTCCAGGCTGGCGCGCAGGTAGGCGGTGACGATCTCCGGGTATTTCTTCGCGTAGGCCGCGTCCACCAGTGCCCCGTGGAAGGTGGGCGCCTCGGCCTGGGAGCCGTCGTAGATCTTGCGGGCGAAGCCACGGTTGGGGAACAGCTCGGCAAAGGGCACGAAGTCGGCGTGGGCTTCGATGCGGTTGCTGCGCAGGGCCGAGCCGGCGATCTCCGGCGGCTGGGCGATGATGCGCACATCCTTCTCCGGGTCCCAGCCCTGGGCGGCGACGGCGCGCAGCAGCATGCCGTGGGCGGTGGAGGCGAAGGGCACGGAAATGGTCTTGCCCTTGAGCTCGGCCAGCGATTGAACCGACGACGAAGCCGGCACCACGATGCCGTTGCCGCTGCCGCGGGTGCTGCCCGAGAGCACGCTGATGAACAGGCTCTGCTTGCCGGCATCCAGGTGGGCGACGCCGTTGAAGGAGCCGGGGAAGTCGGCCATGGCGCCGAAGTCCAGTTTGCCGGCGACCATTTCGTTGGTCAGCGGCGCACCGCTGGTGAAGTTCTTCCACTCCACCTGGTAGTCGGCGTCCTTGTACTGGCCGTCATGGGGCAGGTACTTCTCCAGCAGGCCCAGCTCGCGAATGAGCAGGCCGCCGGTGGCGCAGTTGATGGTGGTGTCCTGGGTGCCGATGGCGATGCGGATGGTTTCCGCGGAGGCGGACAGGCTGGAAATGGCCAGCGCGAGGCCGGCGACGGTTGCACGAAGACGCATGGGTTTTTCCCCTCGAATCATGAGTGTTGGAATCGTCTCCGCCACGTGGTCGGGTGGTGGGAAACGAGGGGCTTTCAGGTGAGGCGTCCGGGGGTGGGCCGGATGGCGGCATTTACCCCCTCTCCCACTTGTGGGAGAGGGTTGGGGAGAGGGCAAGGTAGAGCACCCTCTCCCCCGGCCCCTCTCCCTGAAGGGAGAGGGGAGAAAAGCGGTCAGCGCAGCAGGTAAGGAATCTCCACCTTCACCGCGCCGGTCGGGCAGTCCTTCTCGCAGGGCATGCAATACCAGCATTCGTCGAAGGCCATGTAGGCCTTCTGGGTGGCCGGGTTGATGGCCAGGAGGTCCATCGGGCAGACCTCGACGCAGACCGTGCAGCCCTTTTCGGCGATGCACTTGTCTTCGTCGATGGTCACCGGCGCGCTGCTGCGGAAGAAGATTTCCTGGGGTTGATGGGCCATTTCACGATTTCCTTGGAGCCTGGGGCTCTCGTTATGCGTTGTTGCGGCAGCTCTCGGTACAAAATCACTCGGGGCTAAGCGGCGGCATCGGCCTTCACTCGCAAGCGGTCATAGGCCTGCTGCTCTTCCGCATCCAGCGGGATGAGGTACGGCTCCACCGCTTTCTTGAAGCTGGTCATGCGGCCGTCCTCGCCCTTCTTCAGGTGGCAGTGGCAGAACCACTCGGCATCGTTGCGCTCGGGGAAGTCCACGCGGTGGTGGTACAGGCCCCAGCGGCTTTCGGCGCGGAATAGCGAGGCGCGGGCGGCCATTTCGGCGCAGTCGCGGATCACCGCCACTTCCATCGCGCGCATCAGTTCGTGGGGATTGCTGGCCTTCATCTGCGCCAGGTCCCGCTCGATCTCGGCGAAGCGCGTAAGGCCGATCTCCATCTTCTTGGTCACCTTGGGCGGCTGCAGGTAGTCATTCACCATGCGCCGCAGCTTGTATTCCACCTGGGCCGGCGGCAGGCCGTGCTCACGCTCCAGCGGCGCGAAGACCCGCGACCGCTCAAGCGCCACCTGTTCGGCATCGACTTCGGCGAAATCGCGACCGGCCACGTAGTCCGCCGCATTGACCCCGGCGAACCAGCCGTAGGTGAAGGCGCCGAGCATGTAGTTGTGCGGTACGGCAGCCATGTCGCCCGCGGCGTACAACCCTTTCACCGTGGTTTCAGCCTTCTCGTTGACCCACACGCCCGAGGCCGAATGGCCGGAGCAGAAACCGATCTCGGAGATGTGCATCTCGACCATCTGCGAGCGGTAGTCGGTGCCCCGGTTGGCGTGGAACTGGCCACGGCTCGGGCGCTCATTGCTGTGGAGGATTTCTTCGATCGTCTGGATGGTTTCCTCGGCCAGGTGATCGAGCTTGAGGAACACCGGGCCGTTGCCGCCTTCGAGTTCCTGGTGGAACTCCCACATCATCTGGCCGCTCCAGTAATCGCACTCGATGAAGCGCTCGCCCTTGCTGTTGGCGGTGTAGCCGCCCAGGGGGCCGGTGACATAGGCGCAGGCCGGGCCGTTGTAGTCCTTGATCAGCGGATTGATCTGGAAGCACTCCAGGTTCGAAAGCTCCGCCCCTGCGTGATAGGCCATGGCGTAACCATCACCGGCATTGGTCGGGTTCTCGTAGGTGCCCATCAGGTAACCGGAAGACGGCAGGCCGAGGCGGCCCGCGGCGCCGCAGGCAAGGATCACCGCCTTGGCGCGGATCACCCGGAACTCGCCGCTGCGGCAGTCGAAGCCCATCACCCCGCTCGCCGCGCCCTCGCCATCCAGCAGCAGTCGGGTGCAGACGATGCGGTTGCTGATCTCCACCCGTGCTCGCTTGAGCTGGCGATAGAGCACTTTCTTGATGTCGTGGCCCTCGGGCATCGGCAGCACGTAGGCGCCCATGTGGTGGACCTTCTTCACCGCGTAGTCGCCGGTCTCGTCCTTCTCGAACTTCACGCCCCAGCGGTCGAGCTGCTCGATGGTTTCGAAACTGTGGGTGGCGTAGGCATGCACGGTCGCCTGGTTGACGATGCCGTCGTTGGCGATGGTGATTTCCTTGGTGTACTGCTCGGGCGTCGCGTGGCCGGGGATGATGGCGTTGTTCAGGCCGTCCATGCCCATGCTGATGGCGCCGCTGCGCTTGACGTTGGCCTTGTCCAGCAAGAGCACGCGCAGCTCGCGGTTCTTTTCCTTGGCCTTGATGGCGGCCATCGGGCCGGCGGTGCCACCGCCGATGACGACGATGTCGTATTCCTGTTCTCGGGTGCTCATGCCTGGGGCCCCTTCTGACGGTCGATGCGCAGGCGGTACTGGAAGGCATCGCCGCGGTAGTAAAGGTGTTCGAAGTCCAGCGGCGTGCCGTCGGCAGCGTGGGTCAGGCGCTCGATGCGCATGATCGGCGAGCCTTCTTCCACTTCCAGCGCCTGGGTCAGGTCGCCGTCGGCGAGCACTGCATCGATGGCGAGGTCGGCATGGCCGAGGGGAATGCCGCAGTCGTTTTCGAGGATGAGGAAGATGTCGCGAGTGGCGAGGTCGGCCTTCTCCAGCTTCTCGCCCACCGCCTTCGGCAACCAGGTGATTTCCAGGGAGACCGGCTCACGGTTGATCAGGCGCACGCGGCGGATTTCGGTCACCGGGCTGCCTTCCTCCACCTGCAGTCGCGCGGCCACCAGGGCGCTGGCCGGCACGTGCTTGAGGCTACGCAGGCGGTTCAGCACCTCGTAGCCCATCTGGGTCATGGACTCGGCCAGGCCCTGGAGGGTGCTGACGTTCTGGAACGCCTTGGGCTTGGCGACGAAGGTGCCCTTGCCGTGGATCTTGAAGATCAGGCCTTCCTTCTGCAGGTCACCCAGCGCCTGGCGCACGGTGATGCGGCTGACGCCGAAGGCCTTGCCCAGCTCGCTTTCCGAGGGCATGCGGCTGTGGGGCGGGTAGGTGCCGTCGAGGATGCGCCCGCGCAGCAGCTCCTTGAGCTGGCTGTAGAGCGGTACCGGAGAGAGTGGAAGCAGTTCGGCCATGTCGTTGTTCGCTCGTAATCCTGACTTGTTATAACAAGTTGTGGCGAGAGAATAGCGAGCATAAGAACGCGCCGTGAAATACTTTTATTGAATAAGGATAGAAGGTCGAAGTACGGGGCTTTTTCTGTTTTGCGGGGGCGAATTCATTCGCGATGCAGGTCGCAGACCTGCCGCTCCGAAGGGGACCGCTGTGCGGTCCTTAGCGAATGAATTCGCCCCCACAAGGAGGGGTATCAGAGGCTATCCAGCGCCTGCACGAAGTCCTGAACGATATCGGCCGCATCCTCAATGCCCACCGACACGCGGATGGTGCCGTCATGGATATCCAGCTCGGCCAGGGCTTCCGGCGACAGGGCGCGGTGAGAGGTTTTGCCGGGGTGGGTGATGCTGCTGGCGACGCCCGCGAGGGACGGTGCGAAAGCGGTGTTCTTCAGGGCACGGATCAGTGCGTCCACTTCGGCCAGACCGCCGTGCAGGGTGAAGCTGAGCATCCCCGAGACACCTCTGGGGAACAGCCGCTGGGCCAGCGAGTGATCCGGGTGAGAAGGCAGGCCCGGATAGAACACCTGGGCCACTTTCGGATGGGCTTCGAGGGCTTCGGCCAGGGCCTGGGCGTTGGCCGAGTGGGCCTTCATGCGCAGGGCGAGGGTCTTGGCGCCACGGAAGGTCAGCCAGGCCTCGAAGGGGCTGGCGCTGCCGCCGGCGTTGATCTGGAAGCGCCGCGCCTGGGCGATCCACTCGGCATCGCCGACCAGGATGCCGCCGGTGGCGTCGCTATGGCCGTTGAGGTACTTGGTGGTGCTGTGCAGCACCAGGTCGGCCCCCTCGGCCAGCGGGTTGTAGAGCGCAGGCGAGAGAAAGGTGTTGTCCACCAGCAGCTTCAGGCCACGGGCCTTGGCGAGCGTCGCCAGTGCCGGCACATCGCTGACCCGAACCAGCGGGTTGGAGGCGGTTTCGGTGTAGATGAGTTTCGTCGCCGGGGTGATGGCTGCTTCCACCGCCGCCAGATCGTTGATCTCCACCAGGGTGGCGGTGATGCCGAAGCGCGCCAGCTCCTTCTCGATCAGGCTCTGGGTGGTGCCGTACAGCTCGCGGCTGGCGATCAGGTGGTCACCGGCGTTCAGTCGGCCCAGCAGCGCCGCGCTCACCGAGGCCATGCCAGAGGCGGAGAACAACGCCGCTTCGCCACCTTCCAGTGCGCACACCAACTCCTCCAACGCCGCCTGATTGGGGTTGGCGATGCGGGTGTACATGTAGTTGTCGGGGTTGCCGGCGAGGAAGTCGTCCACCTGCTCCAGCGAGTCGTAGACGAACACCGAGGATTCGTAGATGGGCAGGCTCTTGGGCCGGGTGACCATCCTGCGATCGACGTCGTTGCCAGTGTGGACGGAACGGGTTGAAAGGCCGGTTTTGGGGGTGGACATGGGGGGCTCCGGAAAGGCAGGCGGGCATTTGTCTCTGTGGGGGCGAATTCATTCGCGATGCAGTCCGCAGGACTGCCCTGCCTGGTCGGGGACCGCTGCGCGGTCCTTAGCGAATGAATTCGCCCCCACAAGGAATCGTCCCTGCAAGTGCAGCAGAAAAAAGAACGCCGACGATAGTCGAGACTCGTCGGCGTGAGGAGGGGCGGGTCATGCTCCCGCCACCGTGGCTAGCAGGTGATCAGAACGCCGGCACGACCGCGCCGGAGTACTTCTGTTCGATGAAGGCTTTCACTTCCGGGCTGGTCAGCGCGGCGGAGAGTTTCTTGATGGCGTCACTGTCCTTGTTGTCCGGACGGGCCACCAGGTAGTTCACGTAGGGCGAGGTGCGGTCTTCCAGCACCAGCGCGTCCTTGGTCGGGTTCAGCTTGGCTTCCAGCGCGTAGTTGGTGTTGATCAGGGCCAGGTCGACCTGGTCCAGCACGCGCGGCAGCAGGGCCGATTCCAGTTCCTTGAACTTGAAGTTGTGCGGGTTCTCGGCGATGTCCTTCGGGGTCGCCAGGGCGTTCTTCGGATCCTTCAGCTTAATCACGCCGGCTTTCTGCAGCAGGATCAGGGCGCGGCCGCTGTTGCTGCCTTCGTTGGGGAGGGCGATGGTGGCGCCGTCCGGTAGCTCTTTCAGGGATTTGTATTTGCTGGAGTAGCCGCCGAAGGGCTCGACGTGCACGCCCTTGACGATCACCAGGTGGGTGCCTTTGCCGCTGTTGAAGTTGTCCAGGTAGGGCTTGGTCTGGAAGTAGTTGGCGTCCAGGCGCTTCTGGTCCACTTGCACGTTGGGCTGTACGTAGTCGGTGAAGACCTTCACTTCCAGGTCCACGCCTTCCTTCGCCAGCTGAGGTTTGATCAGCTCCAGGATTTCAGCGTGCGGTACCGGGGTGGCAGCGACGACGAGCTTCTCGCCAGCCTGGGCGAAGGTGACGGACAGGGCAGCAGCCAGAGCGGTCAACAGCAGGGTCTTCTTCATGATGATCCTTTTCGATTCTGCGGCTCCGGCTGGATCTTCAGCCGCGAGCAAGTGTTGGGATGCCCGGTCTGGGTGTGCCGGGTTGAGGGCGACACTACGAAGATTTTTTATAACTAACAAATATCGTTTTCTTATTCTCATATTCCATTTTTGAATGTGAGAACGGGCGCCCGATGCCGTCTTCGCCCTGACTGGCCAGTACTTTCATGTCGCCTCTGAGAATTGCCTGCAAAGCGCCGGCTCACTAGAGTGGCAGGCTTCGCAACTGCTCAGTGAGCCGCTGTCATGCTCAACGCCGCCCTCGCCCGCTTTTCCCGCCTGGAACTGGTTCCCTCACCCACGCCGCTGGAGAAGCTCGCGCACCTGTCGCAGAAGCTCGGCCGCGACGTCTATGTGAAGCGCGACGACCTCACGCCCTTCGCCCTGGGCGGCAACAAGGTGCGCAAGCTGGAGTTCCTCGCCGCCGAAGCCCTGGCCCAGGGGGCCGATACCCTGGTGACTGCCGGCGCCATCCAGTCCAACCACGTACGCCAGACGGCCGCCCTCGCCGCGCGCCTGGGCCTTGGCTGCGTCGCCTTGCTGGAAAACCCCATCGGCACCGCCGACCGCAATTACCTGGAGAACGGCAACCGCTTGCTGCTGGACCTGTTCGGCACCGAGTGCGAGCTGGTCGCCAATCTGGACAACGCTGACGAATTGCTGGCCGCTGCAGCCGAACGCCTGCGCGCCGCCGGCAAGCGTCCTTATCTGGTCCCCATCGGCGGTTCCAACGCGCTGGGTGCACTGGGCTATGTGCGGGCCGGCCTGGAACTGGCCGAGCAGATCAAGGCCAGCGGTGAGCACTTCTCCGCCGTGGTCCTGGCTTCCGGCAGCGCCGGTACCCATGCCGGCCTCGCTCTGGCGCTGGAGTACGCCCTGCCCGGCACACGCGTGGTCGGTGTCACCGTCTCGCGCCCCGACGCCACCCAGCGCCCGAAAGTGGAAGGCCTGCTGCAGCGCACCGCCGACCTGCTCGGCGTGCCGGTACCGGCTGGTCTCAAGGTGGAGCTGTGGGACGAGTATTTCTTCCCGCGCTATGGCGAGCCGAACGCCGGAACTCTGGACGCCGTGCGCCAGGCCGCCAGCCTTGAAGGCCTGCTGCTGGACCCGGTGTACACCGGCAAGGCCTTCGCCGGTCTGCTCGATGGCATCGCTAAGGGTGCTTTCGAAGGTGACGGGCCGGTGCTGTTCCTGCACACCGGTGGCTCCCCCGCGTTGTTCGCCTATCATCCTGCGGGTACCCCGTGATACCTGCTTATTCCCTGATTGCAGCAATAAATAATTTTTAATTATTTTATTGCATATAACCAAATCCCTAGAGTTGCGACACCTTTAGCCACCCTGCCCCGTGAGGCTCATATGACATTTGCAACCCTGCGTCGCCAGTTCATCCTCGGCAGCCTGAGCCTGGTGCTCGGCGCCAGCTTCGTCGGCACCAGCTCCGCCGCCGATCTGCTCCAGGACATCCAGCAGAAAGGCGCCATCAAGGTCGGCCTGGAAGGCACCTACCCGCCCTTCAACTACCAGGACGAGAGCGGCAAGCTGACCGGCTTCGAAGTGGAACTGGCCGAGGCTTTGGCCAAGGAGCTGGGCGTGAAGGCCGAGTTCCAGCCGACCAAGTGGGACGGCATTCTGGCTGCGCTGGAATCCAAGCGCCTGGACGTGGTGATCAACCAGGTGACCATCTCCGACGAACGCAAGAAGAAGTACGACTTCTCCACCCCCTACACCGTCTCCGGCATCCAGGCGCTGGTGCGCAAGGGCACCGAGGGTGGCATCAAGTCCGCCGCCGACCTGGCCGGCAAGAAAGTCGGCGTGGGCCTGGGCACCAACTACGAGCAGTGGCTGAAGGAAAACGTCCCGCAGGCTGACATCCGCACCTACGACGACGACCCCACCAAGTTCCAGGACCTCAACGTCGGCCGCATCGACGCCATCCTGGTGGACCGCCTGGCCGCCTTCGAAATGGTCGAGAAAACCGGTGGCAAGCTGGCCGTGACCGGCGAACCCTTCTCCCGCCAGGAAGCCGGCATCGCCCTGCGCAAGGGCAACCCGGAACTGCTGGCCGCCATCGACAAGGCCCTGGCCAAGCTGAAGGCCGACGGCACCCTGAAGAAACTCTCCGAGAAATGGTTCAAGGCTGACGTGACCCAATGATCGAAGCAAGCCTTCAACTTGCGCTGGATTCCGCGCCCTTCCTGTTGAAGGGCGCGGTTTTTACGGTAGTACTGAGCCTCGGCGGCATGTTCTTCGGACTGCTGCTGGGGTTCGTCCTCGCCCTGATGCGCCTCTACGGTTTCACCGCCCTGCAGTGGATTTCGCGAATCTACGTGTCCTTCTTCCGTGGCACGCCGCTGCTGGTGCAGTTGTTCATGATCTATTACGGCTTGCCGCAGCTGGGCATCCAGCTCGAACCGCTGCCCGCGGCGCTGATCGGCTTCTCGCTGAACATGGCCGCCTACACCTCGGAAATCCTCCGCGCCGCCATCGCCTCCATCGACCGGGGCCAATGGGAAGCCGCCGCCAGCATCGGCATGAGCCGCACCCAGACGCTGGTCCGCGCCATCCTCCCGCAAGCCGCGCGCACCGCCCTGCCGCCGCTGGGCAACAGCTTCATCTCGCTGGTCAAGGATACCGCGCTGGCCGCCACCATCCAGGTGCCAGAACTGTTCCGCCAGGCGCAGCTGATTACCGCGCGGACCTTCGAGATCTTCACCATGTACCTGGCCGCCGCGCTGATCTACTGGGTGCTGGCCTCCGTGCTGTCGCACTTCCAGGGCCGCCTCGAGGCGCGGGTCAACCAGCATGAGCAGGACAGCTGATGATCACCGTCCGTAACCTGACCAAATCCTTCAAGGGCCAGGAGGTGCTCAAAGGCATCGACCTGACCATCGAACCGGGCGAAGTGGTCGCCATCATCGGCCCCAGCGGCTCGGGCAAGACCACCCTGCTGCGCTGCCTCAACCTGCTGGAAGTGCCCAGCGGCGGGCTCATCAAGGTGGGCCAGATCGAGATCGACGCGAGCAAGCCGCTGAAGCAGCAGCAAGGGCTGATTCGCAAGCTGCGCCAGCACGTCGGTTTCGTCTTCCAGAACTTCAACCTCTTCCCGCACCGCACCGCGCTGGAGAACGTCATCGAAGGCCCGGTGGTGGTGAAGAAGGAACCCCGCGAGCGCGCGGTCGAGAAGGCCCGCAAGCTGCTGGCCAAGGTCGGCCTGGCGGGCAAGGAAGACGCCTATCCCAAGCGCCTCTCCGGCGGCCAGCAACAACGCGTGGCCATCGCCCGCGCCCTGGCCATGGAGCCCGACGTGATCCTCTTCGACGAGCCCACCTCGGCGCTCGACCCGGAGCTGGTGGGTGAAGTGCTCGCCACCATTCGCGGCCTGGCCGAAGAGAACCGCACCATGGTGATCGTCACCCACGAAATGACCTTCGCCCGCGACGTGGCCAACCGCGCGATCTTCATCGACAAGGGTGTGATCGTCGAACAGGGCGATGCCAAGGCCCTGTTCAGCGCACCGAAGGAAGAGCGCACCAAGCAGTTCCTGAGCAAGTTCATCAACGGCTGATCGTACTGTCGGCGAGTCCTTGCCGTTCGTTGTGGGGGCGAATTCATTCGCAAAGGGCAGCGCAGCTGCCCTCTGGAAATCCCAGGGGCAGACCTACGGTCTGCATAGCGAATGAATTCGCCCCCACAATGTCTATCCCCACCGGCGGCCCACTCGGTAAGCCCCCTGCAAGGAAATGCGCGTAGAATCCGCGCCCCTCGCAAAACAGCCCCGCCACCGGAACCCGCATGAACCCGAGCACCCTCCTCTCCCTGCCGCTGCTGGCCCTTGCCCTGGGCGGCTTCGTCGTCGGCAGCAGCGAATTCATCATCATGGGCCTGCTGCCCGAAGTGGCCAAAGACCTCCAGGTCAGCCTGTCCGACGCCGGCCTGCTGGTCAGCGCCTACGCCATGGGCGTGGTGATCGGTGCGCCATTGCTCGGTCCGCTGCTCGGTCGTCTGCCGCGTCGTCAGGCACTGCTCTGGCTGATGGGCGCCTACGCGCTGGGCAACCTCGGCTGCGCCCTCGCGCCGAACTACGAATGGCTGATGGCCATGCGCATGTTCACCGCCTTCAGCCATGCCGGCTTCTTCGGCTGCGCCACCCTGCTGGCCGCCGAGCTGGCCCCTCCGCACCGCCGTGCTTCGGCCATGGCCCTGGTGCTCAGCGGCCTGACCATCGCCAACGTGCTGGGCGTTCCGGCTGGCGCCTGGCTGGGCCAGGCCACCAGTTGGCGGGTGACGTTCATGGTGGTGGCGGGCCTCGGCTTCCTGACCCTGCTGGCGCAAGCGCTCTGGCTGCCCGCCACGCCGAAGCCGCAAGCCAATGCCGCCGGTGCCTGGGACGGCATCCTGCGGCGCCCGGTGCTGCACGCGCTGTTCGTCTGCAGCCTGTCGTCGGTGGCGCTGTTCGGCGTGTTCACCTACATCAGCCCGCTGCTGCGCGACGTATCCGGATTCACACCGGAACACGCCAACTTCGCCCTGCTGCTGTTCGGCATCGGTCTCACCGTGGGTAACTTGCTGGGCGGCCGTCTGGCCGACAAAGGCTTCCGCTACGCGCTGCCGATGGCATTTGTCGTGAGCACGCTGTGCCTGCTGGGCCTCTACGCCTTCGCACAAATTCCGGCGCTGGCGCTGGGCTGTCTGTTCCTCTGGGGCGTGGCCAGCTTCGCCATTTCCTCGCCGCTGCAATTGTTGCTGGTGGAACAGGCTGGCGAATCGGCGAGTCTCGCCGCCACCCTCAGCCACGCCGCCTTCAACCTGGGCAACGCCAGCGGCGCCTTCCTCGGCGGCCTCTGGCTGAGCACCAACATGGGACTGTCCAACCTGCCGTTGATGGGCGTGGGTGTACTGGCGCTGACCCTCCTCGTCTGCCTGCCCTTGCCGCGTCTGCGCTCGGTAAAGGATTACCTGAAAGCCACTGGGCAGCTCCACTGACAGACGCTTCTGAGGATGGGAGGAGCCCGGTGCTTCCGGGCCCGACTAGCCCTTATGCCGAACGGATCGCTCACCCCGCAGCGGGACGGCTAACCTTTCGATTTGCCTGACTTGGCGGCAGCGGAGGAGCGCGTGAAATGACCACCCAGCAAACCGATCGGGACAGCATTCACCAGGTCCTGCGTAACTACGTCGAGGGCATGGTCTTCGCGGACCTGGACCGCCTGCGCAGCGCCTTTCACCCGGACTGCCGCATCATCGGCCACTACCATGGCGACCTCGAATGGCTCTCGGTGGATGATTTCGCAGGCGCCCTGGGCGATGCCGGGCCGGTGCTGGCAGAAGGCGAAACGCCCGTCTGGGAAGTCCAGTCGCTGGACATCACCGGCGACAGCGCCTCGGCCAAGGTGGTCGATGACTACGCCGACATGCGTTTCACCGACTACCTATCACTGCTGAAGATCGGCGGCCGCTGGACCATCATCAACAAGCTCTACTACTTGCACGAATAGCGCCCGCCGACACCCCGAACGGTGGACCGATGAAGTGTGGTCCACCCTACGTCCGCATTACGCCTACCCTGCCAGCACTTCAGTCAGCAGCTGCCGCAGGTGATCGCGCTCGGCATCGTTTGCCGCCAGCCGGCGCAGCTGCACCGCGAGCTGCGCATAGCCCGGCAATGGGGGCAGGTTGAGGTGCTCGGGTAGGATCTCGTCGCCCGCGCTGACCAGCAGCGCGAAGTGCACGCTGTTCTCCAGTTCTCGGGTATTGCCCGGCCAGGGGTAAGCCTCAAGCGCCGCCTGGGCTGATGCGCTGATCAGCGGCAGCGGCAAGTCCAGCCGCTGGGCGTAGATGCCGAGGAAGTACTCGGCCAGCGGCAGAATGTCGTCCGGGCGTTCGCGCAGCGGCGGCAGTTCCACTCGGCCTTCATCGAGATACTGATACAGCCGTGCGTTGAACTTGCCGGCATTCACCGCCTTGGCCAGGTCGATGCTGGTGGCCGCCACCAGACGCACGTCCACCGGGGTCGGCTGATGGGCGCCGACGCGGATCACCTCGCGGCTCTCCAAGGCGGACAGCAACTTGGCCTGCAAGGGCAGCGGCAGGTCGCCGATCTCATCGAGGTAGAGCGTCCCGCCGTTCGCCGAACCGAACCAGCCGGCGCGGCTGCTGGCCGAACCGCTGTAGGCGCCTGGTGCGTGGCCGAACAGTTCGGCCTCGGCGTAAGCCTTGCTGATGGCGCTGCAGCTCACCGCCACGAACAGGCCGGGACGGTCGCTGGAACGGTGGATCTGCCGGGCCAGCAACTCCTTGCCGGTACCGGTTTCGCCCTGGATCAGCACCGGCAGCGCACTGGGCGCCAACTGGTCGACCTCCTCGCGCAACTGGCGCGAGCGCGCATCGACGAATACCAGGGCACGTGCCCGGATACTCAGGGGGCTGCGGTCGGCGTCGGCGAAGGTCAGCAGTGGCTGGCCGGGGGTTTCCTTGCTCATGACAAAATCTCCCACCGGGCCCCGGCTGCAACGCAGCGGGCCCTGGCGTATTGCTGAATAGGTGGTGAATCAGATCAGGCGCGGCGGAGCTGTAATGAGCAAGCCAGAAGCCGTTTTCAACGCAGTTATTCCAACGCGCAGCCGATCCTGGACAGGTTCTCAGGCGCGGCGGCGAGCAAGCTGTTCGACCCGTGCCTGCAGGCGATACAGATGGGCGAAGCCCTGCTCCCAGGTGCTGTGACCGGACTTCACGTTGATATGCCCGGCACCGGTGAGGATCGCCGCTTCGGCGCCCCAGGTGCGGGCCATTTCCAACGCCCGCTGGGGACTGGCGGCGTGGTCGTTGTCCGACCCCACCAACAGCGTCGGGAACGGCAGCAGGTCCTTCGGGATGGGCGCAAAACCCTTGAGCGGCTCCGGGCAACCAGGGCGCTGCACATCCGCCGGAGCGACCAGCAGCGCGCCACGCACGCGGCGCAGCACATCCGGGTCGGACTGCGCGGCCCAGTGGGCCACGGTCACGCAGCCCAGGCTGTGGGCGATGAGGATCACCGGGGTACGTTCGGCATCGATGGCGCGCTCCAGCGCCTCCACCCAGGACGCGCGGTCCGGGTTGCTCCAGTCGGCCTGCTCGACCCGGCTGGCATTGGGCAGGCTGCGTTGCCAATGGCTTTGCCAATGCTCGTCGGGGGAGCCCTGCCATCCCGGCAGGATCAGGTAGCGAATGGCCTGGCTGCGCATGGCGAGCCCTCCTTGCTGAATTTCGATGTTGGGCAGTCTAGGTGCTCTTCATATATCTGTTAAGGAATAAGAATTTATTTGCTTATGCATTATTAGCTTATTCACTAAAGGTCGCCTCCGCGCGGAGAAGGCTGCCCTGTAGGATGGGTGGAGCGGAGCGATACCCATCGGCGGGGTTGATGGGTATCGCAAGCTCCACCCATCCTACGGAAGGCATCCGAGCGCCCATGCAGATCGACGAAGAACTGACCCTGAAGAAGCTGGAAACCTTCCTCGCCTTCATGCGCAGCGGCAATCTGTCCCGCGCAGCGGCCGAATTGAACACCAGCAACGTCAGCGTGCACCGCGCCATCCATTCCCTGGAAAGCGCCCTGCGCTGCCCGCTGTTCAAGCATGAAGGCCGCAACCTGACGCCGCTGGAAAGCGCCTTTGTGCTGGAAGAGAAAGCGCAGAAGTTGATCCAGGACGCCGTCGACATGGTGCGCCTGACCCGCGAGGCGGCCGGCTTTTCCGCCGAGCGCTTCAAGCTCGGCGCGCTCTATTCGCTGACGGTGAAGACGGTGCCGCAATTGGTGATGGGCCTGAAACTGCGGCGCAGCGAGCTGAACATCGACCTGACCCTGGGCTCCAACGTCGACCTGCTCTACCGCCTGAAGAACCTCGAATTGGACGCCATCCTCGTCTCCCTGGATGAGAGCGTGAGCGATCCGGATTGCGAGCATCTGCCGTTGTTCTCCGACGATATATTCCTCGCCGTTCCCACCGATTCGCCCTTCGCCGACCAGGAAGAAGTGGACCTGGCAGACCTCGCCGGCTCCACCTTCATCACCCTGACCCAGGGCTTCGCCACTCACCGCGATGGCGCGCGAGTGTTCCAGCAGGCCGGCTTCGAACCCAAGGTGGCCATGCAGGTGAACGACATCTTCACCCTGCTCAGCATGGTCAGCTCAGGCGTCGGCTACGCGCTGCTGCCGGGACGCATCGCGGCGGTCTACGAGAACCGCGTGAAGCTGATCCGCCTGCGCGAACGCTATCGCGTGCAACAGCACATAGGCGTCGTATTCCTGAAGGCTCGCGAGCGTGATCCGAACCTGCTGGCGCTGGTCGCCGAGTGCCGGATGTACAGCCTGCGCAACGAAGGCTGAAATGAAAACGCCCCGGCACATGGCCGGGGCGAGAAGTACGGCAGGCGGGGTTCAGCCCACCAGGCCGCGCACGCAGAAGTACAGGATCGACGGCCCCATCAGGCAACCCAGACCCGTGTGGAAAGTCGCCGTCAGCGCACCGTAGGGCACCAGCCGCCGGTCCGTCGCGGCAAGCCCTGCGGTCACTCCGGAAACGGTGCCGGCGAGACCGCCGAAGACCATCGCCGAGCGCGGATTGTCGAGGCCGAGCAAGCGCGCCGAGACCGGGGTGAAGACCATCACCAGGATCGCCTTGATCAACCCCGTGGCGATGGACAGCGCCATTACATCCGAACTCGCACCAAGCGCCGCACCGGTCACCGGACCGACGATGTAGGTCACCGCACCGGCGCCGATGGTGGTCATGCTCACCGCATCGCGGTAACCGAACATCCACGCCACCGATGCTCCGACGATGAAAGGCAGCACCGTACCCAGCAGCAGCGATACGGCACCGATCATCCCGGCCTTGCGCGCTTCGGTGGCCTGTACCTCGAAGGCCGTGGCGACGATGGCGAAGTCACGCAGCATGGCGCCACCCATCAGGCCGATGCCGGAGAACAGGGCGAGGTCGGCCAGCCCTTTCTGTCCGCCGGTGATGGTGCCGCCGACCCAGGCCAGCACCAGGCCGATGACGATGGCGATGGCCGAGCCGTGGACACGGCCGAACGTGAGGTACTTCGACAGCAGGACCGACAGCCACATGATCCCGCCGACCACGGCGAAGGCAGTGATCAGGCCGTTGTGCTCCAGGGCTTTCTCGATGATGTCCCACATTTCAGCGACCTCCTGCCGGGGCGGCATTCACGCCGGGCTCAAGGGACTCCTTTGCCAGCGGTTCACCCTTGTTGGTGCGGCTGATCAGGGCGATGGTCGCGCCGCAGAGCAGCACCGAGCCTACCGCTGCGATCAGCGCCACCGGGCCGCCATGCAGCGCAGTGACGACGTTCTGTTGTGCGGCCATGGCCACCACCACCGGGATGTACATCGCGCCCCAGAAGCCCACGCCGAACTCGCACTCCTTGGTCATACCGCCGTGGCGATGCATGTAGAGACGCGCGCAGATCAGCAGGATCATGGCGATGCCGACGCCGCCGACATTGGATTTGACGCCCAACAGGACGCCGAGGAAGTCGCCGATGACGACACCGGCAAGTGTGCAGACGGCCAGCAAGGCCACACCGTAGACGATCATTGTTGCTGCCCTCGTATTGGGGTCGAAGTTGATTGTTCTTGTCCTTCGAAGCACACGGCGTTATCGGGTCCGGCTTACCTCCTCACGCAGCAGGGCGTCCAGCGTATCCAGACGGGCGCCCTGGAAGGCGATCACCGTACCTTGGTCGAACACCCTTCGCGCCAGGCCGCTGAGCACGGCACCAGGCGGTAGTTCGATGTGCAGACGCACCCCGCGCTCATAGGCAGTGCGCAGCGTGCCGTGCCAGTCGATGACGCGGCACATGTTGAAGGCGAGGTCGTCTCGCAGGCGTTCAGGGTCGAACACCGGCCGCGCTGTCGTGCCGCTGAGGTAGCGAATGGCCGGGCGGCGCAATTCCACACCGGCAAAGGCGGCAGCCAGCTCGCGGGCGGGCTCATTCAGCAGTTCGCAGTGGGACGGCACGCTCATCGTCAGGCGCTTCGCCGCACCGGCGCCAAGCCCGCGGGCGCGTTCGGCGACCGCAGCCATGGCCGTCTCGCTCCCGGCAATCACCAACTGGTTCTCGGCGTTGATGTTGGCGAGATAAACCGGCCCTTCAGACTCGGCCAGCAGCCGCTCCACGGTCGCCTGATCGAGACCGAGAATGGCGGTCATGCCGAAGCCCTGTGGATAGGCGCGCTGCATCAGCTCGCCACGCAGCGTCACCAGGCGCAGGGCATCGGCAAAGTCCAGCGAACCGGCGATCACCGCTGCGGCATAGGCGCCGATGGAAAGACCCGCCACGTAGTCCGGTGCCGGGCTGCGCTGGAGCAGCAAGCGTGCACAGGAAACACCGGCCACCAGCAGGCAGAGTTGCACTGCGCGGGTGGATTGCAGGGCTTCTTCCGAATCCAGCGCCAGCACGTCCTCTCCCAGCACATCGCTGGCCTCGACCAGGCTGGCGGCGACCTCCGGCGGCAACTGATGGAGCATACCCACCTGTTGCGCGCCCTGGCCGGGGAAGGCGAACAGGCTGCTCACGCCGCGCACTCCAGGGGCAGCCAGGGGTTATCCACAAGTCGGGCCCCTTCGGCGCATTTCAACAGCACCCGCCGCGCCTCGCCGGCCCACTCGCGCAAGGCCACGGCGCCATTCGGCGTTTCCAGTTGCAGGTCGATGCGGCAGGGCGCGTCGGCCAGTGCCGCAAGCAATGCGCGGGCGTGCTGGCGGCTGAAGGGATTGCGAGCAGGCAGGATCAGGTCGAGGTCGCTGGCCTCGTGCAATACGGCAATACCGGTGGCGAGCTGGAAGCCGACGCTTCCCGTCGGGCCCCAGGGAAAGCCTGAGGCAGACAGTATCGGCGCGACGATTTCCAGCGCGCGCAGTGCAGGGAAATCAGCGGCCGCCCGGGGTCGAAGCTGTTCGGGGCTGAGCACACGCTGGATGGAATGAGTCGGCATGAAGGCCGCCAGGCGCTGGTCGCGGCTGGTGCCCCGGATGCCAACGGCAACAAGGCCAGGTTCGCAGAGCGCACGACGCACCACCACGGGGTGACCAGCAGCCAGGGCCTGCTGCGCCCAGACAGGGGCGTCGGCGGGCAGCTGGTCGATGGACATGCCCCAGAGCAGGTCGTGGGGTTTTGGAGTCTTGTTCATTCGTGGCTCCTTGATGTTTCTATGCGGCGGGATGTTGGGCTTCGCGTAGCTCAGCCCAACCTACGCAGGACCCGTAGGTTGTGGCTGAGCGATGCGAAGCCCAACGATTGCTACCACTGCGCCCGAAGCATCTCCCTGACACGCGACGACGCCGCGCGATTCTCCGCGCCCAGCCGACCGGCAAGATCGGTACTCGAACCAATGTCTTCCACCGCCCGTTGCAGGCACTCGCGCACCCGACCGATATCGTCTTCGTTCGGCTGCTCCGCATCGCCCACGGCGACCCGCTTCCACAGCAATCCGAGGGATGCGTAGTTCTCCAGGTCGTAGGCCATCGGCGGCACCTTGGCGGCCAGCACTTCCAGCTCTTCCACGCTGCGCAGGGTGATGCGCGCGGCAGCGGCCTTGCCCATGGCGTGGACCATCACGCCGCCGTCATCCAGGGCGATCAGGCGTTGGGCCTGGTAGCCATGGGCGAGGAAGGCGCCGGACATGGCCTTGCCCACCAGCAGGCCGATCACCGGGTGGCCGGCGAGACGGGCGCGGGCATAGGCGTCCACGGCACCGGCCAAGGCCTGGTGAATACCCAGCGCTTCTTCGCGGCGGCCATAGGCCTGGCTGGGCACATCCACCAGGGCCACGAGGACGCGCTTGGCGCCCTCACGGTCGGCTTCGATGGCCTCATCCACGGCCTTGGCCAGGGCCCAGCCTTCCAGCAAACCGACCTCGCCATTGCGGGCGCGGGGGAAAGGGTTCTGCGAATCGGGCACTACGGCGATGAAGCGCGCAGCGCGATTACCCAGCTCACCGTCGATCACCTTCACCGAGGCCGGGAAGCCTTGCAGGGTTTCGCCGCCGGCAAGGCCTTGCAGCCAGTTCAGTCCACGGCTCATGTCCGGTCTCCTTGGTAGAGGGCACGCACAGCGGCGGCGTCCAGTTGTTCGCAGTCATCCCCGAGTTGCGCCAGGCGTTCGAGGAACCAGGCGTGCCGTCGACTGCGCGGCAGGCTCTGTTCGGGTTGCGCGAGCAACATCTGCAGGGTTTCGCGGATGGCCTCGATGTCATCGGCGACATAGGCGTCCACCAGTCCGCTGGCCATGCGCTGCTCGCCACCGGTGAGGCTCCAGATGAAGGGGCGGTCGCGGGAGTCGTATTCCGAAAGGCCGGCTTCCTGTTCGATCACCTGTGGGCCGTTGAGGCCCAGGCGCGCTTCGCGGGTGACGATCAGGTGGCTGCACAGTCCGGCGGCGATCGACATGCCGCCAAAGCAACCCACGGGACCGGCGACCAGGCCGATCACCGGCTGGAAGGCCCGCAGCTCGACGATGGCCGCCTGGATTTCCGCAATCGCGGCCAGACCCAAGTTGGCCTCCTGCAAACGTACGCCACCGGTCTCCAGCAGCAGCACGGCGCAGGTCGGAATGCCCTGGCGGTTGTCCTCGGCCGCCAACTCCAGCGCCCCGGCGATCTTCGCGCCGCCAACCTCGCCCATGCTGCCGCCCTGGAAGGCGCCTTCGATGGCGGCGATCACCGCGGGCTGGCCCTTGATGCTGCCCTTGGCGACCACGACACCGTCGTCGGCCTGGGGCACGATGCCCTGTTGCGGCAGCCAGGGGGAAATGACCCGGTCGAAGGGCCCGATGAGTTCACGGAAGCTGCCAGCATCCAGCAGCTCGCGGGCGCGCTGGCGGGCACCGAGTTCGACGAAGCTGCGGGCTTCGAGCAGGCGTGCGGTATCAGTCATGTGCAATCTCCTCGAGGCCCTGCTCCAGGCGCAGGCGCACCACACCCGGGGTGGCGCCGAAGTCGTGGATGTCGATGTTCAAGGCTGGCAGCGACTGGCCGTCGAACAGGCGCTGGAACAGTTGCTGCCAGCGCGGCCCGCTGCCGTTCACCGAGGTCACGACCTGGATCGACAGGGTGCCGGCGCTGCCGGGTTCCAGCAGCACTTCGAGGTCGCCGGAGCCGACGCAGCCAACCAGTGCGCGGCCGCGTGCCGGCTGCCCGGCGGGGAATTGGAAGGACAGGGTTTCCATGGTCACAGGCTCCCGGCTTTATCGAGGAACAGGCAGGCGGCCAGCAGATCGGCGGCACCGCCTGGCGAGGCGTTGAGTTGCAGCAGGCGGGCATCCAGCGCGCGCAGTTGGCGGCGGCCGGCGAGGCTGGCACTGCCACCGGCATCGAGCACGGCGCGGGCGCCCTGCTGCATGGCGGTGAGGCCTTCCAGGCCGGCGCGCCAGAGCACGCAGGTGTCGGCCAGGGTGGCCATGATCGCCAGCAGCGCATCGAGGCGGGCGTTCTGCTCACCCGCACCAGCCGACCGGCTGCGCGCCAGTTGCGGCAGGCCCTGTTCGATCACGGCGGGGAAGCCGAGCTGGGCTTCTTCCCGCGCGCCACGGGCACCGTAGCGGCGGGCGACCTGCGCACCGTGGCTGTCGCTGTGGGGCACCGCGCGATCGTCGATCAGGGCGATGCGCGCCGCGCGCAGGGCGATGGCATGGGCATCGCGGCTCTCGGGTTTCAGCGCCATGGCGGCCACCAGCAGGCCGAGGGCCCAGATGGCGCCGCGGTGGGTGTTCACTCCGCCGGTGATGGCGAGCATCGCCGCTTCGCCTTCACGGCCGATGCGGCCAAGCGCTTCGCGCAGCGGTTGACCGACTTCGCCATGCGCCCGCGCCGCCTCGGCCATCTGCTTGAAGCAGGGCCAGAGGGACAACGCCGAGGCGTGCATCAGGCCCAGGTGCAGGTCGCTGTGGGCGCCGCTGCCACGGCGGTCCACCAGTGCCGGCTTGGGCGACAGGTCGGCTTCGTCGATCAGGGCGTCCACCGCCAGGTCCGCCAGCCAGTCGGCCAGCGGCAGGTCGGCATTGCGTGCAATCAGTGCGCTCATCACCAACTCCTGAACTTGGCCGGGGGGTTGTAAAGGCCGCCGGACCACTCCACCAGTTCGGCGATGCTCTTCGCCGCCAGCAGTTCCCGCGTGGCTTGTGTACGACGGATGCCGAGGTCTTCCGGCAATGCGATCAACCCTTCGCGACGCATGCGCAGGGTCTCTTTCGGGTCATGGCGCAGGCCGATGGCGGTGACGCCGGCAACCGCGGCGATCATCGCGCGGCGCTCTTCGAGGCTGCGCGCCTTGTAGAGGTAGGCGATGCCTTCCTCGGTGAGCAGGTGAGTGACGTCGTCGCCGTAGATCATCACCGGCGCCAGGGGCATGCCGGCCTTCTTCGCCACATCGACGGCGTCCAGCGTCTCGACAAAAGTGGGTTTGCCGCCTTCCTGGAAGGTCTCGACCATCTGCACCACCAGCTTCTTGCCGCGCTCCAGCAGGGTCACCGGCTCGGTCATGTCGAGCCAGGCGGGGGTGGCATGGCGGCGTCCGCGCGGGTCATGGCCCATGTTCGGCGCACCACCGAATCCGGCGAGACGGCCACGGGTGACGGTGGAGGAATGGCCGTCGCCATCCACTTGCAGGGTGGCGCCGATGAACAGGTCCACCGCGTATTGCCCGGCCAGCTGGCACATCATCCGATTGGAGCGCAGCGAGCCGTCGCGACCGGTGAAGAACACGTCCGGGCGCTGGGCGATGTAGTCCTCCATGCCCAGCTCGGTGCCGAAGCAGTGCACGCTCTCCACCCAGCCGGTCTCGATGGCGGGGATCAGGGTCGGGTGCGGGTTGAGCGTCCAGTTCCGGCAGATCTTGCCCTTGAGGCCGAGGGATTCGCCGTAGGTGGGCAGGATCAGCTCGATGGCGGCGGTATTGAAGCCGATGCCATGGTTGAGCGACTGGACCTTGTGTTTCTCGTAGATGCCACGGATCGCCATCATCGCCATCAGCACGTGCACCGGCTTGATGTGACGCGGGTCGCGGGTGAACAGCGGCTCGATGTAGAAGGGCTTGTCGGCGACCACCACGAAGTCGACCCAGGACGCGGGGATGTCCACGCGTGGCAGGTCGCGCACATCGTCCACCAGCTCGTTGACCTGGACGATGACGATGCCGTCGCTGAACGCGGTGGGCTCCACCAGCGCCGGCGTGTCTTCGGTGCTCGGGCCGGTGTAGATGTTGCCTTCACGGTCGGCCATGAAGCCGGCCACCAGGGCGACGTTGGGAATCAGGTCCACCAGCAGGCGCGAGTAGAGCTCGATGTAAGTGTGGATGGCGCCGACTTCCAGCAGGCCGTCTTCCAGCAATTGGCCAATGCGCAGGCTCTGCGGGCCGGCGAAGGAGAAGTCGAGCTTGCGGGCGATGCCGCGTTCATAGAGATCGAGGTGCTCGGCGCGGCTGACGCTGGGCATGATCATGTGCAGGTCGTGCAGGCGCCCGGGATCGGCCTTGGCCAATGAGCGGGAAAGGAAATCCGCCTGCTTCTGGTTGTTGCCTTCGAGCACCACGCGGTCGCCGGGGGCGATCAGTGCTTCGAGGGCTTCGACGATCCGTTCGCTGGGCAGCACGACGCCATCGGCGAGGTTCTGCACCCGGTCGAGGCGACGCTGCTTTTCGGCGCGCCGACGCGACCACTGCGGCGGGGGAGAAGGTCTTGTTGTCATGGTGGCTCCACGAGTTCCGCTGTCGTGGAGCGAACCTTAGGAGCGCGACCGGTGGGTCATCAATCAAGCCCGCGAACTGACCGTTACGGTTAGGTTAACGATCCAGTCTGCAATGCGCAGAGCAGGAAGCACCGTAGGTTGGCGCTGAGCGCAGCGAAGCCCAACATTGCAGGGCGTCAGGTTCGCTCGTTGGGCTTCACTACGCTCTGCCACAACCTACTACCAATAAAAAGGCCGCCTCTCCCCTGCCTGAAGAGAGGCGACCAAAGCCTGTCAGCGCAGAACGCCGTAGGTTGGTCCGAGCGCAGCGAGGCCCAACACCGCGCGGCATCAAGTTCGCTCGTTGGGCTTCGCGTAGCTCAGACCAACCTACGAATTGCGCTGCCCGTCAGCGCGCGGTAATCACCGCGAGCTTGGTGATTCCTGCCCGCTCGATGGAGGCCATGGCGCGGGCCACGGCGCCGTAGTCCACCTGATCGTCGGCCTGCAGTTGCACGCGCAGTTCCGGGTCCTTGGCCTTGGCGGCTTCCAGGCTGGTCTGCAGCAGGTCGGGCTGGATTTCGTCCTTGTTGATGAACAGCTTCCCGGCGCCGTCGATGCTCACCACCAGCGGGTCCTTCTGCTCGGGCGGGGCCACGGCCTCGGTCTTCGGCAGGTTGATCGGGATGGCGTTGGTCAAGAGCGGCGCGGTGACGATGAACACCACCAGCAGCACCAGCATCACGTCCACCAGCGGGGTGACGTTGATCTCGGAAAGGACTTCGTCGTTGTCCTGGGTGGAGAAGGCCATGTCAGGAGGCCTCCTTCACGGCGCCGGCGGCACGTGCCGGGGCCGGGTTGACGAGCAGCTTGAAGGCACTCTTCTGCGCCAGCAGGTAGAAGTCGTGGGCGAAGTCGTCGAGGTCGGCGGCGGTGAGCTTCAGGCTGCGCAGGAAGTAGTTGTAAACCAGCACCGCCGGCACCGCGACGGCGATGCCCACGCCGGTGGCGACCAGCGCCGCGCCGATCGGTCCGGCCACGGTTTCCAGGCTGGCCGAGCCGGCCGCGCTGATGCCCTTCAAGGCTTCCATGATGCCCCAGACGGTGCCGAACAGGCCGATGAAGGGCGAGGTGGAGCCGATCGAGGCGAGCACCGCCAGGCCCGATTCCAGGGAACGCCGTTCGCGCTGGATCTGCTGGCGCAGGGCGCGTTCCAGGCGGTCCTGATGGTTGATCGCCTGGCTCAGGTCGCCGGGCTGGCCGCCCTGCACCTGGATCGCGGCGAAGCCGGCGTGGGCCACGTGGGCGGCGGCGCCGGCGTGCTGCTGCAGCTGCTCGGCGGCGCTGTCCAGGCTGGTGGCGCTCCAGAAGCGCTTCTGGAACTGACGGTCGCGGCGCTTCAGGCGGGCGAACTGGATGCCCTTGACCAGGGCCAGGCCCCAGGTGACGACGGAGAAGCCGATGAGCAGCCAGATCACCAGGTGCTCGATGGAGGCGAAGGGGTTGGTTAACAGGTCCATGGTGAATTCCTCTCTACAGGCAAAGGCGCTGAATCAGTTCAATTTGAAATCGATGGGCACGCTGACCCAGCCGTCGCGGGCGACCTCGCCCTGCTTGGCCGGCACGAAGGTCCAGCGCTTGACCGCGCGCACCGCGGCCTCGTCGAGCAGTTCGCGGCCGCTGGTTTTCTGCACCTGGACCTCGCTCGGCAGGCCCGTGGCGAGCACATGCACGCGCAGCAGCACGGTGCCTTCCCAGCCGCGCCGTTGGGCGAAGGCGGGGTACTCGGGCGCCGGGTTC
>NZ_SSOL01000043.1:0-34454 GCF_029871275.1 Pseudomonas sp. BN414
CTGGCGCGCTCGTCGCGCTTGAGCGCCAGCGGGTGCCCGCCGGAATCCAGCACTGCCACGCACAGGGGCTGCAGGGCCAGCCGCCGGCCTTCGGCGAGAGCGGCATCGACCATCAGCGAGGCCAGTTCCAGAGTGAGTCTGCGCATGCCGGTCATCCCCGCGCCGGGACGGGACGCTTGCCAGCCGCCACCGCACGCTGCCGGGTATGCAGCTCGGCCCATTTGACGGTGTTGAAGTCGCTCACCTTGTAGGGGTCGTAGCCCGGCACCTGGGGCTCCATACGCTGCCCGCCGAGGTAGACGCCGCGAATGCGATCGCGCTCCTGCAGGATCGCGACGTTCTCCAGGGGCGAGCCGTCGACACGGATGAAGTCAGCCCGCCGCCCCACCTCGATGGCGCCCACCGGTTGCGTGGCCGACAGCATGCGCGCCGAGACGGAAGTGGCCGCGCGCAGCGCCTCGGCCGGGGTGAAGCCCAGCCAGTCCACCAGTATCTCGATCTCCCGCGCATGCCATTCGCCGTACGGCGTGATGGCGAAGCCGCTGTCGCTGCCGGTCATGAAGGGCACGCCGGCCTCCCGTGCGCGGCGCAGGTTGCGGCAGCCAATGTCGATCACCCGCTGTTGCATGGCCGCGTATCCGCTGCGGGTGGAGGGCTCGTAGTCCTCGGCGAACTCGACGTTGTTAGCCAGCATGGTGAAGGTGGGCGCCAGGTGGCTGCCGGATTCGAGCATCGCCTCGATGCAGGCGTCGTCGAGGAAGAACGCGTGGAAGATCACGTCGACCCCGGCGCGGGCGGCGTAGAGCACCGCTTCGCGGCCGTAGGCATGCACCGCCACCTTCTTGCCGAGGCGATGGGCCTCTTCGACCATCGCGCGGGTCTCCGCCTCCGTGAAGGCGGCGATGTGTTCGCCATTGGCCCGGCGTTGGGTGCCGTCCATGGCGATCTTGATGAGGTCGACGCCATCCTTGGCCTGGCGGCGGATTTCGGCGATCTGCTCGTCACGGGTGGCGCACAGACGTCCGGTAAAGTATTCCGGCGTGCCGACCCAGCTGGGGAACCAGTCGTTGAGGCTCTGGCGGTTGGCGATCACGTTGCTGCTGGCGGCGATGCGCGGGCCGGTGAACAGGCCGGCGTTGATGGCGTCGCGCACCGCAATGCTGCACTGGCCGGCGTCCCCGGGCACCACCACCGAGGTGTAGCCGGCGGCCAGCACGTGCTGGGCGAAGAACAGGCCGCGCAGGGCGCGGAATTCCGCCGAGACGTGGAGGTCGATGTCCTCCTCGCTCTTGGCGTTGCCGAACACCAGGTGGGTGTGGACATCCACCAGACCGGGCATGACGAAGTGCTCGCCGGTGTCGATCAGGGTTTCCCCCGGCAGCGGCTGCGGGGCGCTCGCGCGGGTGCCGACATGGCTGAACAGGCCGTCTTCGATGATCAGCGCCTGGTCGTGGCGGGGCTGGTCTTCCAGGCCGGTGAACAGGGTCTTGCAGTGGACGTGGAGTCTGGGCATGGCGGTCTGGCCTCTTGTTGTCGTGCCATCACGCTACCCAGCGCCCCCGGAGTGCGGGAAGTGAAGTTTGCTGCTGGCCGGGCATGAAGGAAATTGATGGCCGCGCGCGTCAGGCGGCCACTTCCGCCAATAGTCCACGCAGCCAGACCAACGCCGGGTCGCCGTCCTGGCAGGCGTGCCACTGCAGCACCTGGCGGGTGGCAGGGAACCCCAGCGGCGGGTCCAGCAGGCGCAGCGGGAAGCGCCGTGCGTAGAGTCGCGCCAGGCGGCTGTGGAGGGTCGCCAGGCATGGGCCACCGACGACAAACTCGGGGATCAGCCCGAACTGTTCGACGGCCACCGCGACGCGCCGGTCCAGGCCCTGGCCGGCGAGGAATTCCGCCTCCATGCTGCCCTGGGCGCCGCACCCCGTCTCACGCACCACATGGGGCGCCGCCAGGTACAGGTCCAGCGTCAGGCCCTCGGCCAGCGCCGGGTTGTCTGCGCAGGCGATGACGCTGAAGCCATCCTCGAACAGGGACTGTCGCGGATGGCGTTCGGAGCCGTGGGCATGGGGCAGGATCACCAGGTCGCAGTGCCGTTGCTCCAGAGCCTCGTCCACCAGGCCGCCGGCCTCGCCGCCGCGCTGCGGGACCAGACTGAGCAACTGCAGGTCCACCCCGGGCGCCACCTGGGCCAGGAGCTGGCGCAGCGCCGGCAGCAGCACCGCCATCACATAGTCGGAGGCCATGATGCGGAAGCGTCGCCGGGCTTGCCCGGGCTCGAAGCGGACGTTGGCGAAGGCGATCCCGCGCGCGCCGTCCAGCACCTGGTGGATGTCGGGGTGAAGGCGCTGCATCAGTGCAGTGGGCAGCATGCGCCCACCCACCAGGACGAACAACGGGTCCTGGAAGTGTTCGCGCAATCGGCCCAGGGCGGCGCTCACCGCCGACTGGGTCAGGTGCAGGCGGTTGGCCGCCCGGGTGACGTGGCGCTCGAGAAACAACGCATCGAGCACCACCAGCAGGTTCAGGTCGAGACCGTGGAAGCGCACACCGGCTCCTCCGTATTGGCAAGCCCCTCCAGCCACAGACCGCCCTCGGCATCGGTCGTTACCGCAAGGGTCTGCAGCGACTGGCCGAGGCACGGGCCGAGCACGCAGAAGCCGTTGTCGGGACGGAACAGCGCGCCATGGGCGAAGCACACGATGTGCTGTCCATCTCCGGACATGAAGCGGTCCTTGCGGTACTGCATGGCCACGTCCAGATGCGGGCAGAGGTTGCGGTAGACCCGCACCTGGCCGCGCCAGCGCAGGGCGAGCACGGTGTCACGGCCATGACCCCAGGGGTCGAACCCACGGGCACGGCCCTCCTCCAACTGGTCGTCGTGGCAGAGGTAGTTCAGATCGTCGGGCACGGCCGGTCTCGGAAATGCTGTTGGGGCGCAGGCTGCCATGGCGTGCCGGCCCCAACCAATCGCGAGTGGCGATGCGAGGTATCGCCCGCCGGGATACTCAGGCCTGGACCGCGCGCACGTCGATCCGGGCCGCCTGCTCGTCGGCGATCAGCTTGTCCAGCACACGGCGGGCGCGCACCGCGGCTGCATCGCCGTGCAACAGGACCGGCTTCAGGGACCAGAAATCGGCGTCACCGATCATCCCCTGCTGGGCTTCGAGCATTGGCAGGTCCTCCGTGCTGAACGGCTGGTTGAGGGCGGACACCTGCTCCTCGGCGATGCGCTCACCCAGCTCGCCCATCTCGCGGGGGATGGGGAAGGAGAACCAGTAGTGGGTGGTGGTGTCGGTCTCCGGGGTGAACAAGTGCGGCAGCGGGGTTTCCCGGCCCTGGGCGCGCGGCTGCCCGGTAGGCACCGCGCCGGCCAGCAGGAGCATATTGGCCGGAGCGTCCCAGCGCACGTCGATCCAGCGGTCCACCGGCGTGCCGTGGGCGATGCCCATGGCGCCGTAGAGGAAGTCCGGCATGATCTCGGCGACGGTCTGGCGGTACGACCAGATCGTCTCGCCCTGCTGCTCGACGCGGGTGATTGCCTGGCTGACATCACTGCTGCCGAGGGTGCTCGGATGCAGATATTGGATGTGGGACAGATCGAGGATGTTGTCCGACTCCAGCACGTAGTTGGCCCGCGCATGCAGGTATCGCTTGGCGACGTAGTAGCGGGTCGGGTCCATGCAGCCGAAGTCCGGGATCGATGCCTCGTCCGCCGCCTCCACGTCGCCCATCCAGATCCAGATGACGCTGTGTTTCTCCACCACCGGGAAGGCCCGTACCCGCGCCGCCCGGGGGATGGCGCCATCACCATGGGGATTGCGAGTGCAGGCGCCGCTGCCGTCGAACTCCAGTCCGTGGTAGGCACAGCGCACCTGGCCGTCGCACAGCGTGCCCATGGACAGCGGCGCGAAACGGTGCGGGCAACGGTTGTGGATGGCCTGCACCTTGCCGGCCTCGTCCCGGAAGAAGAGCACGGACTCGTTGAGCAGGGTCCGGGCGAATAGTTCGCCGGTCTTGACCTCATCGTCCCAGGCGGCGACGTACCAGGTGTTGTTCAGGAATTTCATCTTGTTCTTGTCCTCATGGGCGTTTCGACAGAGTTGCCTGCATCGAGCGCCCGTCCCCCTGATATGCTCGCGCCTTCCCGCCGTGGCAGCGGCAGAACAGGCTCGCGGGACGGCCGATCGAGCAATGTAAGCACCGCTCACATTAGTCATCCCCTCAACTTCGGTCAATGGTTATTCGGCATGAACGAGACACGTGCGTACCACCATGGAAACCTGCGCCAATCACTGATCGACGCAGCGCTGGAGGCAGTCGAGCAACAGGGCTACCAGGCCTTGTCATTGCGCGACCTGGCCCAGGTGCTGGAGGTTTCCAGAGGAGCGCCCTACAGGCATTTCGCCGATCGCGATGCGCTGTTGCGCGCCTGCGCCTGTGAAGGTTTCCGCCGGCTACTGGACGCCCACGACAAGGCGACGCAGGAAACCGGCACGGCCGGGGACAGGGCGCAGGCGGCCTGCCGCGCCTTCCTCGCCTTCGCCGAGGCGCAACCGGGACTGTTCCTGCTGATGTACGACTCGGGCCTGCTGCAGCAGGCCGAGGACGAAGATGAGCTGGGCGCTCTGCTCCACCAGGTCTACAGCGGCATCGCGACCACGTTGCGCGAAGCCCTGGAGGAAACCGATGACGACCGTCTGCAGGGCCGCCTGATCGCCATGTGGTCGACCCTCTACGGTTACGCGCGCCTGCGCCAGAGCAATATGCTCAAGTCGTACATGCTGGGGGCACTGAGTCGCGAGCAGACCGAGGCGGCGGTGATCGCCGCCGCCGTGGGGCCGCTGCCGGGCCGCTAAGCGCTCCCAAACAAGCGGTGCTTGCGGCGCACCTTGCGTGCCGACCGTGTTGGGGGGAGCGATTTCATTCGAGAATGAAATCGCTCCTACAGATCCAGCACCAGCCGAGGGCTACGCGAGCGCGAACAACAAGGGGTGAACTGGTCGTTTTGCGCCTGCTCGGCGGCGGTAAGAAACATATCGCGGTGTTCCGGCTCCCCCTCCAGCACGCGGGTCAGGCAGGTGCCGCAAATGCCCTGCTCGCAGGACAGCGGCAGGTCGATCCCAGCCTCCAGTAGCACATCCGCGACGCTGATTCCTGCGGGCACCTGGAAGCAGCGTCCGTCTCTGGCGAGCTGTACCTCGAACGCCCCCTCCTCGCCCCCAGCCACGGGCTCGGCGGAGAAGTACTCGCGGTGCAGGCCGGCCTCCGGCCAACCGGCCCGCCGGGCCTCGTCGAGCACGTGGTTCATGAAGCCGCCGGGACCGCACACATACAGGTGATCGCCAGCGCGGTAACCGCCCAAGAGCTCGAATGCTCGCAAGCGCTGATCTTCACCCTGGTCGTCGAAGTGAAAGGCCACCTGGCTGCGGAAGGCGGAGCCGCGGATGCGTTCGACGAAAGCGGTCCGCTCCGGCGAGCGGCTGCAGTAGTGCAGCTCGAAGGCGGTGCCGGCGGTCGCCAGCCGTTCGGCCATGCACAGGATCGGGGTTATCCCGATACCGCCGGCGAACAGCAGCGTCCGGCCGGAAGAAGGCTCCAGCGGAAACAGGTTGCGCGGCTCGCCGATGCGGATCGTCGCCCCCTCCGCCACCTGCTCGTGCATGGATCGGGAGCCGCCGCGGGAGGCAGGATCCAGCAGCACCGCGATCAGGTAGCGATGGCGTTCGTCCGGGTGGTTGCACAGGGAGTACTGGCGCACCTGGCCATTGGGCAGGTGTACGTCGATATGAGCGCCCGCGCTGAACGGCGGCAAGGGGCCGCCGTCAGCACGAGTAAGTTCGAAACTGCAGACGCCTTCGGCTTCCTGCTGTTTGCGCGTGACCGTGAGCTCGATCATGGATCGCTGACCTCGGGGATGAGACAAGGCCGCGCATCCGCCAGGGCGGATGCGCGGGGGAAGTGGAAGGGGGTTCAGACCGGCCGAGGGCTCAGATGGGCTCGGCGGTGCGCGCCAGCATGGCCTTGGTCAGACCGATGCGGTCGAAGCTGGCGTCGTGGGCCATCTCGCGATCCCCGGCGAGGATGGAGTTCTCGCTGATGTATTTGCAGCGCTCGAAGCGGCGCGCCATGAAGCGCTCCAGGCGTGCTTCCAGCGAACCGCCGCCGGCCAGTTCCAGGCTCAGCACCAGGGCGTCCTCAATGGCCATGCCGGCGCCCTGCCCCAGGTGCGGCGTGGTGGCGTGGGCGGCGTCGCCAATCAGCAGCACGCGCCCCTTGAACCAGGGCTCGTCGACGAACACCACCTCCATGGGCTTGTACACCACCTGGCTGCTGTCGGTGATCTGCTCGCGCAACTCGCCCACCAGGCCGCCGATGTGCTTGATGCGGTCGCGCATCAGCTCGGCGAAATGCTCCGGCTCGTACCAGGGGTTACCCGGCTCGTGGGAAGTGGAAAACATGTACATCAGGTTGTCGGCCAGTGGCACCAGGCCGGCGTTGCCCTCGGCGCCGGTGTAGCTGGCCAGGTGGTCGATCGAACTGTGCCGGGGGAAGTTGTAGCGCCACACCGCCTGGCCAGTGAAACGCGGCGTGTAGGTCTCACCGAAGAGCATGCCGCGGATCTTCGAGTAGACGCCGTCGGCGCCCACCACCAGGTCGTAGCGGCCGGTGCTGCCGTCGGTGAAGGTCACGTCGACGCCCGTGGCGTCCTGTTCGAAGGACTCAACCGTGAGCCCGAGGCGCACCTGGGCGCCGAGTTCGATGGCGGTGCCGCTCAGCACCTGGTGCAGGGCCAGGCGCGAAATGCCGACGTTGGCCGGGTACTCCGGGCCCGCCAGTCGCTGACCGGGGATCCGCACCCGGGCGTTGCCCTGCAGGTCGTAGATGCCCACGTCGTCGAAGGCATAGGCGGCGTCCAGATAGCGATCGAGAACGCCGAGTCGGGCCATTTCACGCACCACGTTGCTCTGCTGGATGATGCCGACGCCGTAGACAGTCCACTCGGACTTGATCTCCACCAGGTCCACCGGGATGCCCTGGCGGCGCAGCGCGATGGCCGCGCAGAGACCACCGATGCCACCACCGACGATGAGTACCTTGCTGATATCGCTCATGGATGAATCCTTGTTCTTGTTGTGTGACGCACGGGACATCGCGAGCACGGCGGCCCGGGCGAGCGTTTTCGGGAAGGGGGACCGCAGAGCGGTCCTTGGAAGCACAGGCTAGGAAGGCGGGAACAATTTGACTAATCGTTAGTCGGGATGCAGGGTATCGCGAAAATAAATACAACAAGAGACGCCTGACATGCGCTTCAAGCACCTGGACCTGAACCTCCTGGTGGCTCTGGATGTACTGCTGGAAGAACAGAACATCACCCGCGCCGCCGCCCGCCTGCACATGACCCAATCGGCCACCAGCGGTGTGCTGGGCCGCCTGCGCACCTACTTCGAGGACGACCTGCTGGTTCAGGTGGGCCGCAAGATGATGCCCACCCCGCTGGCCAAGGAACTGGAAATCCCGGTACGCGAGGTCCTGCTGAAGATCCAGACCTCCATCACTGCCAAGCCGGTCTACGACATTTCCGAGAGCAAGCGGCACTTCCGCATCATGGCCTCGGACTACCTGATCAGCGTGCTCTTCGCCGAGGTGATCCGCGAGATCAACCACGAGGCGCCCCAGGTGACCTTCGAACTCATCAGCCCCGGCGAGACCGCCGTCGAGATGCTGATGCGCGGCGAGGTGGACCTGATGATCGCGCCGGAGCACTACGTCGTGAAGGAACACCCTTCCCAGCTGCTGTTCGAGGAGCAGCACGTGTGCGTGGTGTGGGACCAGAACGCCAGCGTCGGTGAGCGCCTGACCCTGGAGCGCTACCTGGAGCTGGGGCACGTCAGCGTCGCCTTCGGCCGCAGCCGTACACCGGGCATCGAGGAGTGGTTCATGTCCCAGTACGGCTGCAAGCGCCGCCTGGAGGTCATCACCCACGACTTCAACACCCTGCCCCAACTGGTGATCGGCACGGAGCGCGTCGCCACCATGCACAGCCGCCTTGCGCGGCTATACGCGCGCAATCTGCCGCTGCGCATCCTGCCACCGCCGGTGGAGTTGCCGGCGATGCAGGAGTACATGAGCTGGCACCGCAGTCTGGACCGCGACCCCATGCTGCGCTGGCTGCGGGAAAAGCTGATCGACATGCTCCAGCGGCCCGAGTCTCCGGTCTCGCCCTAAGCCTCAGGCACCCTGGCTCTGGTGGAACGCCCCCACCGCTCCGCCGAGGCTGGCGCTGAGTAGCTGCAGGCTGTCGGACGCCGCCTCCAGCTCGGCGCAGTCCCGCGCGTTCTGCTCCACCACCGCGCCCACCTTGCCCACCGACTCGTCCACCCGACAGACCATTTCATGCTGCTGGGCGGCGGCCTGGGCGATGGTCAGGCCGGTGCGTTCGAGTTGCCCCATGGCTTCGGTGATGGAGGCCAACACGCCGCTGGCGCGACCGGCCAGGTCCACGCCCTCGGCGGTCAGGCGCTGGCTGCCGCGCAGCCCCTCGGCGGTTTCCCGGGTCAGTTGGCCGAGCCGCTGGATCATCGCCTCGATCTCGCCGGTGGAGCTGCGCGTGCGCCCGGCCAGGGCACGCACCTCGTCCGCCACCACGGCGAAACCCCGGCCGTGCTCACCCGCGCGAGCCGCCTCGATGGCGGCGTTCAGGGCCAGCAGATTGGTCTGCTCCGCCACCGAACTGATCACGTCGAGCACCGCGGTGATGGCCTCGCTCTGGGCTTCCAGCACCTGCATGGACGCGGCGCTGCCGCTCACTTCCCGTGACAGCCGCTGCAGGCTTTCGCTGGCCTCGCGCATCAGTGCGTCGCCCTCGCGGATCAGCGTTCCCGCGTCCGCCAGGGCGGCCTGACTGCCGTCCACCTGGGCGCTCACCTGGGCCGCCGAACGGGTCATGTGGCGCATGGCGTCGGCAACGCGGTCGGCCTGCTGGCGCTGGGCATCCACCCCCTGCCCGGTGCGCTCGACCATCCCGGCCAGGGACCCGGCAGCCTGGTCGAGCCGCGCCACTTCCGCGCCTATCCGCCCGACCAGGGCGCGCAGCGCCGAGAGCATCTGGCCGATGGCTTCGCCCAACTGGCCCAGTTCATCTCGCCGCGCAGCGGGCAGCGGCCCCTCCTCCAGGTCGCCAGCCGCGACCCGTCGGGCGAGGCCGAGCATCTGCCGCAACGGTGCGACGATGGCGCGGCGGATCGCCAGGCAGGCGCCGACGCTCGCCACCAGCGCCAGTAGCACCATGGCCAGCAGCTGCAGGTCGAGGCGCTTGCGCAATGCACCATCGGCCTTGTCTCGCAGCGTCCGCTCCCCCTCCAGCAGGCCCGTCAGCTGCTGGGCGGCGCTAGCCATTCCGGCCTGGGCGTTGATGGCGGCTTCACCACTGGCGGCAAAGCGCAGGAACGCCTGGCGATAATGGTCCAGGGCTCGGCTCGCCTCGTCGAGCGAACCACGCCGCTCGCCGTCCAGGCGCGAGGTCAGGCTGGCCAGGGCACTGCCCAGCTCGCTGACCCGATTCTCCCAATCATCCCGGTAGCGCTTATGCGCCTCCAGGGAAAAATACAGTTCGGAGTCCCGCAGGTGGGCCAGGCGCGCACGCAGGCTGGCCGCCTCTTCCAGCAACTGCATCTGCTGCGGCTCCACCACGGCACCCTGCTCCAGCGCGAGATTGATGTCATCCGCCTGGTCGAGGAACAGCCCGCTGAAACGCTCGCCAGTGTCCTCCGCCAGACCCTGCATGCGCAACCGAGCGTCCAGCGCCACGCGGCGAGCGTCAGCATAGCCCCGGAAAGCCTCGAGATAGCCCTGAGAACTGGCCTCCAGGGCCGCCCGGAAGGCGTCTCCGGAGCCCACCCGTGGGGCCTCGTCACGCAGCCGGCGTAACCCGGCCTCGACCTCCCCTGCTGCGCCCGCCGACGGCGCCAGGCCATACGCCCGCTCCGCCAGGCGCGCCTCCGCCAGTGCAGCCTGGAGGCGGTCGAGTGCACGCAGCTGGGCCGCACTCGCCTGAGTGAGCAGCAGCGCCTGCCAGGCGGCCAAGGCCATGCCCAGGGTGCAGGCCAACACCAGGCCGAAGCCCAGCGACAGCTTGCCGCCGACGCTCAGGTGGCCGAGCCAGCGCCTCAGCGAGGTGGCGATTCTTTCGTGTCGTGGAGTGGTAACGGGCAAGGGCATCCTCCTCATCGGATCAGGCGCAGCAAGCGCGGCCGCGTACCCTAGCCAGCCCGGCTGCAAGCCAACCAATCGAGACTGGCGATGCGAGGCATCGCCGTTGGCCATGGTTGCCGCAAGGTATCTCGCCGGCAGATAGCTGGCATCCGAACAAGCGATTTGTCCAATTCCTACCCCCATGCGAGCTTGCCAGGGCCGCCCCAGCCGGGTGGTCGACGCCCGCATCACTGCCTGATGCGGGAGCAGTCATCCAGGGAGCGCCCGCCTTGCGCCCAGTGCCAACCGCCGCGAAGGCGCGTCCCGGATCAGAAGAAGGAAAACAACAACATGTTCCGTTACTTCCCTACGAACTACGTCTGGAATCTCTCGGTGGACCTGGCCCTGGAAATGGGCGCCCGTATCGGTGAGATCGTCGAGATGTGCGAACCCCTGCAGGATGCCGCTAAGCAACCCGACGCCGCCGGTACCCGGGCCTTCCGTGAAACCTGGTCGAAGATGGCCGACAAACTCTGTGACCTCGCCCGCGAGGACGAAGAGAAAGGCCGCCTGCTCTCGGCCGGCGAGAAATACAACCGCGCCGCCACCTACTACCTGACCTGCGAACGGCTCCAGGCCCACGGCGCCCCCGGCCGTCTGGAACTGTACCAACGCTTCCTCGACACCTTCGCCCTTGGCATCGCCCTCTCCGGCGAGAACTGCGAACGAGTGGAGATCCCCTACGAAGGCAAGGTCATCTCCGGCCTGCTCGTCCGCGCCGAGGGTGTGGAAGGCCCCGCACCTCTGCTGGTGCAGCTAAACGGCTTGGATTCCACCAAGGAAATGAAATACCGCGTCGGCCTGCCGATGTGGCTGGCCAAGCGTGGCGTGTCCTCGCTGCTGATCGACCAGCCGGGCACCGGCGAGGCCCTGCGCCTGCATGACCTGAAGGCCCGCTACGACGCCGAGCACTGGGGCAGCCGCGTCTTCGACTGGCTGGAGACCCGCGAGGACGTGGACGCCAGCCGCATCGGCTGCGAAGGCGTGTCCCTCGGCGGCTACTACTGCCCCCGCGTGGTGGCCTTCGAACCGCGCTTCGCCTGTGGTGTGGTCTGGGGCGCCAACCATGACTGGCGCGACGTGCAGAAACGCCGTCTGGAGCGCGAGGGTAGCTTCCCGGTGCCGCACTACTGGGAGCACGTGCGCTGGGTCTGGGGCGGCAAGGACGTCGACGAGTTCATGACCATCGCCGAGAACGTCCACCTGGACGGTGTGGTGGAACGCATCAAGGTCCCCTTCCTGGTCACCCACGGCGAACAGGATTCGCAGATCCCGCTGAAGTGGGCCCACCGTACCTACGAGCAGTTGGTGAACAGCCCGAAGCGCGAACTGAAGATCTTCACCCCGCGCGAAGGCGGTGTGCAGCACTCCAGCTTCGACAACTCCATCAATGCCGGCCAGTACATCGCCGACTGGGTCGCCGAGACCCTCGGCGGCCGTACCGCCTGATTGCCAAAACGAGAATCCGACCATGAAGATCATCGGACCTGATTACCTGGTGTTCGGCGTCGACGACGTCGACGCCTGCGTGCAATACCTCACCGACTATGGACTCAAGCCACGCGGTCTCGACGCAACCGGCGGCTACCTGGAAGCCCTGGACGGCACCGGCGTCGTCATTCGCCATCGCGACGACGCGCGCCTGCCGAAGGCGATGGAAACCGCCAGCACTCTTCGTGAAACGGTCTATGGCGTTGCCGACGAAGCGACTCTTCAGGCCATCGAGGCCGAGCTGTCGAGAGATCGCGACGTTGTTCGTGGTAAAGACGGCGTTCTCCGCGTAGTGGATGACATGGGCTTTGCCCTCGGTTTCCAGATTACCTGCCGACGCACTCTCGACCTGCCCGGCGAGATCAGCAACGCGCCTGGTTCCAGCTTCAGCCGCGAGGTCAATACCCTGGGCGCCAGCGACGAGCTGGCCGCCCTGCCCCGCAGCCTGTCCCATGTCGTCTACTTCGTCCCTGACTACGCCAAAGCGGAAGCCTTCTACCAGCGCATCGGCTTCGTCTGCACCGACCGCTTCACCGATGTCGGGCCGTTCCTGCGCCCGGCCGGCACCCTGGACCACCACACCCTGTTCCTGATCCAGACACCTCCGTTCATGAAGGGCATTGAGCACTTCACCTTCCACATGGGCGGCCCCACCGAAGTGATGCTGGCCGGCACCCGTCTGGTGGAGAAGGGCTACGAGTCGTTCTGGGGCCCCGGCCGCCACCAGTTGGGTTCCAACTGGTTCTGGTACTTCAACAGCCCCATGGGCTGCCACGTGGAGTACGACGCCGACATGGACCTGCACGACGAAAGCTGGACTGCCCGTGAGGCTCTGCCCGGCGCGGACAATTCACAGTATTTCCTGTTCCACTATCAGGAAAAATGGGCACCGGGTGGTCCGCCGCCCAAGCATTGACGCGCTCCGTCGTCATCGGCAGGCACACCCCCGGAGCCGCACGCCCCGGGCAAGGGGAACCTGCCGCCTCAACTCCCGGGAGCCGGCTGGCCCGGGAGTCTTTTTGCGCCCATGGCATGGTGACGATCAGTCACTTCGCCAACGCCACGGACCTCGCCCACAAGGCATGGGCTCCGCCTTTTTCATCCCCTCCGACCGGTGTTCCCCATGGCGACAGGCTGTAAGGGACATCGGTCAATCCCTTAACCTCTACGCCATTCGTCACGCCACGACCTCCCGCCAAGGAATTCGATGAACGCGCCCCCCCGCCACCTCCCCGCCGGCCATGCGCAATTGCGCAGTCTGCTGCCCGGCCTGATGCTAGGCCTGTTCATGGCCGCCCTCGACCAGACCATCGTGGCCGCCGCCCTGCCCGCCATCGCCCGCCAACTGTCCGGTGCCGAACTGCTGGCCTGGGTGGTTTCCGGCTACCTGCTGGCGATGACGGTGGCCACGCCGCTGTTCGGCAAACTGGGCGACCAGTTGGGCCGCCGGCGGATGCTGGCCGTCGCCCTGCTACTGTTCGTCCTGGCCTCGGTGCTTTGCGCTCTGGCCCGGGACATGGGTGAGCTGGTGGCTGCCAGGTTGCTGCAGGGCATCGGCGCAGGCGGCCTCATGGCCACTACCCAGGCCCTGGTGGGCGACCTGGTGGAGCCCGCCGAGCGCGGCCGCTACCAGGGCTGGTTCAGCAGCATGTTCGCCCTGGCGAGCCTCGCCGGGCCGGTGCTGGGCACCGCCCTCAGCACTCGGCTGTCCTGGCACTGGGTGTTCTGGCTGAACCTGCCCCTGGGGGTGCTGTGCTTCCTGCTGGCGCGCCCAGCGCTGAAGTCCCTGGTGCAGCAGCGTCGAGACTCACCCATCGACTACCTGGGTGCCGCCCTGCTGTCCTTGGGCCTGGCCTCCCTGCTCTGGCTGGTCGGCCGTGTCGGCCATGCAGTGGATCCTCTGGACGCCGGCAACCTCACCGCGCTGGGGTTGTGCGCCGTGGCACTGCCGCTGTTCGTCGCCAGCCAGAAGCGCGCCAGCGATCCGCTGATCCCCCTGCCGCTGTTGCGCATCGCGACGGCACGGGGCGGCTGGCTGCTGCTCTTCTTCGCCAGTTTCCAGGCGATTGGCCTGGCCGTGCTGATTCCCCTGCACGCCAGTGGCCATGGGCTTTCCAGCAGCACCGCACAGCTCACCGCTATCGCCTTCGGTGCGCCCCTTGGCGCCTATCTGGGGGGACGGCTGAGCGCCCACTGGGGTCGCTACAAAGGCCTGCTGGTAACCGGCAGCTCACTACTGCCGCTGGCCTTGTTGGCCTGGGCCTGGCTACCGCTGTCCGCCGGCGGTCATCTGCTGGTGCTGCTGCTTTGTGGCGCCGCCCTCGGCATGCAGTTCCCCACCTCCCTGGTGGCGGTGCAGAACGCCGTGCCGACCGAGCACCTGGGCGTCGCCACCGGGCTCTGCGGCCTGTCCCGCGGCCTCGGCGGTGCACTAGGAGTAGCGGCATTGTCCAGCCTTTACTGGCTGCTCTCGCCGGAGGCGCCGAGCGACGCCCTGGAACTGGCTGGTGGCGAGCTCGCCAGCGACGCGTTCCGCCAGCTGTTGCTGCTGGACACCCTGGTCGCCCTGCTACCGCTGCTGATCGCCCTGCGCCTGGAGGACCTGCCGCTGCGCCGGGCGTAGGGTGCACGGCGCACACCGCCCGATCCATCCTACGAACTGACTCCAGCCCGTAGGATGGGTAGAGGAACGAAACCCATCGCCTCGTTGGAGTCCAGGGCGATGCGGCACAGGCGCTTCGGCCTCATTGCACCCCTGCAACCGGCGGCGCGACCACCCCGACCCGGCGCGCATAGTCCAGCCAGGCCCCCTTGAGGCGCTCCAGGGTTGCCGGCTGTTCAGCTGCCAGGTCCTGCTGCTCACCCCGGTCCCGGGACAAGTCGAACAACTGCCAGCGCAGCGGCGGCGGAACATCACCGGGTTTGCCCCAGGGCACCAGGCCGAGCAGTTTCAGGTTGCCTTCACGGTAGTAGCGGCTGCCGAACAGTTCCCCGGCCATGACCGGTGCTTGGTGGCCCTGGCCTTCCAGCATGGGCAGCATCGAACGGCCGGTGATGGGGTGCTTCGGCTGGCCGTTCCAGCTGGCGCCCGGATCGGGCAGACCAGCCAGGGCGAGGAAGGTCGGCGCCAGGTCGTCCACCCGTGCGACGCTGCGCTCCAGGCCCTGACGACGAAGGCTGGCCGGCAACAGGACGATGGCCGGGACGCTGATGCCGCCCTCGGCGGTGCTGCCCTTGAACAGCCGCAGGGGCGCCGCGCTCACCTCGGCCCAACGCAGTCCGTAGTCGATCTGCGAGCCGCGCCGGCCAATGTTCGCCAGGCTGTTGTCGGTGTCGGGCCCGGCTGGGTAGAACTGCTCGTGGCGCTCGCCGGCAGCGCCATTGTCGGAAATGAACACCACCAGGGTGTTGTCCAGTTGGCCGCTCTGGCGCAGGTAGTCGAGAAGGCGACCGACGTTGTGGTCGAGGTTGTCGACCATGGCCGCGTAGATCTCCATCTTGCGGGCCTCGACACGCTTCTGCGCGACGTTCAGGTGATCCCAATCGGGAAGTTGCGGGCTCGCGGGCAAAGGCGCGGCACTCTGGAAGTCCGCGGGCAGCAGGCCCATGGTTTTCATTCGCTCGATTCGCCCCTGGCGTATTGCGTCATAACCGCCGTCGTAGCGACCCCGGTACTTGTCCAGGTAAGCCTCCGGCGCCTGCAGCGGCCAGTGTGGCGAGGTGTAGGCGGCGTAAGCGAAGAACGGCTTGCCGCTGCCTTCCCCCGCCTTCAGGTAGCCGATCAGCCTGTCGGTGTAGAAATCCGTGGAGTAGAAATCCACCGGCAGCTCCACCGGGCGACCGTTCTCACGGTAGGTGACCTGTTCGAGCTTGGTCGCGGCGCCTGCCGCCGGCTTGAAGTGCACGGCGCCGCCCTCCAGCAGGGTGAAAGACTGCTCGAAGCCGCGCCGGTCGGGCCCCTGCTCCGGGGCCAGGCCCAGGTGCCACTTACCTACCATGCTGGTGCGATAGCCACCACCCTGCAGCAGCTCGGCGATGGAATGAGCCTGCTGGTTGAGGTAGCCCTCATAGCCCGGCTTGCCGCGTTGGAAGGGCTGGATCGCCTCACCCATGGTGCCCAGCCCGGCCAGGTGGTTGTCAGTGCCGGACATCAGCATCGCCCGCGTTGGCGAACAGGTGGGCGCAGCGTACATGTTGGTCAGCTGCAGGCCGCTTTCGGCCAGGCGATCCAGGTTCGGCGTGGCGATCTCGCCACCGAAGGCGCCCAGGTCCGAGTAACCCAGGTCATCGGCGACGATCAGCAGGATATTGGGCCGCTCGGCGGCACCGGCATGAAGCGGCGCCAGGCAAGCCAGGGCAGCCAGCAGCAGGGAAAAGCGCACGGGGAACTCCTTTTCTCATTCTTCGAAGATGGCTACGGCGCGGACGAAGCCCGCCGAGGCATGCTTGATCTTGTAGGGGAAGCAGGACACCAGGAAGCCGCTGGCCGGGAGACTGTCGAGGTTGGCGAGCTTTTCCATCTGGCCGTAGCCGATGTCGCGCCCGGCCTTGTGCCCTTCCCAGATGATCGAGGCATCCCCCGATTTGGCGAAGCGCTCGCGGGTGTACTTGAACGGCGCGTCCCAGCTCCAGGCGTCGGTGCCCACCACCCGGACACCGCGTTCCAATAGGTAAAGCGTGGCTTCACGACCCATGCCGACACCGGCTTCGAGGTAGCCCGGTTGACCGAACAGACTGCCGGCGCGGGTGTTCACCAGCACAATGTCCAGCGGTTTCAGCTCGTGGCCGATACGTGCCAGCTCCGCCTCCACTTCGGCGGCGGTGACCACATGGCCGTCGGGCAGCGCACGAAAATCCAGCTTCACCCCCGGCTGCAGACACCAATCGAGGGGCAACTCATCGATGCCGAAGGCGGGCTTACCGCCATCGGTGGTAGACGCATAGTGCCATGGGGCATCCATGTGGGTGCCGCTGTGGGTGGTAATCGCCAGGCGCTCGGCAGCCCATGACTCATTGCCTGGCATCTGGTCGAGGGACAGGCCGGGGAACATGGCGGCCATTTCCGGCCAACCCTGCTGGTGGTCCATGTAGTCGATCCTCGGCAGAAGCGGCGGCGGATCGGTGTAGGGGTTGTTGTCCAGGGTGACGGAAAGGTCGACCAGGCAGCGTTTGCGGGCAAGGGTCATGGCGGCGGTTCTCAAGCGGTTCGTTCAATGGCGTGGGTACGCCGGGACGTGGCATTCAGCGCGTTGCGCACCAGGGCCTGGGCCGAGCCGTCGTGGCGGAAGCCCAGGGTCCGGGCCAGTGGCGTACGCAGGGGTGGGTAGCGGCCGAACAGGGCCTCCAGGCTGTCGTCGGGCCGGTAGCTGACCAGATCCCTGCGGTTGTCGCCGAAGGCTTCGGCCAGGGCCTCGACCACCTGGGCGACGGATAGCTGCAGCACCGGCAGCTGCCAGATGGGTTGCGCCCCGGGGTTGTCGAGTCCGGCGGCATGCAGCAGGTTGTCGACGCAGCAGCGAGCCGACATCCACCAGGCCGTGGCGCTGGGAGACACCGGGCACTCGTAGGCTTCGCCTGCAGCCAGGGCGTGCATCAGGTCGCTCATGAAGGCCGAGCGCAGCCCATTGGGTTCCCGTGGACGGGCGACGATGCCGGGCAGGCGCAAGACGCGGCCATCCACTTCGCCACGGCGGGCCAGGTCGCTGACCTGGGTTTCCACCATCAGCTTGTGGGCGCCGTAGGACAGCGCCGGGCGTGGCATCAGCCCCTCGTCCATGCGCTTGGGCAGGTCGGCGCCGTACACCGCCACGCTGCTGGCGTACACCAGCACCGCTGGACGTGCCGCGCGGCGCAGCTGATCCAGCAGCTCCAGGCTGGCCAACAGGTTGACCTGGTGGCCCAGGCCATACTCCCGCTCCGCCGCGCCACCGGGGATGCTAACCAGGTGGAAGACCACGTCCATGCCGTCGGCCAGGGCCCTGCGCAGCAGTGTGGGATCGGTGATGCTGCCCTCCAGCAAACGCAGGCGGTGGTCCTCCGCGAAGCCGTCGAGACGCTGGTCGAGCAGCACCAGCGCCTCGATCCCGCGGCCGCGCAGGCTGCCCGATTCCAGCAGGCGCTGAACCAGTTGCCGGCCGAGAAAGCCCCCGGCCCCGGTGACCATCACACGCATGGCGAACCTCCCTGAATCACCCGCTGGTCGATGGCGCCGAACAGCACCGAGCCGTCGCTGTTGCGCGCCTCCATGCGCACCCGGTCGCCGAAGCGCATGAAGCCGGTGGCCGGCGCCCCCTGGGCGATCATTTCGATGGCGCGGCGCTCGGCGATGCAGGCCGAGCCGACGCTACGATCGGCGTTGGAAACGGTGCCCGAACCCAGAATGCTGCCGGCGGCGAGGCGGCGGGTCAGGGCCGCGTGGGCGATCAACTGGTGGAAGCCGAAGTGCATGGCGCCGCCATGGGGATGGCCGAACCATTGGCCGTTCCACGCCACGTTCAGCGGCAGATGCACGCGACCGTCGCGCCAGGCATCGCCCAGCTCGTCAGGGGTCACCGCCACCGGGGCGAAGCTGGAGGACGACTTGGCCTGGATGAAACCGAAGCCAGTCTTCATTTCCCGGGGCGCTAGGGCGCGCAGGCTGACGTCGTTGACCTGCAGCACCAGGCGGATGTGCCCCAGCGCCTGCTCGGCGGTGCAGCCCATGGGCACCTCGTCCACCAGCACGGCGAACTCGCCCTCGAAGTCGATGCCGTGGGCTTCGCTGGGCAGCGGAATGTCCTGACGGGCGCCGAGGAAGTCGTCGCCGGCACCCTGGTACATCAGCGGCGTGGTTTCCACGCCTTCGATGGGGTCGAGATTGAACGCGCGCTGCATCAGCTCGCCATGGCTGAGGAAACAGGAGCCGTCCAGCCATTGCCAGGCCCGGGGTAGCGGCGCCATGACCTGTTCAGGATCAAAGTCGAAGGCGTCCTCCAGCTCGCCCCAATTGAGGGCGTCGTAGCGGCCGCGCAGGTCCGCCTCCAGGCTCCACCAATGATCCACCGCTGCCTGCAGCGTGGGGGCGATATCGGTGGCGTCCACCGCGCGGGTCAGGTCGCGGGATACCAGCAGCAGGCGCCCGTCGCGGCTGCCGTCGGCCAGGGTGGCGAGCTTCATTTCAACACCTCCGCCAGCGACGGTGCGTAACGGCCATCCAGCAGGATGAAGACCATCCGCGCCATGGCCTCGGTGCGGTTGCTCCAGGCGTGGTTGGTGCCGCGCTGGACCACGATGTCGCCGCGCTTGAGGTGGACTTCCTCGCCATCCAGCACCAGCCAGACCTCGCCCTCGGTGACGATGCCGTAGTCCAGGGTCTCGGTGCGGTGCATCAACTTATGCTTCGAATCAGCCTTGCCAGTGCCGGCGTGGGCTTCACCGATCTCGGCAAAGGCGGCGGCCGCGTCTTCGGCGCTGACCTGGTTCTGCACGCTGTCCGGCGGGATATCCACCACGCGGATCACGCTGCCCAGGGCGTCGGGGGACAGTTGCAGCGGCTTGGCGGTGGGGTCGTCGCCGTTGTCCAGGGTTGCCGGGCTGGTGGCGCTGTTCCACACCTCGTAGAACAGGGTGCCGGGCACAGCTTTCAGCGGGAAGTTGTTTGGCGTCGGACCGGCGATGGCAACCACGGCCTGGCCGGTGGCGTCGTGGCCGGTGACCACGCGCTTGAAGGGGGGAAGTGCGTGCATGGAAACTCCTTTCAATTGCCGTCGCCGATGGTGGTGCCACCGTCGACGATGATGTTCTGTCCGTTAATGAAGGCGCCGCCCGGGGCGGCCAGCAGCAACGCCAAGGCCGCCACCTCTTCCGGCCGGCCGACGCGGCGCAGAGGGGTCAGGGCGAGACGGCGGGCCATGACCTCGGGGTTGTCGGTTAGCGGACGGGCGAATTCGGTCTGGATCACGCCGGGGCTGATGGCGTTGACGCGGATGTTGGCGGGGCCCCACTCCACGGCCAGGTTGCGCGCCAGCTGGGCCAGCGCCGCCTTGGACAGGCCGTAGAGACCCAGGCCCTTGTTGCCACGTACGCCGGCGATGCTGGCCATCAGCACCAGGCTGCCGCCGCCCTGCTCCGCCATCACCGGCAACAGCTCGTTGCTCAACCACACAGCGCTTTCCAGGTTGATCCCCATGGTCAGGCGCCAAGCCGTTTCATCGGCGCTGTGCAACGGGCCGAAGTGCGGCGCCACGCCGGCATTGCACACCAGCGCATCGATCCGCCCGTGCTGGTCGAGCACCTGCCGCGCCAGTGCGCGAACCTCGTCCGGCTGGGCTAGGTCCGCGGGGATGCCGGTGATGTCGAAGCCTTCGTCGCGCAGTTCGGCCGCCACGCGCTGGCAGTCGTCGGCGTTCTCGCTGCTGATCGCCAGGCGCGCACCGGCGCGACCGTACTCACGGGCGATGGCCAGGCCGATACCACGGGTGGCGCCGGTGATCAGCGCGACCCGGCCTTCGAGGGAAAACAACGAGCTGCTCATAGGATGCGGCACCCCTGCTCGAAGGACAGGCGGGGGCCGGCGGGGCGCAGGCCCGTGTCATCGCCATAGCCCAGGCAGCAGAGGAAGTTGCTGCGCCAGCGGCCGTCCGGGAAGAACGTGGCGTCCACCTGGGCGTTGTCGAAGCCGGACATGGGCCCGCAGTCCAGGCCCAGGGCGCGCGCCGCGAGGATCAGGTAGGCGCCCTGCAGGCTGCTGTTGCGCAGCGCGGCGGTAAACGCCGCCTGCGGATTCTCACGGTAGGCCGCGCCGGCGTCGTAGATCGGGAACAGCTCGGGCAACAGTTCGAAGAAGCGGCTGTCCCAGGCGACGATGACGGTCACCGGCGCCTGCAGCATCTTGTCGCCGTTATGACCCTTGAGGGCCGGCAACAACTGGTTCTTGGCCTCCGGGCTGCGCACGAAGACGAAGCGTGCCGGACTGCAGTTGTTGCTGGTGGGGCCCTGGCGCAGGGCCTGGTAGAGCTGGTGAATCAGTGCCTCGGGCACCTCGCGGTCCTGCCAGAGGTTGTGCGAGCGGGCCTCGAGGAACAGCTGGTCGACAGCGGCGGAATCCAGAGGATGGGCCATGGGGTACTCCGAAAAGGTTCAGGACAGGCTGGTGGCCGGCGCAGCCAGCGGTCGGAACAGCCAGGGCAGTGCCAGGCAGGCGACGGCCAGGAACAACTGGGCGATGGCCACCAGAGCCAGGGCCGCCGGCAGCGCACCGGCTTCGCCCTGGGTCAGGGCCAGCACAACCAGCGGACTGATGAACTCGCCGGCGAACAGGGCGGCGGTGAAACCGCCGGTGGCCCGTCCGCGCTGGACGAAGCTGACCTGGCTCATCACCCAGGTGATCAGGGTCGGCAGCAGCAGGCCGATGCCCAGGCCATTGACCAGCACCGCCACGATCACCAGGGCATGGCTGGCGGCACTGGCCATGAGCCAACCGCCGAGCCCGGCGGTGGCGAAGGCCAGCAGCAACAACAGCGGGCGGCGCAGCCCCGCCAACAGGCGGAAGCTCAGGGCCCCGGCCAGCACCCCCAGCTGATTGGCGCCCATGGTCATGCCTATTTGCTGCGGCGCATCCACATGCAGCAGGGCCAGCAGGAAGCCGGCCTGCACCGGCACGATGAACAGGCTGATACCCGCCAGCACTGTTAGCCCGTACAGCGGCAGCAGCGCACCCCAGGGGAAGCGCCCGGCTTCACTGACATGCACGTCGCCGACGCTGGGCGTGGGCTCCCAGAGCAGCGCCGCCATCAGCGGCATGAACAGCAGGCCTACGGCGTAGAGCACGAACGGGGTTCGCCAGTCGTCCTGCCCCAGGGCACCGCCCAGGGCGATGAACACGGCGGCCGACAAGGAAGTGGCGACCATTTGCAGGGCGAACAGTCGCTCGCGGCGCGCGCCCTGGTAGTAGTCGCCCATCAGGGTGGTGCAGCAGGTCATGATGCCCGCCTCCGCCAGGCCCAGGCCGGCGCGGCTGGCGACGATCGCCGGCAGCGACTCCAGCCACAGCGGCAGCAGGCCGCAGAAGGCATAGAGCAGCATGGAAGCAAGCAGCAGCGGCTTGCGCCCCAGGCGGTCGGCGATCATGCCGGCGAAGGGCGCCAGCAGGGCGATCACCAGGGCCGGGATGGTCAGGGCGATGGGTGCCAATACCGCGGCCCCCGGGGTTTCCGCGAAGTGCGCCTGCATGCGCGGCAACACCGGCGCCAGGAGCACCGCGCCGAGCACCGGCAGGCAGCTGCCGATCAGCAGCAACAGCGATTGCGGCAGACCCGCCTGGCGTTCAGCGGCGCTCATCGCGTACCTCCGGCATGAAGCCATAGGCGCCTTCGGCGTAGTGCCCGACAGCCTCGGGCAGGCTTTTCCAGATGCTTCGCAAGGTGGTGATCAGTCGTGTCATCTCGATCTGCTCTTGTTGTTGTTCTGTGGTTTCAGGAATTCACGGCATCCAGCAGCAGCGCCTGGTCGACCCGCTCTTCGTGCCGTTGCGCCGGCAGCGCCGGGTCTTCGGCCACCGCGTCGCCGCGACGGGTCGCCGGCAGCAGGAAGTAGGCGAGCGCCGGCAGCAGGACCAGGGCGCCGACCATGTTCCAGACGAACATGAACGCCAGCAGCACGCCCATGTCGGCCTGGAACTTGATGGGCGAGAAGATCCAGGTGCCCACGCCGATGGCCAGGGTGACCCCGGTGAGCATCACCACCTTGCCGGTAGAGACCAGCGCCCGGTAATAGGCCTCGGAGAGGCTGGCGCCCTGGCGCAGGTGACCGAGCATGATGCTCATGACGTAGAGCGCGTAGTCGATGCCGATGCCCACCCCGAGGGCGATCACCGGCAGCGTGGCCACCTTCACGCCAATGCCGAGCCAGACCATCAGCGCCTCGCAGAGGATCGAGGTGAGCATCAGCGGGATCACGGCGCAGAGGGTCGCGCGCCAGGAGCGGAAGGTGATGAGGCAGAGCAGGATCACCGCGCCGTAGACCCAGAACAGCATCTCGCGGTTGGCTTCCTTGACCACGATGTTGGTGGCGGCCTCGATCCCGGCGTTGCCGGCGGCCAGCTGGAACTTCACCTCGTCGGTGTCGTTTGCCGCGGCGAAGGCTTCCACGTGTTCCACCAGGCGGCTCAGGGTCTCGGCCTTGTGGTCGGTGAGGTAGACGTAGAGCGTCAGCAGGCTGCAGGACTCGTTGTACAGGCCGCGCGGTGCGCTGGCGGTGATCATGTTGAGCATCGCCTGGTTGTTCTGCAGCTCGTACCACTTCGGGCTGCCCTCGGAGAGGCCCACCAGCATGCGGCGGTTGAGCAGCGCCAGGGAGTTGGTCGAATCCACGCCCGGCAGACTGCGCAGCTGCCAGTCCAATTCGTCCACCTTGCGCAGGATGTCGTAGCGCGCGCATACGCTGTCCGGCGTGCGCACCATGATCGCGAAGAGATCGCTGCTGGCCCCGTAGCTGCGGGTCATGAAGGCGTCGTCCTGGTTGTAGCGCGAGTCCGGGCGCAGCTCGGGGGCGCCGGCGTCCAGGTCGCCGATGGCCAGGTGCAGGCTGACCATGAAGCCGAGCACCGCCATCACCAGGCTGACGCCCACGCAGATCGCGGCCCAGGGCTTGCGGGTGAAGAGGTCGAGGAAACGCCAGAACGCGTGCCGGGCCTGGCCGCCCTGCTCCGCCCGCTCACTCTTCAGGCTCAGTTCGGCCGCACGGGGGCTGACGCCGACATAGGAGAGCAGCACCGGCAGCAGGATGAGGTTGGTGAAAATCAGCACAGCGACGCCGATGCTGGCGATGATCGCCAGGTCCTGGATCACCTGGATCTGGATGATCATCAGCACGGCGAAACCGACCGCGTCGCAGAGCAGCGCGGTGAGGCCGGCGAGGAACAGGCGGCGGAAGGTGAAGCGCGCTGCCACCACGCGGTGCATGCCGCGGCCGATGTCCTGCATGATGCCGTTCATCTTCTGTGCGCCGTGACTCATGCCAATGGCGAACACCAGGAAGGGCACCAGCACCGAGTACGGGTCCAGCTCGTAGCCCAGCAGCGGCAGCAGACCCAGTTGCCAGACCACCGCTACCAGCGAGCAGAGCACCACCAGTACCGTGCTGCGCACGCAACGGGTGTAGCCATAGAGCACCACGGTGGTGATGAGGATGGCGACAGCGAAGAACAGCAGGATCTGCTCCAGCCCCTCGATCAGGTCGCCCACTTTCTTGGCGAAGCCGGTGATGTGGATGTCGACACTGTCGCTCTGGTACTGGATGCGCAGGGCCTCCAGCCGGTCGGCCAGTGCCCTATAGTCCAGCGGTTTGCCATCCGGCGTACGCGCCAAAAGCGGCACGTAGATGATGCTGGAGCGCTGGTCGAAGGCCACCAACTGGCCGATCTCGTTGGACAGCTGCACGTTGCGCCGCAGCTCACCCAGGGAAGCGGCGCTGCCATCGTACTCGTCCGGAATCACCGGCCCTCCGTCGAGCCCTTCTTCGGTCACCGACACCCAACGCGTGGCCGGCGTCCATAGGGACTTCATATAGGCCCGGTCGACACCTGGCAGCAGGTAGATCTGATCACTAAGCGCCTGCAGGGTGCGCAGATAATCGGCGTCGTAGATATCGTCATTGCGGTGAGCGACGGCGATACGCAGGGCGTTGCCGAGGCCCGACAGCTCCTTCTGGTTGGCCAGGTAGTTGGCGATGTACGGATGTCCGGTGGGGATCATCTTCTCGAAGCTGGCGTTCAGTTCCAGGCGGGTCGACTGCCAGCCGAGTAGCACAGTGGTCACCAGGCATAGCAACAGCACCCAGTGACGGTGATTGAACAGGGCCCGTTCCACCAGCGAGCCGGAACGGGAATCGAACGCGTCCTGGCCGGACGGAATGGCTTGGCGAGCGGAATTCATGAACTCACTCCGAAGCGGAAACGGCGGACTGCGGCAGGCGCGACAGGCCGGTGAAACCAGCAAAAACGAGGCTGCCGTCGGCGGCCTGGACCAGACCTGAAACCGGCTTGCCCAGGGGCTTGGTCGCTGGGGCGAAGGCGCCAGGCGTGCTGGCGAACAGGCCGCCGGCCTGGTTGGCCAGGAGCACACGACCATCATCCAGGCGGATGGCGTCGCTGAAGGACAGCGGCGCCATCATCGGCAACGCTTCCGCGCTGTCGGCGTCTTTCGCGAGGAGGAAGGCGTGTCCCTTGAGCCCGCCGATCAGCAGCGCCCCGTCGGCACGGCTGGCGAGGGTGAACAGGGTGCCGGCATAAGGGCTCTCCAGTTGCTGGAACTGCTGGCCATCCGGTGAGCGCGCCAGGTAGCCCTGCTCGCCGGCAAGGAACCAGGCCACGCCCTGACGGGCCACGGCGTAGAGGTGCAGGCCCATGGGGTTGTCGATGGTGCCCATCACCGAGCGCCAGGTGGTTCCGCCATCCTCGGTGCGCAGGGCAAGGCCGTAGGCCCCCACCACCAGCCCATGCTCTGCGTCGCTGAAGGCCAGGGCCAGGAGGGGCTTATCTGCGCCCTCCTCCACCAAGCGTTCGGCGGTCTGCACCCGAGTCTCGGCAGCTTCGGCGTCCGCCGCAGCCGGCAGTTCATGGCGCGCGGCATCCAGTTCCAGCTGCGCGGCGCGACGGCCGTCGAGCTGCAACGCCCAGTTTTCGCCACCGTCGGTGGTCGCCAGAACCACGCCGGCATGGCCGACCGCCCAGCCATGGCTGGCGTCGACGAACTGCACGGCGGTCAGCCCCACCGACACCGGCACCTGTGCCTGGCGCCAGTGCTGACCGTTGTCGTCGGATAGCAGGACCAGGCCCCGCTCGCCCACCGCCACCAGGCGATCACCGGCGCGGGCCAGGTCGGTGAACACCGCGCGCTCGGCATTGGGCACCTGCATCGCGGGGCTTTCCAGTACATCGCCGACGCCCTTGGCGTCGGCCAGGCAAGGGGCCGCGATCGGCAGGGCGAGGGCCAGCAGCAGGCCGCTCACCTGACGCAATCTGTTCATGTTCTACCTCGAATTCAGCCAGACCCGGGGAGGGCTGGCGCCCTCCCCTAACTTCATCAACGCACGCCACGTCCCGCCATCGCCGCCGGGGAGAACTCCGCCGGCTTGTAACGCTCGACCAGGCCGTACTGTTGGTCCTTGCCGGCGTAAAGGTTCTGGATGAACCAGGCACCGGACACCAGGTCGTAGAAGCCCGAGGACAGTTGGGCCACGGCGGGCAGGTCCGGCATCACAGCCGGCAGCGACCAGAGGGTCTTGGCCAATTGGCCATTGGCATCCCAGCGGTCGCCCAGAAGCGCCTGCCAGGTGTCCTCGTCGAGGTAATAGCGGCCCTTGGGAAGCTGGTGGCGCTTGCCGGGGGCGAGGTCGGCTTCCACTACCCAGACGCGGTGCAGTTCCCAGCGCACGTAGTCGGGGTTCAGGTGATGCTTGTCGAACAGGTCTTCCGGCTTGGCGGCGGTCTGCACTTTGTTGGTGTTGTAGGGGATGTACATCTCCTGCTTGCCCACCAGCTTCCAGTCGAAGCGGTCCATGCGGCCCTGGAACACGCTCAGCTCGTCGAAAGACATCACCCCGGCGGTAGCCGGAGTCGGTGTGTCGCAGCAGGCGTTGGGCAGCTTGCGCACGCGGCGCTGGCCGGTCAGGTAGACGTGGGCCTGGGACTTGTCGCCGTTGAGGTTGGTGCGCCCCATGATCTGCTCGCCGGCACGCAGGGGCGGGCCGACGTTGAGCAGGCGGAACAGCCAGTAGTCACCCTCGAAGGTGGCGGCGCTACCGTCCTGGTAGTAATAGGGCATCTCCTGCACGGCCTTGCCATCAGTGGTCATAACCTGCGCACCATCGGCGGTCATCAGGTAGTGGCGGAAATCCATCGCCACCGAGGTGCCGCGCCAATTCAGCAGGTGGTTCCACATGGCCTCGGCGCCGCTCTTCGGCACCGGGAACGGGATGCCGCCAAAGGCGCCTTCCGGTACCGGGCCGGCGCTGCTGTCCACCAGCTTGGCGTTCTCTGCGTTCTTCAGGGTGTTGTCGTAAACCCACTGCGGCGCCGCAGCGCTTCGGCGTGTGGGGTAGACGTCAATGCGATAGGTTTCGGGGTAACGCTTGAACATGGCCTTGACGCCATCGCTTAGCTTGTCGGCGTACTGGTCCAGGTTCTTCGCGGTGATGCTGTAAAGCAGCTTGTCGCTGGCGAAGGGGTCACCGCGCTTGCCGCCTTCCTTGAACGACGGGTCCACCTTGGTGTAGCCGCCATCCCAGGCCGGGATGCTGCCGTCCGCGTTGCCGGCGCGCTCGGCGCCCAGCGGGGTGAGGCTCTTGCCCAGGTCATCCACACTGGCGGCGAGGGCGGGTTGCAGGCCAAGGGCAGCGGCGCCAAGCAGAGCCAGGCAGAAGGTCTTGAGAGTGAACGGGATAGTCATGCGCAAGTCCCTCAGAAGGTGGTTTTCACGGAGAAGGCCAGGTAGTCCCGGTCCTTCAGCGACTGCTTGAAGGTGAAGTGCGAAACGGAGTCGAGGTTGGTGTCCTCCGAGCCATAGAAGTGGGTGTAGGTCAGGCCCAAGGTGACCCGGTCGAGGTAGGTGGCGCTGACACCGATGTTGAAGTCACCCCCGTTGTCCGGACCGAAGCTCCCCACCACCGACGACTTGCCCAGAGGGAAGTAGCTGATGCCCATCGGCACGCTGAGGTCGACACCGGGGAACACTTGGCGGTAAGTCGGGGTGTAGACCAGCTTCAAGCCGAGACCGTCGTCGGTGGCACCCGGGTCCAGCGCCGCACGGTTCTTGGTCACACTGAGCAGGCGGTTCCAGGCGATCTCGCCCACCAGGCTGGCCTCGTTGGAGATGAGCGACGGACCGAGGGAGGCGAGCATGTTCAGGTTGACGTGGGCGGTGCGGCCCACCGCGTAGAGCGGGTTGTCATTGTTGTCGGCGACCACGCCGGGCAGCACTGTCTGGCCGTTGGAAACCAGCGGCATGTTCCAGCGCATGGAGGCCTCACCGGCGAAGCTGAACTCGTCCACCGTAGTGGTGAAGCTCGCGCCCAGCGCGCGGATGTCTTCCGGGTAGACCCAGTAGAACTGGCCCACCTCGCCGGTGGCGAAGTTCGGCCCGGTGGCACTCGGCTTGAGGTACAGCTTCGGCGTCTTGTCGTGGTACTGGATGGCGTAGAGGCCGTACTCCACGGTGTCTGCGCTGTAGCGCAACTGCAGGCCACCCTGCCCCGAGCTCCTTGCCTCCTTGTCGTTACCATGGAAGAAGGCCGCTGGGCTGCTCGGGTTGCCACCGAGGAAGGCCGGGAACGGCGCGCCGACGATCAGGCGTTCGTTGCCTTCGCCGAGCACATCACTGACCGAGAAGTAGCTGCCGGCCGCTGGCAGTCGGGTCTCTTCCCACTCGAACTGGTAGAAGGCGCCGAGGGAAACGTCGTCGGTTAGCTGGTAGGTCGTGGACAGCTGGCTGACTGGACGGGTGATCTCCTTGAACTGGGTGTTCGGCACGGAGATGGCCTTGACCACATCCACCGGGGCCATGCCGCCGGCGATGCCGTTGGCGCCGAAGAACAGGCTCTCGCCCCAGATCAGGCCGTGGCGGCCGAGGCGCACGGACAGGCTGCGATCCGCAAGATCACCGTTCCAGTAGACGAAGGCATCCAGCAGCTCGCCATCGCCACCATGAAGGTGGCGGGTGTCATCGGTGAATTCGTTGTAGGCGACCGAGCGTGCGTTGGCACGGGTCGGATCGTCGTTGTCGTTGTCGTTCTGGTACTCGGTGTCGAACCAACCGGCACCGCTGACTCGGGCACCGAAGTCACGGTAGCCAATGTCCAGTTCGGACAGAATGTCGAGGCGGTTGGAGATCAGACCCTTGTCGAAGGCGCGGTCGCCGTCGTCCTGGTTCAGGGCGACCTGCCCTTCGGTGAGCTTGCTGCTCTGGTCCTTCAGGCGCCAGGCGGCGCTGTACTTGAGCGTGTTGTCCCAGCGCAGACTCAGGTCCGGATTGCCGGTCTGGATCTGGAAAGCGTGGACGGAGGGGGCACCGCATACCAAAGCTGCTGCGAGCGTCAGGGTGAACGGCGCACACCGCGATGCGGCGCTATAGCGTATAGCCATTGAACGAACCCTCTTATTGTTCTTGTTGGCGAACTTCTTGTGAGCCACCACCGGCCGGATCAAGGCAGTCCGGACCGGTGCGGTCGAAATGCCGGAGTGGCATCGCGCGGCGGGATTGACCGGGCGACGGGCAAAGGTTGACGTGCGGGGCTAGCTCTGACTAATCGCTTGTTGGGATGCGACCTATCGGCAATCGCGATACCTGAAAGGCACCGCGAGTTGCTACGCGAGGGGGTGTTTCGGGGTGGATCGGGGGCAGGAAGCGGTTGTCACCCGGGTTCAACTGTCACCCTGTTCGCGCGACCGGGTGTAAGCCCTGGGCCCCACGCCCAGGTGCTGCTTGAAGGCGCTGCGGAAGGCCGACTCGGAGCGATAGCCGTAGCGCTCGGCGATATCCGCCACGCTGGCCCGTCCCTTCAGCAGCTCCCTTGCCGCGTGGCGCATGCGGGTAGCGATCAGGTATTGGCCGGGCGACTGGCCGAGCAGTGCGCTGAACCGCCTCGAGAAGGTCGCGCGGGACATGCTGGCTTCGGCGGCAAGGGTCTCCACGGACCAGTCCAGCTCCGCTTGCGAATGGATGGCGATCAGTGCCTTGCCCAGGCGCGGGTCGGTCAGCGCCTGCAGCCAGCCCGACTGCCCTTCGGGAATCAGCAGGATGTAGTCACGCAGGAAGCTGGTCAGCAGGAAGCCAGCGAGCAGTGCCGCCGGCCCCATGAATCCCGGCTTCTGGGTCTGGTCCTCGCCCAGCATCCAGCTCAGCGTTGGCATCAGCCACTGCGCCGAAGCCCCGCAGCGACCGGGCAGCACGAGCACATCCGGCAGGCTGGATAACAGCTGGTTTCGCTCGGGCTCGTGAAGCACACAGGCCACCGTCAGCAACCGGGGATTCCGATGGACACCGTCGCCGCCGAAATGGATGGGCGCACTACGGCGTGACCGGGAGTGAAGGTCCTCCGGCAGCTTGAGCCGGCGCCACATATCCAGGAAGGGCTCCAGGGGCAGACCAGGCTGCGAGGCAATGGCGACCTTCGCCTCTCCCAGCACCAGCACCAGGTCGCCGACCTCCAGTTGCAGGTCCTGCTGCCCCTCCCTGATCAGCCAGCAGGGCTTGTCCAGGACGCCGTAGAGCAGCGCGGTCGAGCTGTCCATCCGCGGCATGTCCAACCCCCATTCGCCCGGGCTGTGAAAGACCCCGATCGAACTGGCGTCGAGCCGGATGGAAAGCAGCAGTTCACCGAGAAAGTCCATTGGCCACCACTGAGACGATTTAGCCGGAAAACAATCAGATACCAGCTGGTTCGTCCAGCTTATTTTGTCAATAGTGGGGCCGGCCCGATGAATCCATAAGGAGAACAAGAAACATGGCCTTCCTGAAAAACACCTGGTACATGGCTGCCTGGGCCAATGAGGTGCCAGAAGGGGAATTATTCAACCGAACCATTCTCGGCGAGTCGGTTCTGCTGTATCGCCTGCAAGATGGCACCATCGCGGCGATCGGCAACCGCTGCCCCCATCGCTTTGCGCCGCTCTCGATGGGCAAGCTGTGCGGCAACGCCGTCCGCTGCCCCTATCACGGTCTGGAGTTCGATAGCACCGGCGCCTGCGTCCACAATCCCCACGGTGAGGGGAAGATCCCGGCAGCGGCTCGCGTCAAGGCCTATCCAGTGGTGGAGCGGCATCTTGCTGTGTGGATCTGGATGGGTGATGCGGAACGGGCGGATCCCGATCTGATCGCCGATTACGCCTTCCTCGCGGACGCCAGGCCGACGGCTCGGAATACCGGGTATCTCCACTCCACCTGCAACTACCAGTTGCTGTGCGACAACATCATGGACCTCAGTCATGTCGACTTCCTCCATCCCACCACCCTGGGAGGTGGTGCGCTGAGCTCCGTAGGCGCGCAGGTCAGCGAGCTCGACAGGGACCGGGTGCGCATCCTCTGGGAAGCCAGGAACGAAGTAGCGCCTCCAGCCTTCGCCGCCCACATGCCCGACCCTTCCGCACCGGCGGATGTCTGGTCCGAAGTGATCTGGTCGGCACCATCACTCATGCATCTCGGCGCCGGCGTGACAGCCCCGGGAAGGCCCTACTCAGAAGGCGTCAGCAGCTCGAACCTGCACATCATGACCCCTGAGTCCGAGAGCACCACCCATTACTTCTTTGCCAACACACGCTCGTTCCTGCAGGACGACGGGGAGTTCAACAGCTTCATCGACCAGATACTGATCGGCGTCTTCGCCAACGAAGACAAGCCAATGGTGGAGGCCCAACAGCAACTCATGGGGAGTGCCGATTTCTGGTCGCTCAAACCACTGTTGCTACCCGGTGACGCTGGCGCCATTCGCGCACGACGGATTCTCGATCGGCTGATCGCGCAGGAGCAGGGACAGGCCTGACCGGCGATCCCTGAGATTTCGCTCACGGTAGGTTGGGCGACACGCGCTCAGTCGTCCTGGGGGTCGTACTCGTTCACATGGGCTACCTGGCCGTGCAGGCGTCCCAGCAGCTCGATCAGGGTGTCCACCTCTTCCGGGCTGAGATCACCGAGCAACCGGCGCTCGCGCTCGAGCGCCACCTTCAGCACCCGATCATGCAGTTCCCGCCCGCTGGCGGTGAGGCTCACGGTATTGCGCCGGGCGTCCTGCGGATCCACCTGGCTGCTGACATGCCCGGCCGCTTCCAGCGCTTGCAGCGATCGGCTGACGGCGCTCTTGTCCAGGCCGATCACCTGGCAGATGCGATTGGCCGTGATGCCGTCCTCCACCGCCAGCATGGACAGCATCCGCCACTCCACGACGCCGATCCCGAAGTGCTTGCGATAGCACTGCGAGGCGCCGGTGGCGAGCTTGTTGGCAAGGAAGGTGAGCAGCGCGGGAACGTAGCGGGCAAGGTTCAGCTGAGAATCGGTGTGCATGGACGAAGCGCCTTACTGACGAGGTGCATGATCAAATTGGTTGACACCGCAACCAATTACTCCGAGGATTACCTCCATCGAAGCGGCGCGGGCATTCGTCCGCATGATATGCCGCCGCGGAACCACACAAAAATAATTATCAGGTCCTTGCCATGAACCACCTCGATTACGCCTACCCCTCCCTGCACTTCCGCCGCAGCGCCCTCCCCGTCTCGTTTTCGGGCTGAGCCAGCACCCACACCGGGTTCTCAAATTCCACTTTTTGCAAACACCACTTCAGTGTGGAGGGCAGCGTCATGCTCCAGGTTCGTGTAACCCGAAAAACCCGAGAAGCCGAAGGTATCTGCAGCTTCGAGCTTTGCGCCGCCGATGGTGGTGAACTTCCACCGTTCGAGGCCGGCGCCCATATCGATGTCCACATCGGCGTCGGATTCACCCGCCAGTACTCCCTTTGCAATCATCCGGAGGAACGCCATCGCTACCTGATCGGCGTCCTCGACGCCCCTGCCTCGCGCGGCGGCTCCCGGGCGATGCACGAGCGGGTGGTACAAGGACAACTGCTCGAAATCAGCGAGCCCCGCAACCTCTTCGCCCTGGATCACCAGGGCACCCGGCACCTGCTGTTCGCCGGAGGCATCGGCATCACGCCGATCCTGGCGATGGCCTGCGAGCTGTCCCACCGGGGGGCGGACTTCGAGCTGCATTACTGCTTCCGCTCTCAAGAGCGCGCCGCGTTCATCGAGCAGCTCCGGTACTCGCCCTTTGCCGGACGCGTGCACCTGCATGACGACAGCGGCGCCCAGGCGCAGAAGCTGGACGCCGCCGCGCTTCTGGCAAATCCGGATGCCGGCAGCCACCTCTATGTCTGCGGCCCGGGCGGGTTCATGGGCTACATCCTGGGCGCCGCGGAAAAAGCCGGCTGGCCTGAGGCCCAGGTGCACCGCGAATTCTTCGCGGCGACGCCCACCCAACCTGGCACGGATGCCCCCTTCGAGGTCGAGCTGGCCAGCAGTGGCCAGGTCTTCCACATACCCGCCGACCGCAGCGTGTTCGAGGTGCTCGACGAAGCCGGGATCGCGATCGAGACCTCCTGCGAACAGGGTATCTGCGGTTCCTGCATCACCCGTGTCCTGCAAGGCGTCCCGGATCACCGCGACCAGTTCATGACGGCGGCCGAGCACGCGTGCAACGACCAGTTCACGCCGTGCTGCTCGCGGGCGAAATCGCCGCGCCTGGTCCTCGACCTCTGAATCCCTATCCAGAACAACAACCGTGAACCCTGGAGATCACCATGAGTGCATCCGCTGCTGAATCGCTCGCCTACGAGGCCAGCTCCCCCTCCGTACCCAGCTTCCCGCTGGACCAGTGGTACGTGGCGGCCCTGGGCTGGGAACTGAAGGACCAACCCCTCGGCCGGACCCTGTTGAACAAGCCCGTCGTGCTGTTTCGCACCGCCGACGGCCAGGTCGCAGCACTGGAAGACCGCTGCTGCCACCGGGCGCTGCCCCTGTCCAATGGCACCCTGGAAGAACGTGGCGTGCGCTGCGGCTACCACGGACTGCTGTTCAACGCCGAGGGCAAATGCCTGGAAATCCCCGGCCAGGACAAGCTGCCCAGCAAGGCCAAGGTACCGGCCTACCACGTTCGCGAGCAGGACCAGATCGTGTGGATCTGGTTCGGTAGCGAGGCCCATCCGCAGCCCACCTGCGAGCCTCCGGTCTATGACGTCCACAGCAGCGGCAAGTACCTGTTCGATGGCGACGTCTACCACTACGACGCCCCTTACCAGCTCATCCATGACAACCTGATGGACCTCAGCCACCTGGGCTATGTCCATCTGCACACCATCGGTGGCAACGCGAGCATCCACATGAACGCGCAAATGAAAGTGGAAGAGGTCGGCGATGTAGTCCGCGTCGTTCGTCACATGCCGGACTCGGTGCCGCCCCCCACCTACACCGCCGCCTACCCCTTCAAGGGCAATGTGGATCGGTGGCAGGAGATCGAATTCCACGTCAGCCACCTGCGCATCTGGACCGGTGCCGTGGATGTGCGCACCGACGCCCTGGACGACCCGGATCGTGGCGGTTTCCACATGCGTGGTTTCCATGGAGTGACCCCGGAGACGGAGTCCACCAGCCACTACTTCTGGACCATGGCCACCAACCCGAAGAGCGACCCGGAGGCGGTCAAGGCCAAGGTCATCGAGCAAACCATCCTGACCTTCGACGAAGACAAGATCGTGGTCGAGGCGCAGTACCGGAACATGTGCCGCTTCGGCGGCCGCCCCATGCTCGACATCCACGTCGACGCAGGCGCCAACCGCGCGCGGCGAATCATCGAACAGCTTCGCCACTCCACCCGTTGAGTGCACGGCGGGTGTTCCCGGCTGGATGGGCGCCCGCCCCTTTTTTCCCGATTCGCGCAAATCCCATGCGCATTCAAGGAGGTCTCATGTCTGGTAATCGTGGTGTCGTTTATCTCGGTGCGGGCAAAGTCGAAGTCCAGAAGATCGACTACCCCAAAATGCAGGACCCTCGCGGCAAGAAGATCGAACACGGGGTCATCCTCAAAGTCGTCTCCACCAATATCTGCGGCTCGGACCAGCACATGGTGCGCGGCCGTACCACCGCCCAGGTCGGCCTGGTGCTCGGCCACGAGATCACCGGCGAGGTGATCGAG
>NZ_SSOL01000044.1:0-28578 GCF_029871275.1 Pseudomonas sp. BN414
CTGGCGCGCTCGTCGCGCTTGAGCGCCAGCGGGTGCCCGCCGGAATCCAGCACTGCCACGCACAGGGGCTGCAGGGCCAGCCGCCGGCCTTCGGCGAGAGCGGCATCGACCATCAGCGAGGCCAGTTCCAGAGTGAGTCTGCGCATGCCGGTCATCCCCGCGCCGGGACGGGACGCTTGCCAGCCGCCACCGCACGCTGCCGGGTATGCAGCTCGGCCCATTTGACGGTGTTGAAGTCGCTCACCTTGTAGGGGTCGTAGCCCGGCACCTGGGGCTCCATACGCCGCCCGCCGATGTAGACGCCGCGAATGCGCTCGCGCTCCTGCAGGATCGCGACGTTCTCCAGGGGCGAGCCCTCGACACGGATGAAGTCAGTCCGCCGCCCCACCTCGATGGCGCCCACCGGCTGCGTGACCGGCAGCATGCGTGCCGAACTCTATGCCTTGCTCACTCCCTTGATCGACGCACGAATCGAATCGATTCAAAGCAATATCAGGCCGCCTGGGCAGCCCCTTAGCTCATGACTTGGCCCTCATTGGGAACCATAAAAGGAGCATTACCTCAGTCCGATGGAGTTTGAGCGGCGAAATGCGAGCAGTCGCTCTGAACTACCTATCCACCAGTTCCGGGACAGGCCAGTTTCACTCTTGCTGATATTCCTTCTTATAGCAGCTGTGTAACACCGAAACTAAGGGGTGGGCGGATCAAACCCAGGACTGATGCGGGGTTAGGACCTCAGCAAAGTCGTGCGCAGGGAATGCTCTGCCGCAAGCGGTGCGAGCGTAGTTCTGGCCGCACTAGATAACACCGGAAAAGCGGTTTTCAAGTCCGGCAGGCCGGTTGATACATCTATCAGCTGGCGCCCATAAAAAATCATTTTCCCTTTTATTTTCAAAATCTTAAGAAGCACAAATAAAATATCTCCTGCTTTTTCATGGTGCCGTCCGCTCAGGACCACGGGCGCATTCCAGCATACGTAGCCCGCCCCCTCGATTCGAAGCCATTCTGCGCGGCACGGAAGGTTTCGATGTCCATTTCCTGCTATAGCAGCTAGAAAACATTGGAAACCCTGGAATGCCCCATGCCTTCTGGGCTAGCGAGGAGGGGGGCCAAACATGGAAAACGAGTTTCGATGTTTTACTGATCGCCATTTTCTTAGCCGTAACAGCGCCGCCCTAGCCCAGTGAGGCATCTCCGCCCTGAGGACGTACCCAATCAGTCTCAGCACGCCCCTAAAAAGGGGGGCGAATTGGGGATTTCATATCTAGGGAAGCCAGCAAACTGGGTTCAGAAAGTGCATCTGGAGTGCACTTTTTTGCACCTAAATGGACACGAGGAGGAGCATCCGAGGTGCATAAAAGTGAACCCCTCGTAAACTTTGAGATTGTCGTATCTCGGACGAGAAAGCAGGTGCAAACGGCAGCCGAGACTGAGGCTCTGCGTGAGGATGCTCCCACCCTTGTTGACTCCCTCAACCGGGCCCCTCTTCACCAGACCGCAACGAGATGCGGCACCGGATTCGAAATTAGGTAAATTTCGCAGGTTGCCGCCGCCGTGCGCACGCGCCCGTATTGAACACGGCCAGCACGGTCTCCTTTCCCAGGAGAAACTAATGCCCCGCCCAGCAAAGTAGCTTTCCTTGTATCCACGGGAGGCACGCAGAAGGAACAAGGAAAGCGACTTTCGTCTGACCAAGGGCCCAGTTCGACCATCACGGAAGCCCCTCCCCCGACCGTCCAGGCTCATTTCAAACTCGAAACATCACTTGATACTTCGAAGCCGCATGCAACATGCCGAAGCGAAGGTTGCATATAGATAAAGTCATGCTCACCTGATGATCCCCGTCCACGGAGATCCTCAATGAACACGATGACCCCTGAAGAAGTCTGCTCTGCAATCTGGAAGCGCCTCTTCCATTGCAACCTGGTTGTGCTTAGCGCCTCCGCCTTGGTCGTGCTTAGGCTGGCCTATGTGTCAGTCGGCCCCGACATCCCAGAAGGCCGGGCTGTTGAAATGGCATTTTGGCGAGTCGCTCTGCTGATGGCGTTTCAATCCGCACCATTGGCATGGGCCCACCTCATTTACCAGGGCTACAAGCAGAAACTCATTTCCATTCCGCTCTATCAGACCACGACCCTGCTGAGAATGCCCCTGGCGATCTGGGCGGGAGGTTGCCTGATTACAGGCACCGTTTTCTGGCCCGTCCTCAGTCAATGAGTATCGTCCCGCTCGTGCCCATTCTATTTGCCGTCTCCGAGGAACGCCCATGCTTCGCTTGTTCGTGATTGCCACTCTCTCTGTCCTATTCACAGGGTGCGGTCTTATACCCAGGACTGGTTCTCCCTCCCAGGCGCTGATGATTGCCGACGCCATGGGCATTCCTGCCGAGGACATGCCAAAGGCGAAGTACAACGAGTTGCGGTCTCGCGAAGGTAACGCTTCTGATAGCCGCAACATCGACAACTCAGTCGCAGGTGCGGCGCAGCTGATTGCTACCGGAGATCCGACTCTGTTGCTGCTGAGTGGATTCACCCCAGGCAGCACTGCGGCCAACGTTCAAGTTGCTGCCTGGGTACCCGCAGACATTGCCTCGAGCCCAGATGAGGCCGTGGCCATAAGCTCAAAAGCATTCATCCGCGCCCGTGCAGAAACGTATGCCACTAACGAAGAAGCTCGACAGAGGGCGCTTCGCACACAAGTTGGCTACGTACTAGGCCAACCATACGGAGATGGCGGGCCAATTCATGCCTTTTCCCAACTCCTCGACATGATTGCCGACCACTCACCGAACCTGGTCACAGCACCTGCGTTCATGAAGTCGAAGGAGAAGGCCTATGGGCCGATTTTCCTCGGCGCACGGGGGCGGCCGGCCAATCGAGAAGAGCTCGAGTTGACGCTCGAAATGTCCAAGCACCTTCCCTCCTGGTTTTTCATCTACAGCCCTGGCCTCGCTGGCGTCTCACCACCGGTGATCATGAACGAGGGCAGAGAACTGCTTTTCGTTGCACCCTGAGTACCAATCGCGCCCGCTTGACCCTCCAATGGGACTAGTTAGCCCACTAAGGCTCGACCTTTCTCCTTAGCATCAAGGGGTGCAATCAGTTCAGGAGAAGCCCCCCCAACATGCGCACAACAAACAGAGACACCGTGATGGTTCACCCCGGCGAGTGGTTTCGGCTAAGGATCTCATTCAGGCTCAATGACCAACGATTCCGAGAACTCCTCCCTGGAGTCGTGAGGACCACCGAGTTCGCAATTGCCTACGCCAAGCTGATGCCAGCCTGTAATTTCGCCGCGATCTTTGACGTGATCGATAGCAACGAAACGGGCAACGATGCCCTGCTGGAGGAACGGCCACTCCCGCGCAGGTTTGGCGCCCGGGTATGGCACATGCACGAAAATCTGCATCGCCGCGAACGGTTAACAAGCAGCTGGCCACGAGTCTGCATCGGCAGAGCCAGCGCCTTCGCCCAAGTCGGCATGGCCGAATGGTGGGTGTCGACCGGCAAGGCAATGGGGGTCGCCTGGGATGAAGATGGGCGGCCCACGTGCAAGCTACATGGCCGCTGGATGCTTGATCCCGCCATCTTCGACGACCTGCCCTTCTCCAGCGCAGACAGCACTAACATCGGCCGCACCATTGGGGTCCGCAATGCCTGAAGCGGTACCCACACCCCGCCGCCCAAGGAAGTAGCTCAGCGCCAGCGCTGACTAGCGAGGTACATACAATGAACACCATTTTCCTACTGATGGCACAGTACAACGGCGCCGCCATCATCCCCCTGGACCGCATCTGCGCCGACTACTTCAGCCACCTGACGCCGGAGAAGTTCCAACAGAAGGCCCTGGCCGGCGCCATTGATCTGCCAATTGTGCGCATGGAAGGAAGCCAGAAGTCGGCCAAGGGCGTTGCCCTGACTGACCTGGCCAAGTACTTGGACGCCCAGCACCAGGCGGCCAAGATCGAGAACGACAAGCTGCATGGACGGAACCCTTTTCGGAGGACCGGATGAGGAGAGGCGCTAGTCCGCTCCTTTCCGTTGTACTCGCGCGCCCAGTTCGACGGGCGCCGCAATTATCCGCTCCTGCCAACTCCACCCCGCATAGGGGTCCCCTCTTCCTCGTAGGTGCGTGTAGCGCCGCAGCGAGTTCCAATCCCGGTGGCCCGATACGCTGGCCACACGCGGAATATCCCAATCCATTTCGAATAGACGACTGACGCCATCGTGGCGCAGGTCGTGGAAGTGCAGGTCCTCGATCTCGAGGAACTTGCAGGCATTGCGCCATGAGGTGCCGATGGAATTACCGTTATAGGGGAAGATCTCCGGGCAGACCTTGGGCATAGTCTCGATAATCGCCATTGCCTCGTCCGGCAGATGGCACCAAACGTCGTTGCCGATCTTCTGCCCGGGGTTCTTCATATCCCGCACCAGCACCGTCTGACTAGCCACGTCCAGGTCTTCCCAGCGGATGCGGGTAATCTCTTCCTGGCGACGAGTCGAAAAGATAGCGAAGGCGATGACCTTCGGCATATGGATGGCTGTGGGCTTCCAGCGCAGCAGCTCGAAGAAGTGCGTCAGGATCTTGTCCAGCTCCTTGACGGCGGGACGCCGGGAGCGCTCCTTGCTGCGGCTGACAGCCCCCAGCTTTCGCAATACCTTGCGGGCGTCACCGATGGCATGCGGATCGATCTCATAGCCCCACGCCGGGCGCGCCACCGAGAGCACGGCCCCCAGGTGCGCCAGGTCGTTGCCGACCGTCTGCGCCTGCACGCCGCCGCCTGCCTTAGTCATACGCCACTGGGCGAACTCCACCAGTTTCTGACTGGTCAGCTCCTGGTCAGCTATCTCACCAATCCAGGTTTCGCTGATGGCCTTAAGTGCCTGGCGCTTGGTCTTGCCGAGCGGGCGGATACGCTCGTACTCCTCCAGGTACTGCTCGATGATTTCCTTGATCGTGACTCCATCCCGGCTGGCGCGCTCGATCGCACCCGGCGCCCCCAGTTCCGCTTCGCGCTTGGTCGCCCAGGCCTTGGCTGCCTGCTGGCGGTCGAAGGTCTGGCTTTCCTGATAGACTTGCTGGCCATCGCGCATGATCCGGATCTGCGCCGTATAGCCGAACGTCCCGTCCTTGCGTTTCCGCTTTCTGATAGTCGCCATAGGTGATTTGGTACATGAGCTTTCTGGGTTGGTACATTGTACCAGTGACATCCCAAAAACAAGCGGAAACGGCAGAAAACGGTAGGAAATCAGAAGTACCAGAATGCCCCTAGAATCAGCCTCAAAGCCAGTAACCGCGCACCCTGCACTGTCCCGTCGCTTCTCCGTGGCGCCGATGATGGATTGGACTGATAGACACTGTCGCTTCTTCCTGCGCCAGCTGTCGAAGCACGCCCTGCTCTACACCGAGATGGTGACCACTGGGGCGCTGTTGCTTGGTGATCGTGAGCGCTTCTTGCGTCACGACGAGGCGGAGCATCCGCTGGCGTTGCAACTGGGCGGCAGCGTGCCGGCGGACCTGGCGGCCTGCGCAAAGATGGCCCAGGAAGCGGGCTATGACGAAGTGAACCTGAACGTCGGCTGCCCTAGCGACCGGGTACAGAACAATATGATCGGCGCCTGCCTGATGGGGCATCCCGCGCTGGTGGCCGATTGTGTGAAGGCGATGCTGGATGCGGTAGATATCCCGGTCACGGTGAAGCACCGGATCGGCATCAATGGCCGTGACAGCTACGACGAGCTTTGCGACTTCGTCGGCCAGGTGCGCGATGCCGGTTGCCGCAGTTTCACCGTGCATGCACGCATTGCCATCCTGGAAGGCCTCTCACCGAAGGAAAACCGCGAAATCCCGCCGCTGCGCTATGACGCGGCCGCGCAGCTGAAACGGGACTTCCCGGACCTGGAAATCATCCTCAATGGCGGAATCAAGACACTGGATGAGTGTCGCGGCCACCTTGAGACCTTCGATGGCGTGATGCTGGGTCGCGAGGCTTATCACAACCCGTACGTGCTCGCAGAAGTGGATGCCGCGCTGTTCGGCGGCGGGACCCCGCAGATCAGTCGCGCGGAGGCTCTCGAGGCCATGCGCCCCTACATCGAGCGCCACATCCAGGAAGGCGGCGTGATGCACCACATCACCCGCCATGTTCTTGGTCTGGGCCAGGGGTTCCCCGGTGCAAGGCGCTTCCGCCAGCTGCTGTCGGTCGACGTGCACAAGACCGCCGACCCTCTGGCGCTGCTGGATCAGGCCGCCGAGCTGCTACGCGGCCGCTGAGCCGAGATCGTGGCTTCCCAGGCCGGCGCCAGGCAGTAGCGGCTGCTGCCTTGGGCGGCCACCAGGCCACTGTCCACCATCCTTCCCAATACTTGGCGCACGCTGACCAGCGACAGCGGTTCGCCCGCGTCAACCAGGCGCTGGTGGAGAACACGACTGGAAATGTCGCTCCCTTCGAGGTAAGCCTGGCAGAGAATCTCCAGCACCTTGAGGCGCGGCATGCTGGTCTTCAGCCCCGCCTGCTGCAGCATCTGCCGCAATTGGCGTTGTTCAAGGCTCGGGAGAGTCCTCTCGACCTTCAGGCTGATGTGCTGCGGGACAATAGGCTTGGCCCGGAGCAAGGTGTGTACTCGCATGAGTATCTCCTTGTTGATCAATGGCCTGCGCAATGCAGAACCTCTGGCCGAACTTCCTGCCGGCCTGTTTCCCGAAAATTTCGGGGTCTTATAGAAGAAGACGGACGAGCGCGAAAAAACCGCAATAAAAATGCGAAATCTTTTTCGGCGGGGAACCTGTAGCCCCCTTTTCCGAGTCTGTTGATATGGGCAGGTCGATAGCCTGTGAAAAAGCCCTTACACCCCCGTTGAGCAGCCCTTGCGGCTCGGGTAAGGTCAGTCCATCCGCCACGACAAGGTTTCGCCATGACCTCCAAGCTGGACCAACTCAAGCAGTACACCACCGTCGTTGCCGACACCGGCGACCTGGATGCGATCGCCCGCCTGAAGCCGGTCGACGCGACCACGAACCCTTCACTGCTGCTGAAAGCCGCCGCCATGCCGCGTTACGCCGACTTGCTCGACAGCGCGGTCGCCGCAGCCGGCGCTGACCTGGGTCTGGCTTGCGATCGCTTTGGCGTAGCCGTCGGCCAGGAAATCCTCAAGGTGATTCCGGGCCGCATCTCCACCGAAGTGGATGCTCGTCTCTCCTTCGATACCGATGCCACCCTGCGTCGCGCCGAGCGCCTGATCGGCCTGTACGAGGAAGCCGGCATCGGCCGCGAACGCGTGCTGATCAAGATCGCTTCCACCTGGGAAGGCATTCGCGCCGCCGAACAACTGGAGCGCATGGGCGTCCAGACCAACCTGACGCTGCTGTTCAATTTCGCCCAGGCAGCCGCCTGTGCCGATGCGGGCGTGTTCCTGATTTCCCCCTTCGTAGGCCGCATCTACGACTGGTACAAGAAAGCCGAAGGCCGCGACTACGTTGGCGACGAGGATCCGGGCGTACAGTCCGTCTCGCGCATCTACCGCTACTACAAAGCCAATGGCTACCGGACCGTGGTAATGGGTGCGAGCTTCCGCAACCTGGGCCAAATCGAGGCCCTGGCAGGTTGCGACCGCCTGACCATCAGCCCTGAACTGCTGCAGAAGCTGGCGGACGATCAGAGCGCACTCGAACGCAATCTGGCCCCGGGTAACGACGCAAAAGCCCGCGTGGTGCTGGACGAAACGGCTTTCCGCTGGCAGCTCAACGAAGATGCCATGGCCACCGAGAAACTGGCTGAAGGAATCCGCTTGTTCGCACGTGACCAGGAGAAGCTGGAAGCCCTGCTCGCCTCGCGCCGCTGAAACGCGAACGCGCGCAGCCTTGTCGGGCTGCGCGCGTTTTCATTTGCGGGTGAAGAAACGACGGATCAGCTGCGTTCGAGAGCGCTGACCAGGTCGTGGAAGGCTTCACGGTTGGATTCGTTGAGCCCCATGAGAATGCGGTGGGCTTCCAGCACCTTGGTGCGGACCACATCCTCGGTCTGATCCTGCGGCGGCAGGTCTTCGAGGCATTCAGGGCAAGGCACTGGCGTCCCGACGATATTGAACACCTGGTCGAATCCCATCGACTGCAGCAGTCGCGTGATGTCGGGATGGGTGGTCACTACCGTGGGCAACAGTCCCACCTTCTGCCGCGAAAGGATCGACAGCTTGGCCAGCAGGCCGAGCGTGGTGCTGTCGATGCTTTGGGTTTCGGTCAGATCGATCACGATCGCCGAGAAATTCAGCGCCGAGAAGATCTTTTCAATGGTCGCATCCAGGGCCGAACACAGGGTCAGGCGGATTTCTCCGACAAACTTCAGGACGAAAGTCCCTTCCTGCTCGGCAAACTGGATTTTACCGGTACTCATGCAAGGTTCCTGCTCAACACCAGCAAGGCGATATCATCCGGCATCTCGCCCAGGCTGGCCAGCCCAAATACTTGTCGCAAGCCATCCAGACTGCCACCTGCCTCGCACACCATCTCTGGCAGCGCGGCTTCTTTATCTTTGAGGGTATCCCCTGGCAAAAGGTCCAGGATCCCATCGGAGAGCAAGGTCAGGCTGAAAGACGACGGCAGGTCGATGACCCGGTCATCATAGCTCGCCTCTTCGAACAACCCCACTGGCAAGCCCTTGCCGGCCAGGTAGGTGGCCTTGCCCTCGCTGTAGAGCACCGGCAGCGGCAGATGCCCGCCAATGCTGTAGGTCAGTTGGCCATTTTCTTCGTCTATCACGCCACCCAGCATGGTCACGTGCTTGCCCAGCTTGGTGTTGATCAGGCCACGGTTGATGTGCCCCAGCACCTCGGAAGGCTTGAACTCGGGCAACATGCCATTGCGTCGGGACTCGTAGAGCAGGCGGGTCGTCATGAATTTGAGCAGTACGGTCACGAATGCCGAGGAAGCACCATGGCCCGACACGTCTGCCAGGTAGAACGCCACCCGGCGCTCATCCACGCGGAAGTAGTCGACGAAGTCGCCGGAAAGGTACAGCGACGGAATGATCTGGTGGGCAAAACGCAGCCCATCCACTTCCCAGGGCGTCACCGGCAGCATGTTCATCTGTACCTGACGCCCGGCGTTCTGGTCCTCCTGCAGCAGGTGCAGGCTGGCTTGCAGTTCGCGGTTGGCCGACTCCAGCTTCTCGCGGTAACGGCGGTTTTCGAGGCGCAGGGCTGCGCGATCGAGGGCGCGGCGCACCGAGTGCTCGAGAACGGCCAGGTCTTCCAGGGGTTTGATCAGGTAGTCCGCAGCCCCCAGGCGCAGGGCTTCGACCGCATCGCTCATGACGCCGGCGCCGGAGACCACAATAACCGGGGTTTCTGCTTCCAGTTCGGAAATGCGACGGATCAGCTCCAGGCCATCGACCTGAGGCATGCGCAGGTCGCAGATCACCAGATCCGGGCGCTCCTGCTCGAAAACCTGCAGCCCTTGCAGGCCGTTGCTGGCCTGCCGAACGCTGAATCCACTGTCTTCCAGATAGGCCGCGAGGCTTGCGCGTACTACCTCGTCGTCATCAATAATCAGCAGCTTGGCACTGGGATTGTGCATGGATTATCCAGGCAAACGGCGCCAGGGATGGGTTGTTGTAGCACCCGACCTAAGGCCCGAGCACGAGTACGGGGGTTCGCTTTACGGCGCAGACGGTACTCCCATCCGCAGGGCGATTCAAGCTTGCGCAGCGAGTCGAACTCTGCCTTTGCGCCCAAAATCGCTGGAAGTTATAAGGGGTTCTCCCCCGCTCCATGACGACAGGAGGATCAGCGCGTGAGCCTGGACGACCGCAACTACAGCGAAAAGCGCGATTTCATAAGGATGCAGGTGCAGAGCAAAGCCATCCTGGAGCACGCCGGGCAACAGTTCCCCGCCCGTTGCCTGGACCTTTCCAGCAGCGGCATGCAGCTCGAAGTGAGTGCCGAACTCAGCGTGGGAGATCGCGTTCGGGTACTCATTCCCTCCGAGCACAGTTCCCTCAAAGGACTGGAAGCCGACGCCGAAGTGGTTCGGGTCAGCGAGGGCACGATGGGTAGTCGCACCCTCGGGTTGGCCATCCTAGACTTGCGTTAGGTGCAACAGCCGGAAACGAAAAAGGCGACCCCGGGGTCGCCTTTTTCATGCCGCCGATTCTCGCCGAGACTCAGAAATCGTCCTCGACTTCTCCGTCCTTGACCTTGAACTCGCGGTTCTGCAGGTAGGCGTTGCGAATGAAGATGTACTTGTCGCCGCTGATCAGCTTTTCCGCGGACAGCAGGTTGGCGCGGGTATCCACCACGTCTACGGCACGGGTGACGTTACGCGTCGGCACATGGTCGATGTAGGGGTACGGTTCAAGGAATCCGTCCGGAACCTTGCCGCCGGCATCACGCACGGTGCTTGGACCGAGGAACGGGATGACCAGGTAGGGACCGCTGCCCACGCCCCAGTAACCGAGGGTCTGGCCGAAATCTTCATCGTTACGCTGCAGGCCCATCTTCGTGGCCACGTCGAAGAAGCCCAGCACGCCGAAGGTGGTGTTGAACACCAGGCGGCTGGTGTCGACACCGGCGTTGTGGAACTTGGCCTGGAACAGGTCGTTGGCCAGGTTGCCGACATCACCGACGTTGCTAAAGACGTTGTGAATGCCATCTTCGAGGAACTGCGGAGTCACGGCTTGATAGCCCTTGGCAACCGGTTTCAGCGCATAGGTGTCGAGAGTGTCGTTGAAGCGGAACATTGCGCGGTTGAAGCCCTCCCAGGGATCTTCCTCCGCGGCGTTCGCAGCGACTGGCACTACAGCCAGCGCGACACAAGCCAATACGCGGCCCAGACGATCGAGCCACCGAGCGCCGATCAATTGCATTGCAGACTCTCCTTGAGAAAAGTAGTGTGGCGGCCCGCCGCCGCCCTGAAGAAGGCGCGCAGTATAAGGCCAACGCCTCGTTTGGACAGCATAGCGAACTGCCAGCATGATTGAAAAAACCTTGCTTCATGTTGCTCACATCCCCGTTCGCTGGGGTGACATGGACAGCTACGGACACGTCAACAACACCCTTTACATCCAGTACCTGGAAGAAGCGCGGGTCGCCTGGTTCAAGGATCTGGGCATCGAGATGAACAACGTGCCGCAGGGCCCCGTCGTGTTGCAGACGCTGCATACCTACCTCAAGCCCGTGGTGCATCCGGCTACCGTCGTGATCGCGCTCTATGCCGGTGCCGTGGGCAATAGCAGCCTGGTGGTGGAGCACCGCCTGAGCACGCTGGAAGACCCGGCGACGCTCTATGGTGAGGGTTACTGCAAGTTGGTCTGGATCGATCATGCAACCGACAGGTCGGTACCGGTGCCAGATGACCTGCGCCTGGCCATGGGGGCAGGCAAGCGTCAGTAACCTTGCTGTCATCCTGGCCAGCTAGCCTGCGCCAGACCTCGTCAGGATGACGCAGATGCCCCAAAGCCAACCGCCCGCCTTCACCGCCCTCCTCTTTGGCCTTTCCGGCTGCCTCGTGGATTTCGGTGCCCGTACCCTGCCCCTGGCCCTGAGCCGGCTCCTCCCAGACTGCCCGCCTGCACGCCTGTTCGAAGCCGCCAGTCTTTCGCCACGGGCCGCCCTCGACCATGCGTTGGGAGCGCCAGCCAGTGAAAAGCTGTACCAGGATTTCCAGCAACTGCTACTGGAGGCCGCCGGCGAACATGCCGAAGCCGTCACTGACCTCGACGAGCTGGCTGCCCTCGCGGATAGCAATGGCGTGCCCTGTGCCTGGCTCGACGAGCTACCCGCTCCAACCAGCTGGCGTCTGGCCGCGCCCCTCCCCGCCTGGGTGAAAGGCAGCGAAACCGATGGCGCGCGCCCCTGGCCGGCGCCCGACAGTTGCTGGCAAGCGCTGGCAGGGATTGGGGTTCCGAGCCTCGGTGGCTGCGTGCTGGTGAGCGCCAATCCACGCCTTCTGGTGGCGGGATTGAACGCCGGGCTCTGGACCATCGGCCTCGCAGCCAGCGGCCCCTTGTGCGGGCTGGCACCGGCGGACTGGCGAGCCCTTGATAGCGCAGAGCGCGACCGTCTGCGTGCCAACGCAACGCTGGAGTTGTATCGCCTCGGCGCCCATTCGGTGATCGACCACCTGGGCGAGCTGGCGCCCTGCCTGGCCGACCTCGCCTACCGGCGCGAGAAGGGCGAGAAACCCTGACTCTCGCACTTTTGTTTCAGGCTTGATCCGAATCAGGCAGGTCCGCCCTGCCTGGATTAATCTCTATGGCATGAGGGACCTTTGAATTCCTCAGAGGGTCCACTCCTGAGACATTCGCAAAGGGAGATAGACATGCCTGAACGCCTGCAGCAGCAACTGCAACAACTGCGCGACCAGTTGGCCCAGGAACCGCCGCTGGATGCGGAGGAACGCGCATCGCTGATCGAGTTGATGCAGGAAATCGAACTACGCCTGGCACAGGATGCTGCCGCCGCACCGGACGCCAATCTGGTGGACGGCGTCAACCTGGCTGTCGAGCGCTTCGAAACCCGTCACCCCACCCTTGCCGGGACCTTGCGCAACATCATGCAAAGTCTCGCGAACATGGGTATCTAGCCCCACCACAAAGCAAAACCCCGACTTCGCGTCGGGGTTTTCGTCACTGCCGCACCAGGCGGCGATTGTCAGTCTGCACCGGATGGGTGCTGCGATAAGGATTGATGTCCAGCCCGCCACGGCGCACATAACGCGCGTGGACAGTCAGCATTTCCGGCTGCAGCAACCGCTTGAGGTCAAGGAAGATGCGCTCCACGCACTGTTCATGGAAGTCGGCGTGCTGGCGGAAGCTCACCAGGTAGGCCAGGAAGCTGCCGTGATCCAACCGTTTCGACCCGCGATATTCCACCACCACCGTGCCCCAGTCCGGCTGGCCAGTGACCGGGCAGTTGGATTTCAGCAGATGACTGTGAAGCGCCTCGTCCACCTGCTGGCCCTCTTCGGCGCGCAGCAGCTCGGGCTGAGGGTGTTCGTAACGGTCGACGGTGATATCCAGCTCGTCGATGCAGACGCCGGGCGAAGCCGCGACACCTTCGGCCTCCACCTCGGCCAGGCTGCGAACGCGTACGGCGACCGGAGCGCCCGCCGCCGCGCTCAAATCCCGCGCCAGCACCTGCTCAAGCTCGGAGGCACTGGCAAAGACGGACTGGTTCAGCGAATTGAGGTACAGCTTGAACGACTTGGACTCGATGATATTGGGCGAATCGGCAGGGATGGCGAACTCGCTGATCGCCACGACCGGCTTGCCGGACGGCGTCAGCCACGACAGCTCGTAGCAGTTCCAGAAATCCACGCCCTGATACGGCAGGGTCGCGGCAGTCAGGCCCAGCTCGGTCCACTTGGTCACGCGGGAGATGGGAAACAGCAGCTCCGGGCTGTAGGTGCTGACGTACTCGCTGGATTTGCCCAGCGGCGAGTGTTCGGCGGGGTGTTGCATGGGCGGGTTGACCTGAAAGTGCGGAAATCGCGCAATTGTATACAGCCGCGCGGTTGCTGAAAAATCCACGGCACCAACGGTGCTTCTGCATTACAACTTTGTCAGCTTGCCCCCGCGCGCCCCAAAGGCGCGGTATAACGCGGCAGCCCAGCGACGAGTCCACCATGAAGCTACTGATAGTCGAAGACGAACCCAAGACCGGCCAGTTCCTGCGCCAGGGAATGAGCGAGGCCGGCCTGGCCGCGGATCTCGTCACCAACGGGCTGGAAGGCCGCGATCTGGCACTTGCGGGGAGCTATGACCTGATCATCCTCGACGTGATGCTCCCCGGCCTCGACGGCTGGCAGGTACTGCGCAGCCTGCGCCAGGCCGGCCTGCAGGTGCCGGTGTTGTTCCTGACCGCGCGGGACGCGGTGGACGAGCGCGTGCACGGCCTGGAACTGGGCGCCGACGATTACCTGATCAAGCCCTTTGCCTTCGCCGAGCTCCTCGCCCGTGTGCGCACCCTCCTCCGCCGTGGCGCCAGTGCCCCGCAGGAAACCAGCCTGGAGTTCGCCGACCTGCGCCTGGACCTGCTGAGTCGAAGGGTCGAGCGCAGTGGTCGGCGCATCGATCTGACGACCAAGGAGTTCGCCCTGCTGGAATTCTTCCTGCGCCGTCAGGGCGAAGTCCTGCCCAAGACGCTGATCGCAGCCGAAGTCTGGGACATGCATTTCGACAGCGACACCAACGTCATCGAAGTCGCCGTCCGCCGGTTGCGGGCAAAGCTCGATGACGACTTCCCCACCAAGCTGATCCATACCGTGCGCGGCATGGGATACGTGCTGGAGGCGCGCGAAGGCTGATGCGCGGACTCTCCCTCACCGCCCGCCTGGGCCTGCTCTTCGCCGCATGTACGGCCGCCGTTTCGCTGATTGCCGGCCTCCTCTTCAGCCGCGCCAGCGAAGCGCACTTCGTCGAACTCGACCAGCAGTTGCTGGAAATCCGCATGACCGCGTTTCGCGCCCTGGTCAGCGACGTGAACGCCCCCGCCGCACTGGCGCCCCGGATGGACGCCTTGCAGGCAGAATTGCGCCTGCATCCGGACCTTACCTTGCGTCTGGAGGGCCGCGACGGCCGTTACTGGTTCAACAGCGCGGACGGCCTGCGCGCACCAGGGCGTGACGGGCTGCATGACTGGCAGCAGGATGGCATCGACTACCGGGTCTACAGCGCATCCTTGCGACCAGATGACCCGGACTCGCCGCGTCTTTCGCTGGCATTGGATATCACCCATCACCAGCACTTCCTCGAACGCATGCAGCGGCTGATCTGGCTCACCGTAGGACTTTCCGCCCTGGCCACAGCCCTGCTGGGTGCCTGGGCGGCACGTAGCGGCCTGCGCCCTTTGCACCGCATGGCCGAAGTGGCCGCCGGGGTGTCGGCCACTTCCCTGACCGCGCGGCTGGCGGACGATGAGGTCCCGCCGGAACTGGTGGAGCTGGTACGCGCCTTCAACGCCATGCTGGCGCGCCTGGACGACACCTTCCAGCGGCTCTCGGCCTTCTCCGCCGATATCGCCCATGAGCTGCGTACACCGCTGTCCAACCTGCTGACCCAGACCCAGGTGATCCTCAGCCAGGATCGCCCGGCGGATGAGTACCGCGAGACGCTGCATTCCAACCTGGAGGAGCTCCAACGCCTGGCGCAGATGGTCAGCGACATGCTGTTCCTGGCGAAGGCCGAACACGGCTTGCTGGCCACCGACCGGAAGACACTGGACCTGGGCGGCGAACTGGACGCACTGCTGGACTACTTCAGCCCCCTCGCCGACGAGTCCCAGGTGACCATGCATCGCCGTGGCACGGGACAGCTGAATGCCGACCGGGAAATGCTGCGCCGCGCCCTTTCCAACCTGCTGGACAATGCCCTGCGCTTCACCCCGCAAGGCGGCCGCATCGAACTGGAACTGGCCAGCGGCCCCAATGGGCTGCGCCTGACCGTCGCCAACAGCGGTGAGGGCATTCCACCTGAACTGCTGCCGCGCCTGTTCGACCGATTCTTCCGTGCCGACCCCGCACGAAAACGCGAAGGTCGCGAGCATGCCGGCCTCGGCCTGGCCATCACCCGCTCGATCGTACGCGCCCACGGTGGCGAAATCCGCTGCGAATCCGCCAAGGGCTGGACTCGCTTCATCCTCGAATTTCCCACCCCCTGAAACGCAGAAGGCGCGCCATGTGGCGCGCCTCCCGGGTACATCAGACCAATCAGGGCTGTGCGGTAGTCCAGTCGATCAGCCCCAACTGCCAGGTCGCCAGGATCAGCAGGCCGAAGCCGATGCGGTACCAGGCAAACGCCGCGTAGCTGTGGCTGCCGATGAACTTCAGCAGGCTGCGCACGGCGATCATGGCGAAAATGAACGACACCACGGAGCCCAGGGCGAACACCGGCAGGTCGCTCGGCTGGAACAGTTCACGATACTTGTAGCCCGAGTAGACCGCCGCGCCGACCATGGTGGGCATGGCGAGGAAGAAGGAGAACTCGGTTGCCGCCTTGCGCGACAGGCCGAAGAGCAGGCCGCCGATGATGGTCGCACCCGAGCGCGAGGTACCCGGCACCAGCGCCAGGCACTGGGCGCAGCCGACTTTGAGGGCGTGCTTCCAGGTCATTTCATCCACGGACTCGGCATCAACACGATGCTGGCGCCGCTCCGCCCAGAGGATGACCACGCCGCCGACTACCAGGGCCGACGCCACTGTGATGGGGTTGAACAGGTAGTGATGGATCATGTCGGAGAACGCCACACCCAGGATCACGGCCGGGAAGAAGGCCACCAGCAGGTTGAGCGTGAAGCGCTGGGCGCTCCGCTGGGTCGGCAGGCCGACGACGACGTCGAGAATCTTGCGCCGGTATTCCCAGACCACGGCGAGGATGGCCGCGAGCTGGATGATGATATTGAAGGCAATGGCCCGTTCACCGGTGAAACCCAGCAGGTCCGCGACCACGATCTGGTGGCCGGTGCTGGAGATCGGCAGGAACTCCGTCAGGCCTTCGACAATCCCCAGAATGATGGCCTGCAAGGCCGTCCACAAATCCATCAAAAATCTCCCCGAGGCGCGCTCTTCTGGCGGCCTTTTCATTGCGTATGTGCAGGTAGCTTGTGCCGCAAGCGTGCGGTTCCGGCGATGAGACCGGGCACCTGCATGCGGGTTCCGGGGACGAACGAGCCTTCAGCTTTGCCCCGAAGCGCCGAAATGCTAACAGAGAGCCAAATAGAAATCGCGGCTAAAGCCTGATTGAAATCCGCTACGCGGACTGCTCTGCTCCAGACTCGAAACCAATAACAAGAAACCAGGAGTTCCCGCCCCATGCACAGCTTGCGCAACCTGCCGATCAGTCGTCGCCTCTGGCTGATCCTCATCGTCGCGGTATTCATGCTGGTCACCCTTGGCGTGCTGATGCTGCAGCAGATCTACGACGACCTCTACCAGGGCAAGGCGCAGAAGACCCGCCACGTGGTCGAGACCGCCGTGGGTGTACTGCAGTACTACCAGACCCTGGAAGCCGCGGGCACCCTGCCCCGCGAAGAAGCGCAGAAGCAAGCGATGCAGACGGTTCGCATCCTGCGTTACGACAAGGGCGACTACTTCTGGATCAACGATCTGACGCCGCGCATGATCATGCACCCGACCAACGCCAAACTGGAGGGCCAGGACCTCGCGGGCTACAAGGACCCGGACGGCAAGCCCCTGTTCAACGAGATGGCGCGCGTCGCCAAGACTCAGGGCGCGGGCTTAGTCGAGTACCGCTGGCCCAAGCCGGGCGCCAGCGACCCGGTGCCGAAGGTTTCCTATGTGCAGCTGTTCGCACCCTGGGGCTGGGTGATCGGCTCGGGCATCTACATCGACGACATGCAGGTGGAGTTCCGTGCCCAGGCCATGCGCGCCTCGCTGGTGGGATTGACCATTGCCATCTTCATGGCGCTGCTGGTCATCGTCATCGCCCGCAGCATCACTCGGCCGCTGAACGAAGTGGTTTCCGCGATGGCCGCTATCGCCAGTGGCGAAGGCGACCTCATCAGCAGCCTGGACACCCATGGTCGCGACGAAATCACCGCCCTCAGCGGCCATTTCAATGCCTTTACCGGCAAGCTGAGGGGCGTGATCCGCCAGTCCCTGGACGCCGCCACCGCCCTTGACCAGGCCGCCAGCAACCTCGATGGCATCGCCAGCAACGGGCTGCGCCAGAGCGAACAGCAATCCCTGCAAATGGAGCAAGTGGCCACCGCCATCAACGAGGTCACCTACGGGGTGCAGGACGTGGCGAAGAACGCCGAGCATGCCGCCAGCGAAGTGCGCCACGCCGAGGAACAGGCGCGCCAGGGGCATGACAACATCGACAGCAGCCTGCGGCAGATCGACCAGCTCTCCACCACCATCACCAAGGCCGTGGACGTCATCCAGACGCTCGCCCAGGAAAGCGCCCAGATCGGCAGCGTGCTGGAAGTGATCCGCTCCATTGCCGAGCAGACCAACCTGCTGGCACTGAACGCCGCCATCGAAGCCGCGCGTGCCGGCGAACAGGGCCGCGGCTTCGCTGTAGTGGCAGATGAAGTCCGCCTGCTGGCCCAGCGGACCCAGAAGTCGACGGCAGAAATCCAGACCATGATCGAACGCCTGCAGCAGAACTCCGAGGCGGCGGTCCAGGTGATCGACGAAAGCAGCCGGGCTTCCCGCGCAACGGTGGACCAAGCCAGCCAAGCCGGCGAGAGCCTGGCGCAGATCGCCCAGGCTCTGCGCACCCTGACCGGGCTCAATGCCTCAATCGCCAGCGCTACGTTGCAGCAATCCCACGTGGTGGAAGACATCAACCAGAACGTCACCCAGGCTGCCAGCCTGGCCCACGACAGCGCCAGTGCGGCCGAACAGACCACCGGCGCCAGCCAGCGCCTGGGGCAATTGGCCGAGCAGCTCAATCAACTGCTGGGACAATTCCGCGTGTAGCCGCTACTGGATGCGCTGATGCGATGGCCTGCAATCCATGTAGGGGCGAATTCATTCGCCAAAGGCAGCGCAGCTGCCCCATCGAGGCCAAGGGGCGAACCTTCGGTTCGCTTGGCGATTGAAATCGCCCCTACAGGAGAAGTGCCTCTACGGCGTCATTGATGCAGGGAGTTCGATGCGCACCCGCAAACCTCCTAGCGGGCTTTCCTGCAGGCTCAGGCGGCCGTTCCAGGATTCAACGATATCTCGCACGATGCCGAGCCCCAGGCCATGGCCGGCTACCTGCTCGTCCAGGCGCGCGCCACGACCGATGACTTCCTCACGCTTGTCTTCGGCAATGCCCGGGCCGTCATCGTCCACCATCAGGCTGTAACCGTCCGCTCCGCCACGGATCGTCAGGTTGACCTGGGTTTCCGCCCATTTGCAGGCGTTATCCATCAGGTTGCCCAGCAGCTCCAGAAGGTCTTCCCGATCCCAGGGCAGGCGCAGCCCTTCGGGGACGTCCCAGTCCAGGTCCAGCCCACGGTCGTGGATCATTGCCAGGGTGGAAAACAGGCCTGGCAGCTCTTCGGCGCATTCGAAATGTGCCCCGGGCAATGCCTCGCCCGCGAGACGCGCACGTCCCAGTTCCCGGGCCAGGCGCTGCTCGATCTGCTCCAGCTGTTCGTGCAGGATCGCGCGCAGCTCCGGCTGGTCGCGCAGCTCTTCCCGGTTGGCCAGGCTGACCAGCACCGCCAGTGGGGTTTTCAACGCATGGCCAAGGTTGCCGAGGGCATTACGCGAGCGCTTGAGGGTGTCCTCGGTGTGACTGAGCAGCCGGTTGATCTGCGTTACCAGGGGCTCCAGCTCCTCCGGCACCTGGCTATCCAGCTCACTGCGCTGCCCCTGCTGCAGTTGGGCGATCTGCTGGCGAACCTCCTCCAGCGGACGCAAGGCCCGGCGCACGGTAATGCGCTGCAGTGCGAGGATCAGCAGCAATCCGGCCACCCCGAGGGCCAGCCCCATCCAGCGCACACGGCGAAAGCTTTCCAGCACAGGCGTGTAGTCCTGGGCGACGACTATTCGGACCTGGCGCCCGAAGCGGCGGTAATCGCCGCGCCAGGCCAGCAACTCCTGATCGTCGGGCCCCGGCAGCAACCCTTCAGCCAGCCCCTTGCCTGGCGGCATGGCTAGCTCGGCATCCCAAAGCGAACGCGAACGCCAGGGTTCGTCACCCAGTTCGATGATGAAGTAGCGGCCGGAATAAGGCTGTTGATGGGCCGGGTTGAGCCGCTTCTCGTCGAGCTGGATGCCGGTCTGTCCACGCACCAGCGAGCCCAGCAGGAGCTCGGCCTCGGTACGCAGCCCTTCGGCCAGATAACGTCGCAGTCCCAGGTCGAACAACCAGAGGCTGGTCTGCGCCAGGACCAGCCCCACCACCAGCAGCACGCCGATCAACCCAAGGCTGAGGCGGCGCTGGATCGACCTCATCGACCCTCACCGGTGAAGCGATAGCCCTGACCTCGTCGCGTCTCGATGACTTTGCGGCCAAGCTTGCGCCGCAGGTGATTGACGTGCACCTCGATCACATTGGAATCCCGCTCGGTCTCACCGTCATACAGATGCTCGGCCAGATGGCTCTTCGAGAGCAGTTGGCCGGGGTGCAGCATGAAGTAGCGCAGCAGCCGGAACTCGGCAGCAGTGAGCTGCACCTCCTCGCCATTGCGGCTGACGCACTGACGCCCTTCATCCAGCTGCAGGCCCGCCGCTTCCAGTTGCGGCTGGTTCGCCAGGCCGTGGGCGCGCCGCAGCAGCGCCTGGATACGCAGGGCCAGCTCTTCGGGATGGAAGGGTTTGGTCAGATAGTCGTCTGCGCCAGCCTTGAGGCCATCGATGCGCTCGACCCAGGAACCACGGGCAGTGAGAACCAGTACCGGAGTCGACAGCCCGCCCGCGCGCCACTCCTGCAGGACCTCGAGCCCGGGCTTACCGGGCAGGCCGAGGTCCAGGATGATCAGGTCATAGGGCTCGCTGGCTCCCTGGTGCAAGGCGTCGCGGCCGTCGGCCAGCCAGTCCACGGCGTAGCCTTGGCGGCCGAGGCTGGAGGTCAGCTCATCGGCCAGGGGTACATGGTCCTCTACCAGCAACAACCGCATCAGTCGTCTTCCTCGTCCTTCAGAATGCGCCCGTCGCGGGCGTCCAGTTCCAGCTCACGCACCGTGCCATCGGCAGTGACCAGTTCGACCTCGTAAATGTAGACGTCATCTTCCCCTTCCAGCTCGGCCTCCAGCAGGCGCGCCCCGGGGTAATTCCCCAGGGCGCTGCGCAACAGTTGGTCGAGGGGCAGGATGACACCCTCTTCACGAAGCCGGAGGGCCTCGTCCTGATCCAGGTCCCTGGCCATCGCCTCAAGGGCGAAGACGGCCAGGATCAGGGCGATGATCCCACTGTAGCGAAGGATCCAGCGCATCAGTCGTCCTGGTGATCCTTGAGGATCTGGCCATTGGTGGCGTCAAGCTCCAGGTCCCATTGCACACCCTGGGCGTCGCGCAGCTCGACCTGGTAGATGTAGCGGCCGTATTCCTCTTCCAGCTCAGTTTCGTTGATGGTGCCACCGGCGTGCTTGGCCAGCGCTGCAGCATTGAGTTTCTCGAAGGACTGGATGGTGCCGGCGTCACGCAGCTTCAAGGCCTCATCCGGGCCGAGGTCACGCGCCTGGGCAATACCGGCAGTGGCGGCGAGGGTAGCAAGGGTGAACAGGGCAGCAAGCTTCTTCATCGGGTATCTCCTCGGGGGAATGTGTGCTTTCGATGGGTTCAAGATACCGGGGACGACTTAATTGAAGCTGAATTCGCATTAAGACTTGGGAAGGATCATTCATACCCTGAAGAAGCTTGGCCTTGACGGGGTGGTCACTATAATCGCTGCCTTGCTTTCAGGAGCCCCGCATGAGCGCCATCCAGATCAAGTTCCCCGCCCTCACCCTGCGCGCCGGACGCCGCGCCCAGGCACACATTCGTGGGCAGGGCCTCAAGCCGGCCGACGTCGGCATCCTGCCGGGTGCGGCAGGCGGACCGAAGGCGCTGGGTATCCAGGGCCTGGACCTGGCGCTGTTCGGCGACTGGCTGCCGCGTGCACCACGTGAACGCGCACTGATCGGCGCCTCCATCGGTTCCTGGCGCTTCGCCAGCGCCTGCCTGCCTGACGCTGCCGACGGCATCCGCCGGCTGGGCGAGCTTTACACCAGCCAGCGATTCCCCAAGGGCGTGAGCATGGCGGAAGTCAGCCGCCTCTGCGGCCTGATGCTGGACGACCTGCTCCAGGGTCAGGACGCCCAGGTATTGGCCAACACCCATTACCGGCTGAACGTGGTGGTGGTGAAAAGCCACGGCCTGCTTGCCCATGACCGGCGCGGCGCCCTGGGCCTCGGACTGTCGTCGGTGATCGGCAGCAACCTGCTGGGCCGCCCGCATCTGGCACGGCATTTCGAGCGGGTCATTCTCCACGACGCGCGCCAGGCACCTCCGCTGGCAGCGCTGTCGGACTTCCCCTCGCGCTACCACACGCTGGACGCGAACAACCTGCGCCATGCCCTCCTCGCCTCCGGCTCAATCCCCATGGTGATGGAAGGTGTGCGGGATATCCCGGGCGCTGGGCCGGGCACTTACCGCGATGGCGGCCTCCTCGATTACCACCTGGACCTGCCCTACAACCCGGGCGGCGTAGTGCTCTATCCGCACTTCACCGACATGGTGGTACCCGGCTGGTTCGACAAGGGCCTGCCCTGGCGCAAGGGCGATGCGGAGCGGCTGCAAGACGTGCTGCTGATTTCTCCATCGCGCGAGTACCTGGCCACGCTGCCTCATGGCAAACTGCCAGATCGCAAGGACTTCAAGCGCTATCTCGGCGACGATGCCGGACGCGAACGCTATTGGCGCAAGGCCATGGCCGAAAGCCAGCGGCTGGGCGACGAGTTCCTCGAACTGGTGGACAGCGGGAAACTCGGGGAGCGCTTGCAGGACCTTTGACCTGAGACGCACGGAGCGAAAGGAGTACAGGGATGAAACTCGCGGTGGCCATCATCCATGGCATCGGCAACCAGCAGGACGCGCGCAACGTCGAGGGACAGCACACATTCGCCCAGGGACTGATCGCCGGGTTGCGCAAGAGACTGGGCGTAGAGGCCGAAGATGTCGCGTTCCAGTCGCTCTACTGGGCAAGCGTGCTGGACAAACGCGAGCTCGCCTACCTGGAGAAACTCGAACAGGAACCCGTACGTTGGCGCTGGATGCGTCGCATGGTCACCCTCTTCCTGGGTGATGCCAGCGGCTACCGCAAAGTCAGCCAGGCGTACGACAACACCTATGAGCAGGTCCACCAGTGCGTGCGCAACGGCCTCAATGCACTGCGCGCCAAGGTCGGGCCGAACACCCCGCTGGTGGTGCTCGCCCATTCGCTGGGCGGGCACATCATCTCCAACTACATCTGGGACCAGCAGAAGCTCAACGCCACCCCGAGCTGCCCGCGTGATCCTTTCCTCGCCATGGAAACCCTGGCCTGCCTGGTCACCTTCGGCTGCAACATTCCGCTCTTCACCTTCGCCTACGATCCGGTGCAGCCGATCCGTTTTCCGGGTCACTGCCTCGACGAACGCCTGACACGGGCCGCCCGCTGGCTGAACGTCTATGCACCGGCGGACCTGCTCGGTTACCCGCTGCGGCCGGTTCAGGGCTACGCCGCCGTGGTGCATGAAGACCGGCCGTTGGCGGTGGGGTCGTGGTTCCGCCGCCATACGCCCTTGAGCCACCTGGAGTACTGGAACGACGCGCGATTCCAGGACTACATCGCTCGCCACCTGCGCGACATGTTGAACGCTTGCCCGGCGCCGTATGGTGCGCCGGAACCGGATCAACCGGGCCTGCCATCCAACCTCGGTGTACACAGCAGCACCGCGTAGTACCTGAGGAACAAGGCAAAGGCGATTATCCAGCAAACCGCGGCCAGCCAGAGTGCTGCGGAGCCGGCCAGCGGCACCAGGATCACACGGGCGAGCGCTCCCAGGTTGAGCAAGGCGAAGGCCAATCCCATCACGGGTGACGGTTCCAGCGGCCGGCCACTGTGCCCCAGGCTCACCCGAGCGATCATTGCGAGGATCAATCCCCCCATCGCGCCAACACCCAATGCGTGCTGGGCCAGGCTCGGACTGGCCAGAATGCCCAGGTGCCAGGCGGCCAATCCCAATGGCGCCAGAGCCAACCAGGCGAAAGCCAGGTGCAACGGCCAGAGCAACACGACCCGCCAGATTCCGCCGTCGTACCAGCGCACGAGACGCAGCAGGTTTCCCAAGCCGAGGACTAAACAAGGAATGGCGAGCCACGGATCTGGCTGTAGCCCCATGCCGATAGCGAAGCTTGCAGCCAGCAGAACGCCACCCAGCAACATGCTCCAGTCCAGCCATGGCCAGGCCTTCACTTGCTGGGCACGTCCCAACCCACGCTGGGTGAAGAAGGGAATCACCCGACCGCCGATCAACCCCATCAGCGCAGCGATGAGCCAGAGGGCAGCCAGTACACCTTGGCGCTGCAGTGCATCGCTGCCGCTCGCAAGCCCCCAGAGCACCAGTGCATCGGCAGTCGCGAGCAAGGTCAGCACCACTACCACCGGGTAGTTGTTGCGCTGGCGCACACGCCAGAGGCTACGTCCCATCACGAAGGCGACAGCGGGCAGGAACGTCAGCTCGAGCGCAATCACCAGCGCTACCGGCGCCCCCATTAGCCATGCCAGTCGCGAGGCCAACCAGAGCATCGCCAACGCGGCCAGGGCAGGCCCGCGCAAACCGGGATTACCGGTCCAGTTTTGTACGGCGGTCAGCAGAAATCCCGCGATGATGGCGCCACCAAAACCGAACACCATTTCGTGCCGGTGCCAGGCGAGCCAGCCGCCGGTGGGCTGCCAGGCGCGGGTCTGGCCATGGAGCGCCAGGAGCCAGATCAGCACGGCCACCAGGGCGAAGGCCGTACCGAAGAGAAAGAAGGGACGGAAACCGAGACGCCAGAGCGGTCGGATCGCCAGTTCGCGGGAAGCATCAAGCAATTGCACAGGCCAGACCTCGCTCTTCCTTGCGCATTTGATACTGCGCAGTAAGGCGCATGACGTAGCCGAGCTTGATCAGGGTCGGCCCGAGGATAACCATTCCGTGTGCGCCGATGAGCAGCAGCAACCCCAGGTGAGCATCGAGGTAGTAAGCGCCGGCGATGCCCAGCACGAGCTGGAGCAGGCCGGCCCAGAGGAACAGATGAGACAGTTGCAGCAAACGCGGGGGGCATCCGAACAGACTGATCATGATCTTGCACTCCTCGGTTGAAGGCCCGGCGCCGCCTTGACGCCGGGCGGCTCAGGTCAGGCCTCCAGGGCGCTGGCCGGTCCAAAGAACTCGTAGTGGCATTGACGCTCGGGTACGCCCAGATCGCGCAGGTGCTTCTTCACCTGAGCCATGAAACCTTTCGGCCCGAGGAAGTACGCATCCACGTCGCGCTCGGCAGGCAGCCAGTCACCCAGTTGCTCGCGGCTGAGGAAGCCGGTCGCATCGGGCTGGTCAGCAGCATGGGGCTCGCTGTAGCAGAAGAAGCGGTTGAGCTGCGGGATGGCGGCTACCTTCGCGTCGATCCAGTCGCGGAAGGCATGCACGGCGCCATTGCGCGCGCAGTGGATGAAATGAATCGGCCGACCGCTTTCCTCTGCCGCTTCCAGCATGGCCAGTGCCGGGGTAATGCCCACGCCGGCAGTGATCAGCACCAGGGGCTTGCTGCTGGGACGAAGGACGAAGTCGCCAGCCGGGGCGAACAATTCGATGCGGTCACCCACGTGGAACTGGTCGTGCAGATAGTTGGACACCTGGCCGCCCTGCTCGCGCTTGACGCTGATGCGGTACTCGCGGCCGTTGCCGATTGCGGACAGCGAGTAGTTGCGGCGCACTTCCTCGCCATCCAGATTGAGGCGCAGGCCGATGTACTGGCCGGGGGTGAACTCCATCAGCTCGCCGCCATCTTCCGGGGCGAAGTAGAAGGAGGTGATTTCCGCGCTTTCCACTTCCTTACGTGCCAGGTGGAACCAGCGGGCGCCACGCCAGCCACCGGGGGCGGCTTCGCTGGCGGAGTAGATTTCCTCTTCGGCACCGATCAGCAAGTCAGCCAGTTGCTGGTAGGCAGCAGCCCAGGCTTCGATGACTTCATCAGTCGCCACTTCGGCGCCGAGTACCTCACGGATGGCGCGCAGCAGGCAGCTACCCACGATCGGATAGTGCTCGGGCAGCACCTGCAGGGCCACGTGCTTGTTGATGATCTTGCCTACCAGCGGGCCGAGGGCTTCGAGCTGGTCGATGTGACGGGCATACATCAGCACGCCGTTGGCGAGTGCGCGCGGTTGGTCACCGCTGGCCTGGTGGGCCTGGTTGAACAGCGGACGCACTTCAGAGTGTTCACCCAGCATGATCTTGTAGAAGTGACTGGTGAGCGCTTCTCCCCCAGTCTCCAGCAGGGGTACGGTGGATTTGACGATGGCACGTTGTTGGCTGGTGAGCATATGGACTCCGCTATCTGGGTTGTGTCTTTCTGCCTTTCCTATTCCAGCTTTCGTGCCAACTTTTTAATCCTTTAAAATCAATACGTTATACTTTTAAGTGTTCTTTTGACTACACTGCTCGACGAGTCATATCGACATACCGGAGTCATAATGACAACTCACCCATTCCTGCAGACACTGATCCCCTTGGTCAGCGATCTGTCCCGCGAGCTTCCCGAACGCGAACGCTATCGACGCCTCCTCGAAGCCCTGCGCGGGCTACTGCCTTGCGACGCCACTGCCCTGCTCCGCCTGGACGGCGATCAATTGGTGCCAATGGCGGTGGATGGTCTCAGTCAGGACACCCTGGGGCGGCGCTTCAAGGTTTCCGAGCACCCTCGACTACAGGCTCTGATGGATAACCGCGGCGTTACCCGCTTCCCCGCTGACTGCGGCCTGCCAGACCCTTACGACGGTCTGGTCGAGGGGCATCAGGAGCATCTGGAAGTCCACGATTGCATGGGCTGTTCGCTTTACCTGGATGACCGCCCTTGGGGTGTGCTGACGCTGGATGCCATGGACCCATCGCGGTTCGACGGGCAGGACCTGGAGGTGCTCGAAGGCTTCGCCAGTCTGGCTGCTGCAACGGTTAAAGCCACCGAGCGCATGGAAACCCTCACCCGCCGCGCCCAGGATGAACAACAGCTGGCGGAGGTCTATCGCCAGGCGGCTGGCCAGGTCCGCTCGCAGGAAATGATCGGCCAGAGCGCGGCACACAAAGCCCTGGTGGAAGAGATCAAGCTGGTGGGCGGCAGCGAGCTCACGGTGCTGATCAGCGGCGAAACCGGTGTCGGTAAGGAGCTGGTGGCCCAGTCCATCCACGGCCGCTCACTGCGCTCTCGACATCCGCTGATCAGCCTTAACTGCGCGGCCCTACCCGACACCCTGGTGGAGAGCGAACTCTTCGGCCATATCCGCGGCGCGTTCTCCGGCGCGGTGAATGATCGCAAGGGCAAGTTCGAACTGGCCGACGAAGGCACGCTATTCCTCGATGAGGTGGGCGAACTGCCCTTGGCGATCCAGGCCAAGCTGCTGCGCGTGCTGCAGAGCGGACAGTTGCAACGCGTGGGCTCGGATAGGGAGCACCGGGTCAACGTGCGCGTCATTGCCGCCACCAATCGCGACCTGGCGGAGGAAGTGCGCGCCGGTCGTTTCCGGGCGGACCTCTATCACCGGCTCAGCGTCTATCCCTTGCGCGTCCCTCCCCTTCGCGAGCGTGGCCGCGATGTACTGCTGCTGACAGGTTTCTTCCTCGAAGAGAATCGCGCGAGGCTGGGGTTGCGCAGCCTGCGCCTGAGCCAGGATGCCCAGGCAGCCCTGCTCGGTTATGACTGGCCCGGAAACGTGCGGGAGCTTGAGCACCTGATCGGACGCGCTGCCCTAAAGGCGCTGGCAGCGTGCGTCGAGCGACCGCGCATCCTCACTCTGACGGCCAGCGATCTCGCACTGCCGAGCAGCCAGCCGATTGTGGCCAGCAATGCGGTAGAAGCCCCCGTCATTGCAGCGGTAGGCGATCTGCGCGAAGCGGTTGATCAGTACCAGCGTCGGCTGATCATGGCCAGCCTGGAGAGCCAACAGCAGAACTGGGCCGCGGCAGCCCGCGAACTGGGGCTGGATCGAGCCAACCTGCTGCGCCTGGCCAAGCGGCTGGGAATCAAATGAAGGGCTAGCTCGTCCGACAGCGCCTGTCTTTTCGGTCAGGTGGTCGGAGAGCTGTTAAAATCGAGGCTTTCCTGCTTTGGCCAGGTCTCTGGCCGTCACTTCAAGAGCGTTACGTCTGTGGAAATCTTCAAGGAATTCATCTTCGAAGCCGCGCACCGGCTTCCTCACGTGCCCGCCGGCCACAAGTGCGGTCGCCTTCACGGCCACTCTTTCCGTGTGGCTATCTATATCGAGGGCGAGCCCGATCCCTATACCGGCTGGATTCGTGACTTCTCCGAGCTCAAGGCAATCTTCAAGCCGCTCTACGAGCAGCTCGATCACAACTACCTCAACGAAATCCCTGGCCTGGAAAACCCCACTAGCGAAGTCCTCGCCAAGTGGATCTGGCAGGAACTGAAGCCCCTGCTGCCGGAACTCTCCCGCATTCGCATCCATGAGACCTGCACCAGTGGTTGCGAGTACCGCGGCGACTGACAGCTCCAGAATGCAAAAAGGCCACCTTTATAGGTGGCCTTTTTCATGGGCGTGTATTTCGCGCTTTTGCTTCAAACGGCTCGAGTGGCTCGCATGGGCACGCCTCGAGAATTCCCGCGTACAAAGACAAACCCCCGAACCGTTTTCACGGATCGGGGGTTTGGGATAGAAGCTTGACGATGACCTACTCTCACATGGAGAAGCTCCACACTACCATCGGCGATGCGTCGTTTCACTGCTGAGTTCGGGATGGGATCAGGTGGTTCCAACGCTCTATGGTCGTCAAGCAATTCGGTTGGGATCTCGTCCTCAGACGCAATCCCGAAATCTATGGCTTTCACTAATAGACAAACCCCCGAACCGTTTTCACGGATCGGGGGTTTGGGATAGAAGCTTGACGATGACCTA
>NZ_SSOL01000045.1:0-75816 GCF_029871275.1 Pseudomonas sp. BN414
GCGTATGGAGCCCCAGGTGCCGGGCTACGACCCCTACAAGGTGAGCGACTTCAACACCGTCAAATGGGCCGAGCTGCATACCCGGCAGCGTGCGGTGGCGGCTGGCAAGCGTCCCGTCCCGGCGCGGGGATGACCGGCATGCGCAGACTCACTCTGGAACTGGCCTCGCTGATGGTCGATGCCGCTCTCGCCGAAGGCCGGCGGCTGGCCCTGCAGCCCCTGTGCGTGGCAGTGCTGGATTCCGGCGGGCACCCGCTGGCGCTCAAGCGCGACGAGCGCGCCAGTCTGCTGCGGCCGCAGATCGCCAGCGGCAAGGCGGCGTCGGTGCTCGGCATGGGCTTCGGTGGCCGCGAACTGGCGCGCCGCGCGGCGGCGATGCCGGCTTTCTTCAACGCCCTGAGCGACCTGGCCGGTGGGCAGATGCTGCCGGTGCCGGGGGGCGTGCTGGTGCGCAATGGCGGCGGCGAGATCCTCGGCGCCATCGGCATCAGCGGCGACACCTCCGACAATGACGAACGCTGCGCCATCGCCGGTGTGCTGGCGGCGCACCTGGTGCCGGATACCGGCGAGTCCTGATCTGCCTGGCTAGCTGTACGACTCCAGCGAGACTGACGCTATGGCCTGCAGAGACGCGCGTGTTCGTTGATCTGCTGGTCGAACATAGCCGCGAGCAAAGGTTGGCACAGCGCTTCGACGCCAGGCACTAATTTGGGAGGTTTATGCCGGACGAGAGGCCTCAGGTGGGGAGGAGCGCTTCTCACCGGAATCAGCCAGTCCCGAATGGCAGCCATAGCTAAAAGCAGACATTAGCGACACTCATGGATAGTTTTTCATGCAATGGTTTCCGGGGGGCGGGCTAACTCTCATCCTGGCCGCGAGAAGAAACCATCGGCATGATTTCATTCGTGTCCGTGGCGTCTGTCATCGATCGGCGAAAACCCTTGATCGATTCACCCAGGTCACCGCCGAGGTGCCGCAGACGCTTACCGCCAAATAGCACCAGAGCGATCAGCAGAATGACTGCCCAGTGCTTCCAATCGAAAATGCCCATTTGCAGTTCTCCTCTCCAGGTCAAGTGATCTTGTGCCCGTGAGCCTGCCGGTCCGCGTGGTACGAAGAACGCACCAGGGGACCTGCCGCCACGTTCGAAAAGCCCATCTCGGCGCCCAGTTCGGCGAACCGCGCGAAGGTGTCGGGGTGGACGAAGCGTTGCACCGGCAGGTGGTTGCGCGACGGCTGCAGGTACTGGCCAAGGGTGAGCATGTCGATGTCGTGTTCGCGCATGCGCTGCATGACGTCGATCACTTCGTCGTCGGTCTCGCCCAGGCCCAGCATCAGGCCGGACTTGGTCGGTACCTGGGGCACGCGCTTCTTGAAGTTCTCCAGCAGGTCCAGTGACCACTCGAAGGCAGAGCCCGGACGCACAGCCTTGTAGAGGCGTGGCACGGTTTCCAGGTTGTGGTTGAACACATCCGGTGGCTCCTGCTCGGTGATGGCGAGCGCCACGTCCATGCGTCCACGATAGTCCGGCACCAGGGTTTCCAGCTGGACGCCGGGGGACAGCTTGCGGATCTCGCGCAAGCAATCGACGAAGTGCTGGGCACCGCCGTCGCGCAGGTCGTCGCGGTCCACCGAGGTGATCACCACGTACTTGAGATGCAGATCGGCGATGGCGATGGCCAGGTTCGTCGGCTCATCGGCATCCAGCGGCTTTGGCCGGCCATGGCCGACGTCGCAGAAGGGGCAGCGACGGGTGCAGATGTCACCCATGATCATGAAGGTGGCGGTACCGCCGGAGAAGCACTCGCCCAGGTTCGGGCAGGAGGCTTCCTCGCAAACGCTGTGCAGCTTGTGCTTGCGCAGCAGTTGCTTGATGCGTTCCACCTCGGGAGACACCGGGATGCGCACGCGGATCCAGTCCGGTTTCTTCGGCAGTTCTTCGGTCGGGATTATCTTCACCGGAATACGCGCGACCTTCTCGGCGCCGCGTAATTTCACTCCGGCCTGCACGCTCCTCGGCCCAAACTCTGTGTGTCGAGACTCCACCATTGATCTCCATCGTTCAGAACAGGTCGATACGTCTTAGGCAAGAGCCGGGCCAGCTTGTGCAAGGCCGATTGGCGGGGGCGGGGGCCATGAAATGACATCGTTGTAACACCTTACAGTTGTAAAGATCTTTACACCGCCAAGGCTGTCAGTAAGCGCGACTATCTTCTAAATCAATAGGTTAGCTTTTGGTATCGAGTGTGCATTGGGGAGTCTGGTAGCGCCGAGCTACCGAGTCTCCAACAACAACAATCGAGGCCCTCATGACCCAAAATTACAATCCGAATGGCGCTCTGCCCGGAATGCGCGGGATGCAACATATCGGCATCACAGTGCCAAACCTTTCAGAGGCCGTTGCCTTCTTCGTCGAGGTGCTTGGCTGCGAGCCATACTTCACGTTCGGTGAGTTCCGTTTTGAAGACGACTGGATGGAGCGGCATCTCAACGTGCATCCGCGAGCAGCCATTCGCGACTTCCAGATGGTTCGCTGTGGCAATGGCACCAACCTGGAGATTTTCGAATACTCGGCGCCAGACCAGAATCGCCGGTTGCCCCGTAACAGTGATGTCGGTGGACACCATCTGGCGTTCTATGTTGACGATATGGCGGCTGCGGTCGACTACCTCAAGTCTCGTGGCGTACAGGTATTGGATACTCCATCGACCTTCACCGAAGGCCCAGCCAAAGGACTGACGTGGGTGTACTTTCTGGCGCCCTGGGGTCTGCAGCTGGAACTGGTCAGCTTCCCCGATGGGATGGGCTATGAGAGAGGATTGACGCGTCTTTTGTGGGATCCGCGCACGCCTGAACACTGATTCGGCTCAATGGCCCGGCCGGCCCCGCGTGGGGTCGGCAGGGCACTTGAGGTCATCGTTCAGCTGTCCAGGGCGTTGGGCGGAACGATGTGATGAAGTTTCATCCAGCGATATAGGGTCGGGCGCGACATACCCAACTCACGCGCCGCAGCGCTGACATTCCAGCGCTGTCGGCGCAAGCAATCTTCGATTGCACGCCCATGGGAGGTCTGCTGCTCTTGGCCCGGAAGAGAACTCATGACCGGCCTTGGATTGACGCTCGGCAGGCATTCTTCGGGCAGGTCGTTGACCGTGATTTCATCCGTCTCGGCAGTGGCCAGGGCAAATTGCAGCGCATTGCGTAACTCGCGAATATTGCCTGGCCAGGCGTAGCCGAGGAGAGCACTCATGGCGTCGCCCCGGATTCGAGCGGGACGTTGGCGTTGATCACAGAGCTCTCTGAATATGCGTTCTATCAGGTAATTCTTGTCGGCCCGTTCGCGCAGTGCCGGCAGGCGCAAGATTGCGCCATTGAGGCGGTAGTAGAGGTCTTCGCGGAACTCGCTTTGTTCGATCATTTGCCGCAGGTCGCGGTGACTCGCCGCGATGACACGGATATCGACCTTGATCGGCTTCTCGCCGCCCAGCGGCATCACTTCCTGCTCGGCAAGCACGCGCAGCAGCCGTGTCTGCAGGTGCAGTGGCATGTCACCGATTTCATCCAGGAAGAGCGTACCGCCATCGGCTTGCTGGATCAGTCCTCGCATACCCTTGCTGCGTGCCCCAGTGAAGGTGCCGGGTTGGTAACCGAAGAGTTCGCTCTCGATCAATGATTCGGGCATCGCAGCGCAGTTGATGGCGACGAAGGGGGCTTTCCGCCTGTTGCTGCTGTCGTGCAAGGCGCGGGCAAGGCGTTCTTTGCCTGTACCGGTTTCGCCATTGAGCAGTACGTTCAGCGGCTCGCTGCACAGTCGCTTGGCACGTGCCAGCATTTTGCGCATGACAGGGTCGTCGTCGGCCAACTCGTCCAGTGGGCAGCTTTCCTGATTTGTGCGCTGGGCCTGAGGGGCAGCAGGCGCACGGCTGGGCTCCATCAATGCGGCAAAGAACAGGGCGTTCTGTCGGTGGGTGCGGAAGGCTCGTACTTGGTCTGGACTGGCGTGAGGAATGCTGAAGATATCTTCAGGCACGCAGTCGAACAGATCCTGGATGCCAATCCTTCTTGCCAGAGCCGACGGTCGCTCCGCCAACTGCAGGCCACAATCGCCGAGCAACCCCCGGGCCGCGGTGTTGGCTGCCAGAAGACTGCCGTCCCCAGCAAGCGCTAACAGGTACTGGCGATTGATCAGGACGAACTCGCGGGATCGGTCGAAGCAGAGGATGTGCGCTTCACGGTAGCGACGCAGGAAGTAGGCATCTTCGATCATCCGCGCGTACTGCTTGACCAGTTGCAGGGCAAATAGCTGCGAGTCCTTGGACGGCGGCGATTTCAATGCCGAGATATCAAGCACCGCCAACAGCTGCCCCTGGGGATTGAAGATGGGGACGGCAGTACAGGTCAGCGCGACGTGGTGAGCGCTGAAATGGTCATGATGGTGGCAGGTCAGCGGCTGCTGCTCCTTGATGCAGGTTCCCACTGCGCAGGTCCCGGCATGATCCTCACTCCAGTCGGCACCCAGATAAAGACCGGTTTTGCGATGTGCCGCTTCATCCAGCGGATCACCGAGAAACTGTACGGTGATGCCCCGGTTGTCGGTGAGGAGTATGACGTAGCCGAGTTCGGCGATGTGCCGGTACAACTGCTCGACACCGGCCCGCGCCACATTGATCAGCTCGTCTGCATGGTCCTGGTGCTCTCGCAGTACCTGACGCGGGACGAAACGCGGAGGCGCTGGCTTTGCCGGATCCAGGCCGTAATCCTGGATACAGCGTTTCCAGGAGCGGGTGATGATGGATTCGTGCCCAGCACCGTCACTGGCGTAGGACAGCACGGTGTCGATATGCAGGCTGGGGGTCGAAATGATGCTCATGCGGCCTCCCGGACTCGAGGGTGAGGCGCCCGAGATCCGTGACGATCTTGTTCTTGTTGACCGGTTGCACAGGGAGCTGCCTGGCACCGGTGCAATCACCTTACGAGTTTAGCCCTCCGACGTCACCTGCCCGTTAGTCGAGGTCAGGCGCCTCTTTCTTACACCTGTAATACCCCGAACACTCGAAGGAGAGCATCAGGCTTTCTGCTCGTGGCTGAGAAATCCTTTTGATTCAGGGTCTTGAAGGATAATCCAACGGTTTGGCACGCATTCTGCGCCGCGCTACCCCGGCCCCCACCGGGGTACTACAACAAGAAACGAGGATGCTCGATGCTGCCTTACCTGCAACGGACCAGCCTGACTGGTCCCTCGTCACTCGACAACCGAACCTGGGCCGCTGCGTGGGGCCTCGTGCTGCTTGCCAGCGGACTCTCCGCAACGTGGCCGGCCAGGGCGTTGGATCTCGATGCCGGTGACTATGTGGCTGCACCTGCCGGCACCACCTTGGGCCTGCTCTACCTGCAAGGAGCCGAGCGTGATCGGCTGTACCGCGCGGGGCACAGCCTACCCGACGCGCCGGGGCTGGACTCGGAGATCGGGATATTGCGCCTGGTCCACTATTCCGACATCGGAGGCTTTCGCGTGGCGCCTCAAGTGCTGCTGCCATTCGGGCGCCTGGACGGACGCCAGGGCTTGGGCGACTCCAGTGGCCTGGCCGATCCGATCCTTGCCATGCCTCTCTGGCTGATCAATGAACCGGAGCGTCGCCGCTACTTGGGCATCACTCCCTATCTGTTCCTGCCCTTGGGCGAGTACGACGCCGATGACGATCTCAACCTGGGCGAGAACCGCTGGAAGCTGAACGTGCAGGCCGCCTACGTTACCGGGCTGACCGAAAACCTCTCTCTGGACCTGGCCGCCGATGTCATGTTTTACGGGCGCAACAACCATTACGGCAGCGGCCGCTGGACCCAGCGGCAGAAACCCAGCTACCAGTACCAAGGCTTCCTGCGCTACCAGTTGACCCCGCAGGCGGACGTGCGCGCCGGCCTGTCGTGGCTCGATGGCGGCGCTAGCCGCGTCGATGACCTTCAACTGGATGACCGCCAGGAGACCGGCAAGTGGAACCTTGGCTTCTCCTGGTTTTTCCTGCCGAAGACTCAGGTCGCGGCCACCTATGGGCGGGACTTCGCAGTGGAGAACGGCTTTCGCGAAGAGCACAGGCTGAACATACGCCTGATGCAGGTGTTCTGAACGGTCTGGACGGTCCGTTCTCTTGGGGCCCACGGGCCCCTTTTTTACGGGTTCTTCTCGTGGGTCAGGGGAAGCATCCATGACACCAATTTGACTTCCATGCGGCTGTAAACCGTTTGGAAGGATGCTTACAGGTGTAAAGCCGTCGCTTTACAGATCCTGCTTCCAAGACATCTGGCGCTCTTTGGATAAAACCTCATAAAAACAAATGGTTAGGGATGAGTCCCTGCGTTGGCACACAAGCTGCTCCATGGCTATCGAGGGGCCGAAAAGGCACCCGGACGAATAACAACAACGTCGGCCACACCTGTTCCCACCTTGCAGGCGTGCCGGCAATAGCCTGGAGCTCTGCCATGCATGACTCTTCTTCCCTGAGCGGTCCCCTGAGCCGCCGACGCTTCCTCAGCCTATCGGGTCAGTCCGCGCTGATCATCGGCGCCACCGCCGTCGCCGGCCAGCTCATCCCGGTCAAAGTCCTCGCCGACGACGTGCTGCCCCAGCTGCCCGCCGGTCTGCTGCGCATGGGCCGCGACATCTATCCCCACGACCGCCTCGGCGATGCGCCCTACGCCAAGTCGCTGTTCGAGCTGGTTGGCAAGAAGCCGGACCTGGTCCGTGAAGGCATCAACGCGTTGCAGGCCCGCGCCCGAGCCGTGCATGACCGAGCCTTCGAAGACATCGCCAACGAAGACGACCGCGTTGCGCTGTTGCGCGAGATCGAAACCACCCCCTTCTTCCGTGAAACCCGCAGCGCGCTGATGTTCGGCCTCTACGACAACAAGACCCTGTTCCCTCTGTTCGGCTACGAGGGCTCGTCGGTGGAGAAGGGCGGTTACATCGCGCGTGGCTTCAACGACCTCGATTGGCTCTGAGCGGCCACTCCCTTCGCGGCTCCATCCATTCCAACAATGAGGGTTAACCCCATGGCAGCGAAATTCTCCCAGGACGACAGCGACGTCGTCGTCATCATCGGTTCGGGCGCCGGCGGCGGCACGCTGGCCCACGCCCTGGCCCGGCAAGGTATCCGTACCGTGGTGCTGGAAGCTGGCAAGCGTTACGAGATGTCCGACATCGAGAACGATGAGTGGGCCATGTTCAACAAGATTTCCTGGCTCGACAAACGTATCGCCACCGGCGGCTGGGACGTGGCGCGCAACCATCCGAATCTGCCGGCCTGGATCGTCAAGGCGGTCGGCGGCAGTTCGGTGCACTGGGCCGGCGTCGCCCTGCGCTTTCGCGATTTTGAGTTCCGCATGCGTACCGAGAATGGCGATATCAAGGGCGCCAACATGCTGGACTGGCCGATCAGCTATGAGGAGCTGGAGCCCTGGTACGTCAAGGCCGAGAAGCACATGGGGGTGACCGGTCCGAGCACCGGGATGCCGTACCACCAGTGGCACAACTCCTTCAAGGTGCTGGCCGCCGGGGCCCAGCGCATCGGCTACAAGGAAATCCAGTCTGGACCGATGGCGATCAACACCCAGCCGTACGACAGCCGGCCGGGTTGCATGCAGATCGGCTTCTGCATGCAGGGCTGCCGCATCGGCGCCAAGTGGTCGACTCTCTACACCGACATCCCCCGCGCTGAGGCCACCGGCAACTGCGAGGTGCGTCCGCAGAGCATGGCGCTGCGTATCGAGCACGACGCCCGCGGCCGGGTCACCGGGGTGGTCTACGCCGACGCCCAGGGCCGCCAACAACGGCAGAAGGCCAGAGTGGTGTGCGTGGCCGGCAACTCCATCGAGTCGCCGCGCCTGCTGCTCAACTCGGAATCCTCGATGTTCAAGGATGGCCTGGCCAACTCCTCTGGCCAGGTGGGGCGCAACTACATGTGCCACACCACCGCTGGGATCTATGCGGTTCTTCCCAAGCCGGTTCACATGTACAGGGGGACCACCTGCGCCGGGATCATTTCGGACGAGTCCTACAACAATACCTCGCGCGGATTCGTAGGCGGTTACCGGCTGGAAATCCTCTCTCTCGGTCTGCCGTTCATGTCCGCCTTCCTCGACCCGACCCCGCAGGGCTGGGGCCGTGCCTTCACGGCGAAGATGGAGCGCTACGACCACATGTCCGGCGTCTGGCTGTGCGGCGAGGACCTGCCCATGGAGAGCAACCGCATCACCCTCCATGGCACCGAGAAGGATCAGTACGGCCTTCCGATTCCGGTGGTGCACAAGGACGACCATCCCTTCGACAACGCCATGCGCGACCACGGCGTGGAGCAGACCCGCAAGTGCTACGAGGCGGTCGGCGCCACGGAAGTCATCCGCCTGCCGTCCTACCCGGCCAGCCACAACATGGGCACCAACCGCATGAGCGCCAAGGCCGCCGACGGCGTGGTTAACAAGTGGGGCCAGAGCCACGACATCCCCAACCTGTTCGTCTCCGACGGCAGCCAGTTCACCACCAGCGGCGGGCAGAACCCGACGTTGACCATTGTCGCCCTGGCCCTGCGCCAGGCCGAGCACATCGGCTCGCTGATCAATCAGCGCGCCCTCTGAGGAGCCGACTCCATGACCACACCCAGTAACGACCAGCGCCGCTGGATGCTCGAGCAGATGCTCGTCAGCCGCTACCTGGAAGAGTCCATCGAACGCATCTACATGGAAGGCAAGACGCCGGTCTTCAACATGGCCAACGGGCCCATCCCCGGCGAAATGCACTTGTCCAACGGTCAGGAACCTTGCGCCGTGGGTGTCTGCGCCCATCTGGCGGCCGAAGACATCGTCACCGCCACCCATCGTCCGCACCACATAGCCGTGGCCAAGGGCGTCGACCTGGACGAGATGGTCGCCGAAATCTTCGGCAAGAAGACCGGCCTGTCCGGTGGCCGGGGCGGCCACATGCACCTGTTCGACGCCAGGGTGAATTTCTCCTGCTCCGGCATCATTGCCCAAGGCATGGGCCCAGCAGTGGGGGCCGCACTGTCGCGCCAGCTGCAGGGCAAGTCTGGCGTTGCCGTGGCCTATCTGGGCGAAGGCGCTGCGAACCAGGGCGCCTTCCACGAAACGCTGAACCTGGCAGCGCTGTGGAAGCTGCCGGTGGTGTTCGTCATCGAGGACAACGCTTGGGGCATCTCGGTGGCCAAGGCCGCTTCCACCGCCATCGAGCGCAATTACTTGCGTGCCGCTGCCTATGGCATGCCCGGTGTGTTCGTCCCCGGCAACGACGCCGACGCCATATTCGCTGCCGCCGGTGAGGCCATCGCCCGTGCCCGCGCTGGGGAAGGGCCGACCCTGATCGAGATCGAGACCCACCGCCTGGCCGGCCACTTCATGGGCGACGGCGAAACCTACCGCCCGGCCGGCGAGAAGGAGGCGCTGTTGGCCAAGGACCCGATCCCCGCCTACCGCCAGCGCCTGCTGGAGCTGGGTGTGCTGGACGAAATCGCCGCAGCCGACATCGACGAGCGCGCCCGCAGCCGTGTCGATGCCGCCGTGCGGTTCGCCCGCGACAGCGCTTATCCGGCACCGGAAGAAGCTTTGGAAATGGTGTTCGTGTGAACGGAACTCGGCATAACAACGACAAAACGGAGACCGATATGTACCGACAACCAACCATGAAGGCGGCCGTCTGGCACGGCCGTCGCGACATCCGCCTGCAGGATGTCGCCCTCCCGCCGCAACCGCAGGCCGGCTGGGTGCAGATCCGCGTCGAGTGGTGCGGTATCTGCGGCTCGGACCTCCATGAATACCTGGCCGGGCCGGTATTCATTCCCACCGACACAGCCCATCCGCTCACCGGCTTGAAGGGCCAGTGCATCCTCGGCCACGAGTTTTGTGGCGAGATCGTCGCCTTGGGCGAGGGCGTCTCGCATTTCGCCGTGGGCGAGCGCGTCGCCGCCGACGCCTGCCAGCACTGCGGCCAGTGCTGGTTCTGCCAGCAGGGCCAGTACAACCTGTGCGAGAACCTTGCCTTCACCGGGCTGATGAACAACGGCGCCTTTGCCGAACGTGTCAACGTTCCCGCCAACCTGCTGTACCGCTTGCCGGAAGGCTTCCCCACCGAAGCCGGTGCGTTGATTGAGCCCTTGGCGGTGGGCATGCACGCAGTGAAGAAGGCGGGCAGCCTGATCGGCCAGACGGTGGTGGTGGTCGGCGCCGGTACCATCGGACTGTGCACCATCATGTGCGCCCGCGCCGCCGGTGCGGCGCGAATCATCGCCCTGGAAATGTCCACGGCGCGCAAGGCCAAGGCCCTCGAAGTGGGTGCCACTGAAGTCATCGACCCCAGCCAGTGCGACGCCATCGCCGCCGTGCGCGATCTCACCGAGGGCTATGGCGCTGCCGTGTCCTTCGAGTGCATTGGCCACAAGGCCACCGCCAAGCTGGCCATCGATGTCATCCGCAAGGGGGGCCGTTGCGTGATGGTGGGCATCTTCGAGGAACCCAGCGAATTCAACTTCTTCGAGATAGTCGCCACCGAGAAACAGGTCATAGGCGCGCTGGCCTACAACGGGGAGTTTGCCGATGTGATCGCGCTGATTGCCGACGGTCGCCTGGACGTTACGCCGCTGATCACCGGGCGGATCGAACTTGAACACATCCTCGAACAGGGCTTCGAGGAACTGGTGAACAACAAGGACCAGAACGTGAAGATCATCGTCAGGCCGAGCGCGCCTGCCGCTGCCCGTCACTGATCCCATAGACGGAGGAATCGAGAAATGTCCGCAGCGATCAAAGAACGCAAACTCACCATCGCCCGCGCCATGGCCGAGGCGGTGGCCCAGGAAATGCGCCTCGACCCGCGCGTGTTCGTAATGGGCGAGGATATCGGCCAGCTCGGCGGGGTGTTCGGCAATACCCGTGGCCTGCACGAAGAGTTCGGGAGCGCGCGCATCCGCGACACGCCGATTTCAGAAACCGCATTTATCGGTGCCGCCGTGGGTGCGGCTTCCGACGGCATGCGGCCAATCGTCGAACTGATGTTCGTCGACTTCTTCGGCGTGTGCATGGACGCCATCTACAACCTGATGGCGAAGAACACCTACTTCTCCGGCGGCAAGGTCAGCGTGCCCATGGTGCTGATGGCCTCCACTGGCGCCGGCTACTCGGACGCCGGCCAGCACTCCCAGTGCCTCTACGGCACCTTCGCGCACCTACCGGGGATGAAGGTGGTGGTGCCGAGCAACGCCTATGACGCCAAGGGTCTGATGACCGCCGCCATCCGCGATGACAACCCGGTGATCTACCTGTTCCACAAGGCCCTGCAGGGCATGGGCTGGCTGGGTACGGAGAAGGGCGCCACGGTGGCGGTGCCGGAAGCCCCCTATACGGTGGAGATCGGCAAGGCGAAGACCGTGCGTGAGGGCCGCGACGTCAGCATCGTCAGCCTCGGCGCCGGTGTGCACCACGCACTGCGCGCCGCCCAGCAACTGGAGCAGCAGGGCGTCAGCGCTGAAGTGGTGGACCTGCGCAGTCTTGTGCCGCTGGACCGCGAGCACGTCATCGAGTCGGTGCGCAAGACCGGGCGGCTGATTGTGGTCGACGAGGACTACCACAGCTTCGGTGTCAGCGGCGAAATCATCGCCAGCGTCGTCGAGCACGATATCGGCATGCTCAAGGCGCGGCCGCAGCGTGTCGCCTTCCCCGATATCCCGATTCCCTTCACCCCACCCATGGAACAGTGGGCACTGCCTTCCGCCGCCAAGATCGTCGCGGCCTACCAAAACCTGAAGAACGAGGAATAACACCATGTCTAACCCAATCCTGATTCCAACCGACCTCTGGGAAGGCGATGCCGAAGCCGTGATCACCTCCTGGCTGGTCAGTGACGGCGCCGAAGTTGGCCAGGGCGACCTGGTGGCCGAGATCATGTCTGAAAAGGCGCAATTCGAGATCGAGGCTCCGGCTTCCGGTTTGCTTAAGATCCTTGAAGAAGAAGACGCGGTGGTCGGCAAGGGCGCGACCATCGGATTGGTGGAGTGAGCCATGGGGCAAATGCAGACTCCAGCTGCCTGTACCGGTAGCACCGTGCCCTTGAAAGGCATGCGCAAAATGATCGCTGCGAAGATGAGCGAGAGCCTGCAGACCGCAGCACAACTCACTCACCATGCCGAGTGCGAACTGACTGCCCTTCAGGCTAAAAGAGCGAATCTGAAGGCTGCGGGTAGCGTGGTGTCGCTCCAGGACCTGCTGCTGTTCGAGATTGTACGAACCCTGAAGGACCATCCGGGACTCAATGCGACCCTGACGGATAATCAGATCACGCGGCACGGTTCGGTGCATTTGGGGTTGGCGATCCCGCTGCCGGACGATCTCCTGGTGGCGCCTGCACTGTTCGATGCCGATCAGCTGGATGCGGAGGGCCTGGCGCTGGCACGCCGGGCCCTGGTGGACAAGGCACTGTCCGGAAAACTCTCGGTGAAGGAGCTAACGGGTGCCACGGTGACCGTGACCAACCTGGGGCTGTCGCGGGTGCGTTTTTTCACCCCCATTCTCAATGTTCCCCAGGTGGCCATTATCGGGCTAGGAGGCGTCCAGCGTCGTCTACAACGGGACACCGATGGTTCTTTGGTGGAGCGCGATTTCATGGGGCTTTCGCTGACCTTCGATCACCGGGCTGTCAACGGCGCACCTGCCGCGGACTTCATCGATGATCTGTGCCAGCGAATCGAAGGAGGCGAGCTGTCATGAGCCAGATCTGGCGTGTCAGTGTCGAGGCTGGCCTGGAAGCTGAGCGGCAGCTGTTCGACCGTGTGCACGCCGGCGAGGAAGAGTGGGGCGTGTTGTTATGGCGGCCCTCTGATTCCGCCTTGGTCATGCCCCGCAGGCTGAGCCGGCTTCCGGGGTTCATGGCGGCAGACATCAGCTGTGCCGCGCTGGGCTGGCCCATCGCATTGCGAGACACCGGTGGCGAACCGGTACCGCAGTCGCCTGCGGTGCTCAATGTGGCCTTGGCCTACGTCGTGCCGCTGGAGGAAGACGAACAGTCGCGGATAGAGGCTGCCTACCTGCGACTGTGTGAACCCATCTGCCAGTGGTTGAGCGGCATGGGGCTGATACCTGGTCTCGGGGAGGTTCCCGGCGCATTCTGTGACGGTCGGTTCAACGTGACCTTGGGGCGCCGCAAGCTGGTGGGAACCGCGCAACGTTGGCGGCGGCGTGCAGCAGATAATCGCCTGGTGGTGCTGGTTCATGGCGCAATCCTGTTCGAGGACCAGCGAGAGGCCATGGTCGATGTGGTCAATCGCTTCTACCAGAGCTGCGGTCTGGAGCAACGATGTCGATCCGCCAGCCACGTGTCTCTGGATGAGTGGTTGGCTCCGGTGTGGCAAGAAGCGAAAAGCCTCGCTGACTGGTTTGAAGCTCCTTGGGAGGCATGGTTACCCGACAAGGGGGCTGGCAATCAGATAGCTTTCTGCTGATCCGTCGCCTGGTTTCCAAGCAAAGCACAATCCTCTAAAGACGTTCCTGTCGTAGTGGGCGCAAGGAAGCGCCTGCTATGGGCCCCGGCCATGTATAAACGGCGCCGGTAGCGGACATCAGGCTGTTGGGCTGTTTCCTTGGTCCTCAGAGCCATCTGGGCGCGTGGTGCATCGAACTTCGTCGTGCCACTAATTTGGACCGCCGCGCGATGCAGCGCCGCCGATGGGGGATCGCTGTCATCAGCACCCTTTTGAACCTGTAGGCGAGCACATGTAGTTTCATTTCGGTGCTCGCCGGATCTAGCGCTCTGGTGAGGGAGTGTTGCGCGCATCCAGGCCTGCAATTTACCGAATGGATGCTCCACTGTCTGGCGGCGTATCCGCACTATGTCCGAGGCCTTATCCAGACGTTGCTGCATTGCGCTAGAAACGGAAACGGTGGTGTGCACCAAGTTTCTTCTTCGCCGAAAACATCCTTGATCGAGCGGCAGCTTATGGCCGGAAACTGCACGTCAGTAGCACCCATTCGTCAACGTTCGCTTCCGGTCGGAAGAGGACCTTCGCAAGTGCCCGCGGCCGATCTTGTGGCTGAGGTCCGACGCGTGGCCGTCTGCACCTCGTGCAGACACGGGTACGCATAAAAAATGGAAGTAACTCGGTGTTGCTTTGCACCGTAACTGGCTTCAGACCACTAAGATGATGCGACTCGACAGAATAAGAATGAGTGGTCGTAAACGCCGTGAAAATCCAGCCTCTTCCACCTCTGAACAGCCTGCTCGCCTTTGAATCCGCTGCCCGTCATTTGAGTTTTACCCTTGCCGCCAAGGAACTGAACGTCACCCAGGGTGCGATCAGTCGCCAGATCCGGTTACTGGAAGATTATCTCGGCAAGACGCTGTTCGAGAGGACCACCCGAAGCATCGCGTTGACGCCGACAGGTACCCAGTACCACGAGACGGTACGTGACTGCCTGCTTCACCTGGCCCGCTCCACAGGTGAAATCCGGCAATGGCGAGGGGACCAGCAAGTGACGGTGGCCACCAGCACGGCCATGGCATCGCTCTGGCTCTTGCCCAAGGTTGCGGAGTTTCAAAGTCAGCACGAGGAGATCGACCTGCGCATCATCGCGCTCGATCATGTGAAGGACTACGCCCGGCTAGATTGCGATCTGGCGCTCTACTACTGCAGCACGCCGCCCAAGGACATGGAGGTCACGCCGCTTTTCTCGGAAGAGATCTATCTGGTCTGCAGCCCTGCCTACCTGGCGAAGAACCCCCGGCTCTCATCCATCGAAGGGCTGTCTTCCTGCACCTGGCTATGGCTTGAGGACTCGCAGCGCGACTGGATCGGCTGGCCTGAGTGGTTCAAGCGCCTGGGGCATGAGCCGGTCATTCCGAAGCATCGGGTCAATATCAACAGCTACAGCATGCTGATCCAGTCAGCCGCTAGCGGCCAGGGTGTGGCGCTCGCCTGGAACCGGCTGGTAGATGAACCGTTGAGCACCGGCGCGCTGGTACGGCCGAACGATCTGGTGCTGCAGACAGACGCCAAGTTCTGCTTGCTGGAGCCGCTCAATACCCGTGGGCCACGACACAGCGTAAAGCTGTTCCGCGACTGGCTCATGGGGCTCCCCTCGGTGCAGGGATAAAGAGACGGTTGCTGCTGGCGGTGCGCGGATCGGCTTTGCGGATGCCGGAACGACCAGGGCCGTCAGCTTGTGGCTGACGGCCCTGGTGCTGTCAGGTGGCTAGTGGCGCTTGCGGTTGATTGCGTACAGCCAACCGTAGCGGCGCCACAGGTTTGCCAATGTCAGCTGGCTCTTCGTGCGGTCAATGAAGTGGCCGCTACAGCCCCGCCCAGTACCGGTCCGCGAAGTTGCGAGACACCCTCCTGGGAATGTTCCTGAACCGGTAGACGGCCACCCGGGGGTAGGTCGTGTTGGCCGTTGAACGACTCCTGGCGCAGGCTGCGAACCAGGGTGTAGCTCATTACCATCATCAGGATTGCGATTGGCAGGCCGACCACGATGCTCGCCATCTGGATGGCCTTGAGCCCGCCCGCCAGGAGCAGTCCGGCGGCAACGGCGCCTTCGAGAATGCACCAGAGCAGCCTGATCCAGTTGGGCGGGTTGGTGCTTCCCAGCGCGTTCAGGGTGCAGAGCACCTGAGTGCCCGCATCGGCGGTGGTGACGAAGTGCACGGCCAGGAGCAGGCACACGAGTATGGAGAGCGCGCCACCGACCACCGGGCCGTCCAGCTTCTCCAGCAAGGTGAACATGGCCGCCGTCGCTTCCTTCTTGGTCGCCAGGAGCACGGAGCCGCCTTCGAACTTCGCCTGTTCCTGCACGAGCTCAGTGCTTGCGGCCGATTTCTCGTACTGCTGGCGCTCGGTTTGTTCCTGCTTGAGTGCCGCTCCGCCGAAGACCGACATCCAGAGAATCGTCACCAGCGTGGGCACTACCAGGGCGCCGACGATGAGCTCCCGAATGGTGCGTCCTTTGGAAATTCGCGCGATGAACAGGCCCACGAACGGCCCCCAGGTCATCCACCACGGCCAGTAGAAGGCGGTCCACCAGTTCTGCCATTCGGTGTCTTTCTGGGTATCCATCCAGAGGCTCAGACCGACCAGGTTCTGCACATAGTCCCCGGTGGATTCGAACATGAGATTGAGGATGTAACGGGTCGGTCCGAGGGCGAGGACGATCAGCATCAGTACGAAGGAGATGTACATGTTGAGCGTTGAAATCCGCTTCATCCCTTTCGACAGGCCCGCGAGGAGGGAGACGGAGGCGATGATGGTGACCCCCAGGATGATGGACAGCTGGAGCACGGTGCTGATGGGCAAGCCGAACACCAGGTGAAGCCCGGTATTGATTTGCGCCACACCCAGGCCGAGGGACTGGGACACGCCGAACGCCGTGATGGCGACGCCCATGATGTCCACGACATGGCCGATCCAGCCGTAGATGCGGTCGCCGATGAGGGGATACAGCAGGGAGCGCAGCGCCAGGGGCAAACCCTTGCGATAGGCGAAGTAGGCCAGGCTCAGGCCGATCAGGGAGAAGATCGCCCAGGGGTGCAGGCCCCAATGGAACAGGGTAATCCGCATGGCCATGCTCGCGGCTTCATCTGTCAGCCCCTTGGAAAAGGGGTTGTCGGCGTAGTGCAGCATTGGCTCGGCGACGGACCAGAAGATCAGGCCGATGCCCATCCCGGCGCTGAAAAGCATGGCGATCCAGGAACCGAAGCTGAACTCGGGTTCGTCGTCGTGGGCACCGAGTTTCAAGGTTCCGAAACGGCTGATGGAGATCCAGATCAGGAGGCCGAGGGCACCGCTCACCAGTGCCAGGTAATACCACTTGAAGTTGTTCAGGATGAAGGTTGACGCCGATTCGAAGGCTTCGGCCGCTTGCTCGTCCATGAGCGCGCAGAACAGTACGAATAGCACCACGGTTGCTATCGAGATCAGGGTTACGGTCGGGTTTAGGCCTTTGAGAGGGCCGGACTCTGCACGCATGTTTGTCCCCTTTTATTTTTGTTCAAGGGTTTGAGGGCTTTGCTCGTTGAAGCGGGGTTTGCCACCGGCTTTTGCCTGTGGCCACCGCTCCAGCGCAGGGCGTTCTCGAATCATTCGAGATCCGAGAAGTGGCATCAAAATGGGGGAAGCCTTTCACGCGGACAACTCATTTCTCCTCATCAACTTATTACCAGTAATCATTAATCGGATTGCCCGCTATGACTGCTTACAAGCCACTGAATATGTGGGCTTTGTTTGATATTGAGGTTTTCTAATTAATGAGCAAAAGTAATTAATCAGCCAAAAAATATCGTTTGTCGACTGCTCCGTCTCTTGCCGAAACTCGCCGCCATGCAGCAGGCCCATCGGCTGCGCATTTCCTTCCGTGCTAGCAAGAGAGAACAACAATGACTTCGACTGCTCCCTGCCTTATTCCGACCCATGCCCTGGAAACCGTCCTGGCTCCCATCCATCAGGCGCACGGCCTGACCAACGAGTTCTACACCGAGCAGCGCTACTTCGAACTGGAGCGGGACCACGTGCTCGGCCGCAACTGGGCCTGCATTGGTTTTGCCAGCGACCTGCCGAAGAACAGCTATGTGAAGCCGGTGGACTTCATGGGCCTGCCGCTGCTGATGATGCGCAACCGAGAAGGTGTGGTTCAGGTCTTCCACAACGTCTGCAGCCATCGCGGCGTGAAGCTGGTGCAACAGGCGGGCGAAGTGCAGGGCGTGATCCGCTGCCCCTACCACTCCTGGACCTATGACCTGAACGGTGGCCTGAAAGGCACGCCGCACGTCGGCGGGATCAACCAGCACAAGGACGAACGCTTCGCCTGCGAGAAACACGGCCTGAAGGCCCTGCGCAGCGCGATCTGGATGGACATGGTGTTCATCAACCTGTCCGCCGACGCGCCGGACCTGGAAGAGCAGCTCGCGCCGCTGACCGAGCGCTGGACCCAGTTCCTCGGCACCGACGGCATGGGCCTGCTGCGTCGCGAGGCCAACAGCGGCGCCATGAGCATCGAGGTCAACTGCAACTGGAAGCTGGCGGTGGAGAACTACTGCGAGGCCTACCACCTGCCGTGGGTACACCCGAGCCTGAACAGCTACTCGCGTCTGGAAGACCACTACAACATCATGTTCGACCAGTTCGCCGGCCAGGGCAGCCACGCCTACAACCTGTCCGATGTCGCCGGCACCCACCTGCCGATCTTCCCCTCCTGGCCGACCGACCGCCTGCGCACGGCGGAGTACGTCGCCTTCTTCCCCAACGTCCTGCTGGGCATCCAGGCGGATCACGCCTTCGCCATGATGTTGGAGCCGATCGCACCCGGTAAGACCGTCGAGCACCTGCGTCTGTTCTATGTCGGCGACGAGGCCCTCGACAGCCGCTTCGACATGGCGCGCAAAGCCGTCATGGAGTCCTGGCGCGTGGTCTTCGCCGAGGACATCGCCTCGGTAGAGGGCATGCAGATGGGCCGCAGCTCTCCCGGTTACAACGGCGGTGCGTTCTCGCCCGAAATGGATCTGCCGACCCACTACTTCCACAAGTGGGCCGCCCGCCAGCTGCTCGATAACGCCCACAGCGCCTGAGGAAATCGCCATGCATTCGATCGCATCGCACTGGCTGAACTTCATCGACGGCCAGTGGACCGACAGTGAACAACACCTCAGCGTCCACAATCCCGGCACCACGGAAGCGGTCGCCACCATCGCCCAGGCCACAGTGGCCGACGCGGAGCGCGCCATCCAGTCCGCGCGCCGCTGCGCCGACAGCGGCGAGCTGACCCGGCCGCGCCCGGCGCAACGGGTCGCCTGGCTGCTGAACATCGCGGCGCAGATTCGCGCCGTGACGGAGGAGGGCGCCTGGGTGCTGTGCCAGGAGAACGGCAAGAGCCTGCGTGATGCCCGCGACGAATTCGTCGAGGCCGCGCGCTACTTCGAGTACTACGCCGGCATGGCCGACAAGATCGAGGGGACGTCCATTCCCCTCGGCAATGGCTACATGGATTTCACCGTCTACGACCCCATGGGGGTGTCGCTGCAGATCGTGCCGTGGAACTTCCCCGTGTCCATCTGCGCCCGTTCCCTGGCACCGGCGCTCGCCGCCGGCAACGCGGTGGTGATCAAGTCGCCGGAGCTTTCTCCGCTGGGCTTGTGCGTCCTGCTGAAGGCCATCGAGCGTGCCGGGTTGCCGCGCGGCGCGGTGAACCTGATCTGCGGCCGCGGCCGGGAAGTCGGCGCCTATCTGGCGGGGCATCGCGAGGTCGACCAGATCGTCTTCACCGGCTCCGTCGGCACCGGCCAGAGCATCCTGCGTGCCGCTGCCGAACATGCTATCCCCAGTGTCATGGAGCTGGGCGGCAAGTCGGCTGCGCTGGTGTTCCCCGATGCCGATCGCGAGCAACTGCTCGCCAGTGTCCGCAATGGCATCTTCTTCAATGCCGGCCAGGTGTGCTCGGCCATGTCCCGCCTGCTGGTGCATCGCTCGGTCTACGACGAGGTGGTGGCCGATGTGGTGGCGATGGCCGAGGGTTTGAAAGCCGGCCTCGGCCAGGACGATCCGGACCTGACGCCGGTGATCTCCGCCGGCCAGCTCGACGGTATCCAGACCCTGTGCCGGCGCGCCCAGGAAAAAGGTGCGGTGGTCGCCACCGGCGGTGAGGCGCTCAGCGGGCTTGGCGGGCACTTCATGGCACCGACGGTGTTCCGCGATGTCAGCCCGGACATGGAGATCGCCCAGGCCGAGGTCTTCGGGCCGGTCCTCGCGGTGATTCCATTCGATACCGAGGAGGAGGCCATCGCCATCGCCAACGGCACCGAGTTCGGACTGGTGGCTGGGGTCTTCACCCAGGACCTCAATCGTGCCTTGCGTTGCGCCCGGCGCCTGCGGGCTGGCCAGGTATTCGTCAACGAATGGTATGCCGGCGGCATCGAAACGCCGTTTGGCGGGGTGGGGCTGTCCGGCTTCGGTCGGGAGAAGGGCCAGGAGGCGCTCTACAGCTACGTCCGCACCAAGAACCTGGCACTGCGGATCAAGGGCGAGTGAGGAGGTTGCGGCGATGAAGAAATGGCTCTGCATCATCTGTGGCCTGATCTATGACGAGGCCCTTGGTTGGCCGGACGACGGCATTGCCGCGGGCACGCGCTGGGAAGATGTGCCGGAAGACTGGCTGTGCCCGGACTGCAAAGTCGGCAAGTCCGATTTCGAGATGATCGAGATCAGCGAGCCGGTCGCCGCCGTCGCCGCTCCGCCGGCCGCGGCCAAGCAACCGGTGGCGGCCGTCGTGCCTGCCGGGCCGGTGGTCATCATCGGCAGCGGCCATGCCGGTTACGGCCTGGCCCAGGAGCTGCGCAGGGCCAACCCGCAGCTGGATATCCGTGTGCTGACCCAGGAGTCCGGGCATACCTACTCCAAGCCGGCGCTGTCCATTGCCCTGGCGCAGGGTCGCAGTGCGGCGGCCCTGGCGACGGAGAGCCCGATGACCCTGGAGCGGCGCCTGGGCATCCGCATCTACACCCATTGCAGGGTCGAGCGAATCGATACCGAGGCCAGGCGCCTGTACACCAGCCTGGGTGAAATGGACTACGGCCAACTGGTCCTGGCCAGCGGTGCCTCACCCGTGCGGTTACCCATCGAGGGTTGCGCCGATGCACTGCTGAGCGTCAACAACCTGCAGGACTACCAGGCATTCCGTGAGCGCCTGGAGGGCGTGCGCCGGGTGGCGATCCTCGGCGATGGCCTGATCGGCTGCGAGTTCGCCAACGACCTGGCGAGCGGTGGCTACCAGGTGCGGGTGATAGGCCTCGGCGCCTGGCCGATGGAGCGCCTGCTACCGGAAGCGGCAGGCCAGCAGTTGCAACAGGCACTGTCCGGCATCGGGGTGCAGTGGAACCTGCGCACGACCTTGCAGCGCATCGAGCAGGGGGCCGACGGTTACCGTCTGACCCTGGCCGACGGTGAGGTCGTCGAGGCGGACCTGGTGCTCTCCGCCGTCGGCCTGCGGCCGAATCTGCAACTGGCTGCGGACGCCGGTTTGCACTGTGGGCGCGGAATCAAGGTGGATGCCTCGTTGCAGACCTCCAGGCCCGGCATCTACGCCCTGGGCGACTGCATCGAGGTCGATGGGCAGTTGCTGCCTTATCTCGCGCCGATCAACGAGGGTATCCGCGCATTGGCCCGGACCCTGGTGGGCCAGCCGACGGCCGTCAGCTACCCGCTCATGCCGGTGACGGTGAAGACCCCGGCGGCACCGCTCTGCCTGCTGCCGCCACCGGTCAATTGCGAGGGCCAATGGCGCTGCGATGCGACCGGCGATGGGCTGAGCGCGGCCTTCCATGACGCCTCCGGTGCCATGCGTGGCTTCGTCCTTCTCGGCCGTCAGGCACAACAGAAACGCAATGCCTGGCTGCAGAGCTGCCAGGACATCCCACAGAACGTGGCTTGAGAGCCGAACCATGAACAGTATCGTTAATCTGCCTCACGATGATCGCACCTGTGGCTGGTATGCCGCCCTGCCCGAACCGCTTCCCTGCAAACGCCTGACCGGCGTGCAGAAGGCCGATCATGTAGTGATCGGTGCGGGCTTCGCAGGCCTGGCCGCCGCGCGTCGGCTGGCCGAGCACCTGCCGAACTCCCGCATCCTGCTGGTGGATGCCCAGCGCATCGGCTACGGCGCCTCCGGCCGCAATTCGGGCTTCGTAATCGACCTGCCGCACAAGTTCGCGCTCGAACATCCCGATCCGCAACACAAGCAACGCCTGCTCGGGCTCAACCGTGCCGCCATCGACCAGTTGCAGACACTGATAGGCCGCCACGGCATCGACTGCCAATGGTCCCACGCCGGCAAGTACCAGGGCGCAGTGGGCGAGCGTGGACTCGCCTATCTCGATCATTTCGAGAAACTGATGGCCGACCTCGGCGAGCCCTATCGTCTGGTGGAGCGGGATGAGTTGGCCGGCGTGCTGGGAAGCCACTACTACAGTCGCGCCATCTTCACCCCCGGCTGCTACCTGATGCAGCCGGCCGCCCTGGTGCGCGGACTCGGCGCGTCGCTACCGGAGAATGTCGAGGTGCTCGAGGAGTCGCCCATCCAGCGCCTGGAGAAGGAAGCCGACGGGCACTGGGTACTTCATGGCAATGGTGGATCGATCCGTACTCCGCGCGTACTGCTGGGCACCAGTATCTTCACCCAGGAGTTCGGCTACCTGCGCAATCGCCTGCTGCCGGTCATGACGTTCGCCAGCTGGACGCGTCCGCTGACCGATGAGGAAGTGCGCGCCATCGGCATCCAGGCCGATTGGGGCCTGACGCCGGCCGACCATGCCGGCACCACGGTGCGGATGACCCAGGATCGTCGCCTGATCATCCGCAACACCTACAAGCACGTGCCGCGTTACGGGAACAGCGTCGGCGAAGGAACCCGCGCGAAGATCCGCGACGATCATCGCAAGGCCTTCCTCGCACGCTATCCGCAGCTCGCCGGCGTGCCGTTCACCCACACCTGGGGCGGGGCCTACGCCATCTCGCGGAACTTCACCAACTTCTTCGGCCAACTGGACGATGGGGTATTCGCCACGGCTTGCGACAACGGCGTCGGCGCCGCCTGGGGCACCATTTCCGGAACGCTGCTGGCCGACCGGGTGTTAGGTGCGGAGTCCTCGTTGCTCAGCGACATCCAGGCAGTGACCGGCATGCCCTCGCTCAATCCTCCGGAGCCTTTCCTCGGGTTGGGGGTGCGTACACGCATCCGCTGGGCGGCCTGGAACAGCAGGAGCGAGCTATGACGATAGCGCCGAGTGGCAAGGGGCCGGTGCTCCTTGTCGACCATCGGAACCTGGACTTCGTCCATCGTGGAGGGCCACCTGGCGGCGCCAGCGTGGCCCGCGCGATCACCAACGAAGTCTCGCCCAACCTGGGTATCGGCTTCGCACGGTGGGAGGGCGCCGAAGTCGCATGGACGCTGCTGTACGACGAGGTGATCTTCGTCATCGAAGGTTGTTTCGAGCTGAGGGCCAATGGCGAGCTGTATCGGGTGGAACCGGGGCAACTGCTGTGGATCCCCGAAGGGACCGATCTCGTCTACGGAGGCCATGCGTTATTCGGCTACGTCGTTCATCCGGGCGACTGGAAGCAGCGCCATGGGCTCGCCTGACAACTGACTTGGGGACACAACTTGTTCGCGCTCACCAAGGTATTCGGACCGATCTATACCGCGACCCTGCTGATGCAGCTGGGCTCAAGTCTGCTGATGACTTACCTGGCACTGCGCCTGGATACCGCGGGGGGCGCGGAGTTCTGGGGTGGCGGTCTCATGGCCGCCAATGCACTGGGAATGGTGGTGGGGGGGCGAGTCGGATACTGGCTGATCGGCCGCGTCTCCCACGTCCGCGCATTCGTGGCCGCTGCCGGAGTGATAGTGACTGCGGTGCTCGGCCATCAGTTCAGCGACTGGCTGCCGCTCTGGCTAGCGTTGAGATTCATTGTGGGCGTGGCAATGATGTGCCAGATGATGGTCATCGAAAGCTGGCTCAACGACTGCGCACCGTCGGGTCGCCTTGGCGGCGCCCTGTCGTTGTACATGGTGGCGAGCTACGTCGGCATGATGCTCGGGCAACTGCTCCTTGGCCTCGGCCATGGGCTGGGTGCATTGGTCCTGTCCGGCGTGGCCATCGCCTTTGCCATTGGAATTGTGCCCATGGCGCTGCACCGTGGCGCGGAGCCGAGCGCCATCAGCCAAGTGCGCGTGCAGCCGATGCTCTACATTCGCAGACTGCCCCAGGCCCTGGGCACCGTGTTTGTCTCGGGGCTGTTGAATGGCTGCTTCTACGGATTGACACCAATCTTCGCGGCGCAGCTGGGATTCTCGCCCGAGGAGGTCGGTCAGTTCATGGCGTTGAGCATCGCCGCGGGGCTCATCGCGCAACTTCCCCTTGGCATGCTTTCGGACCGTTATTCCCGTGTCGCACTGATTCGCCTGATCTCTATCTTGCTCTGCGTTGCCTACTTACCATTGGCCGTTATCGACGCACCGGGCGCGAGATGGGCGATGTTGGCCGGCGCGATCATCGGCTTCTTGCAGTTCTGCTTGTATCCACTGGGTGTCTCGCATGCGAACGACAACCTGGAAGCCGAACTCCGGGTGGCCGTAGCCGGGGTGCTGCTGATGGCTTTCGGCATCGGTGCCGCCGTCGGGCCGCTGGTTGCAGGCACGCTCATGGAGCGATCCGGGCCTCAGGCGCTCTACCTGTTCAGCATCGGCGTGACGGCGCTGCTGACCCTGCTGATCAGAACGAGACGGGAGAACTGCGCTTCGACCGCCGGGCCAGGTCGGACGAGCATCACAAGCTGACCGGCGCTGTTCATTCGACTTTTCTGGTGAGTCGACCAGAGCGGAGCTCGTCCGCATGTCCGCTAAAAGGCCGAAAGCGGACTACTACGTACGGTTCTGAGTGCGTCTACCGGAAAGAGGCTTCTGGCCCGATTCGCCCGCCAAGTTCATCGCCCACTAGAGCCGAGAGTTAGTTAAAAAGCAGGCGTCCTCATCCCCACGCAGTACATATCCTTCGTAGAGATTTTCGAAGTCGAGAGCCTCAAAGCTGTTTCCCAGGAAGTTGAGCAGGGTCCTGACGGAATGGGGCATCCCGCGGCGCGTGGGGAAGAGGGCATGGACAATGCCACCCTTCGGTCTCCAATCGTCCAGTACCGGCTGCAGTACCCCATTGCGGATGTCTTTGAACACCACCAGCTTGGGTAGTTGAACAATGCCGCCGCCCTCCAGGGCGACGCGGCGCAAGGTGATCATGTCGTCAGTGACCAGGCGTGGCGTATGACGCACGGTGGCCTGGATGCCGCCACGGTCCTCCATGTTCCACTCGTATTGGGGCGCGCTGAGTCCCATGTCCAGGCTCGGGAAGCGAGCCAGGTCCGCGAGGCTGCGAACGGGACCGACACGCTCGATCAAGCCAGGACTGGCGACCAGTTCCTGCGGGCTTGCCGAAAGACGTTTCATGGTCAGCCCGCTGTCCTCGAAAGGCGGGAAGCCGACCCGCAGCACGATGTCGAACCCTTCGCGCAACGGATCGACCTGGCGATTTGTGCTCTCCAGATGCACCTCTACTTCCGGATAACGGTCCATGAAGCGTGCCAGCATGCCGGCCACCAGGAAATTGAGCAGGGCGGTGGGGCAGGCAATGCGTACCAGTCCGCGCGGCGCTGCCTGGTCGTTGTCGATCACGGCCTGTGCCGCCTGTGCTCCCTCCAGCATCGTCAAGCAGTGTTGGTAGTAGGCCGTGCCGAGATCGGTCACTGAGAACTGACGCGTGGAGCGGTTGATCAGACGCACTCCGAGACGCTCTTCCAGCGCCGCGAGATGACGGCTCAGCTTCGACTTGGTTACGCCCAGCGCGCGGCTGGCGGCACCGATCCCCTGATGATCGACGACTTGGATGAAGTAATAGAGTTCATTCAGGTCATACATCGCGTGGTGTTCCATTTTTGAAATAGTGATTTCTGATCCGGCGTCTACCGAGCAATCGGACCGGCGACTAAGGTGGCAACTCACCGGTGCAGCCGCCCGGTTTCCTGGAACCGAACAAGCAGTGGGGTCTGGAAAAGTGAAGTCTGCATTGGAGGTCGCACAACTTTTTTTTGCCAGTTATCGGGCCCACGACCTGACAAAGATGTTGGCTTGCTTTGCCCCAGAGGGGCGGATCGACTATCTCCCGATTGCGCTGGAGGGCTTCGCAGAAGAGGCCGGATGCTCCATCTGGTCGGCCTTGATCGAAGTGTTTCCCGATCTCTCCAATGAGATCACTGCAACCTATCCCTGTGCTGACGGCCGTACCGTAATCCTCGAAGTGACCATCAGCGGTACACAGTCCCGCGATGCCTTTGGTATCCGCAACAAGGGGCGCCAGTTCCATTTGCCCCACGTTTTTATCGTACGGGTCGACGACCACCAGCGGATCAGCCAGATGAAGGCCTATTGGGACAATGCCGCCTGGTTCGCCGCCCTTGGCAGAACCAGCTTGGTCGAGACTCCCTGAAGCCGAACTGATCCATACCGCTTTCTGACGGGTGGGTCTCCCTGAGCGGGACCGGGCCTGCCCTTCCACAACGCAGCAATGAGGTGTGACATGAGCAAGAAGATGCTGGTGGTGCTGACCAGTTTCCCCAAATACCCAAACCTCGCACGGGCCACAGGCCTTTGGCTGGGTGAGGCCGTTCACTTCGTGAAGAAGGTCGAGGCAGCCGGCTACCAGGTCGACTACGTCAGCCCGAAGGGCGGTTACACGCCTATCGACCCCCACAGCTTGGCAATGGCCGAGGCGGTTGACTGGGAGTGGTATCAGGACAAGGACTTCATGAATCGCCTGGGCTCTACCATGAAGCCAAGCGAGGTCAACCCCGATGACTACGCGGTGATCTACTACGCCGGCGGTCACGGGGTGGTCTGGGACTTCCCTGACAATGAACAACTGCAGGCGCTGAGCCGTCGCATCTACGAGAACGGCGGCATCGTCTCCTCGGTTTGTCACGGCGCAGTCGGGCTTTTGAACATTGAGCTTTCCGACGGCTCGTTGCTGATCAAGGGCAAGGAAGTCACGGGTTTCTCCAATGCCGAAGAGAAGCTCGCGGAACTGGACAAGTACGTGCCCTACCTGACCGAAGACGAAATGGTGAAACGCGGGGCGATCTACAAGAAGGCCGCCGAACCCTGGATGCCGTTCGCTGTGGCTGATCAACGGGTCATCACTGGTCAGAACCCTGCGTCTGGCGCACCGGTCGCGGAGCTGGTCCTGAAGGCACTCGCCGGCTGATAGAGGCCCTTGCAAACGCCCCCGCGCCGCCACGCACGGCCGGGGGCGTTCGCTTTTTCCGGAGAAAATTTCCAATGTCTTTTCCGCTGTATGTGATGGCGTACTTCAGGGTCAGGCCCGAGGCCGTCAGCGAGATGCTGGAGCTGCTGCGCGAACTCAGCACGCTTACGCGTGGAGAGCCAGGTTGCCTCGAATATGCCTACTACCAGTCCACGGAAGATGCTCTGGAGTTCTGCTCGTTCGAGGTCTGGAAAACAGCGGGCGACGAGGCCGCCCACTGGCAGACGGAGCACCTGCTGCAAGCCCTGAAGAAGGCTGAGCCGCTGCTGCAGTCTGTGCCGCATATCATTCGCTCGACCCGCGTCACCTGACTTCCCCGCGCGGGCGGGAATGGCCCGCCCGCGCCCTGGGGTTACCAGACTGGCAGTGTGTAGCTGAGGATCAGACGGTTATCGTCCAGATCGTTACCGAAGTGGCGAGTGCGTACCGTGGCGTTGCGCCATTTCACGCCGAGGTTCTTCAGCGCTCCGCTCTGGAACACATAGGCGATATCCGTATTGCGCTCCCATTCCTTGCCATGCGCTTTGCCAGCGCCCAACTCGATACCGTCGCCCGTGATGTAACGGGTCATGAAGGTCAGTCCCGGTATCCCCATGGCGGCGAAATCGTAGTCGTAGCGCAGCTGCCAGGAACGCTCGTCACGGTTGGCGAAGTCGCCGAACTGGACGTAGTTGAACAGGAATGGGTCGCTACCGGCGATGTACGCATAGCCCGTGTCTCCCGCCATGCGCTGGTAGGCGACGCCGAGAGAATGGGCGGCGAAGCGGTAGGTCAGCATGGCGCCATAGGCGTCGTTGTCGACATTGCTGCTGCCGGCATCGTTGGCTCTAGCCGCGCGCAATTCGGTACGCAGCGATTGTTGCGGCGAGAACGCAAGGCTGTGAGTGAGGTTGAGGATGTGCTGACGGTAGAGGTCTTCCAGCTCGCCGTAGTGGTAAGCAGTCGCCAACTGGCTGCTCCACTGGTAGGTGAGGCCGGCAAAGTTGAAAGCGTCGCTCGTCTTGCTGCTCTTCACGCCAATGCCCCCGGCGCTGCCATTGCTGACCGTCATGTCCTCGTAGTCCGAGGAATTGCGCTGGTTGACCTGGGTAAGCCGTCCGGCGTCCAGGGTCAGACCGTCGATTTCCTGCGAGCTCAGGTGGCCACCGCGAAAGGTCTGGGGCAGCAGGCGTCCGTCGTTGTAGGCAACCGACGGCAAGCGCGGCTGAAGGGTTCCCAGCTTCAGCAATGTGCGAGAGACCTTGAGCTTGGCGGTAAGTCCCAGCTCGGCGTATTCGTCCTGGGCGCGGCGGGTTTCCCGGTCTTGCTTTAGCAGTTGGGTGCCACTGCGTTGCGCACCCGAGTCGAGTTTCACACCGAGCAATCCCAGCGCGTCGACGCCCACGCCGATGCGGCCTTCGCTGAAGCCCGACTCGTAGCGCAGCAGGAAGCCTTGGGCCCACTCTTCGGCCTTGGCCTGAGTAGCGCCGCTCTGGCGGAAGTCACGGTTCATGTAGAAGTTGCGCAGTTCCAGACTGGCCTTGCTGTCCTTGGCGAACTCCGCCAGGGAAAGGCCAGGCAAGCCGAAGGCGCCACCGGCCAGAAGCAGGCCGGCGGTGAAGGTGTTGTAACGCATGGTGAGTCCTCTGTTTCTTGTTGTTGGGGTAGGGCGGGAATAAAAAGGACGCGGTCCAAAGGAGCCAGGACCGCGCCACGCTCAACAGTCGGCGACGCGAGAGCGGCGCCGGTGGTGGGGGCTGTCAGTGCGCGGTCGCCCCCGCCATGCCGAGGCCTGTCTCGGCTCGCACGGCCTGGTCGGCGAAGCCCTGGCGGTCCCGCGCGGCCTGCGCGCTGCGGTCGAACCTGGACACCAGCACGATGACCAGGAAGGCCAGTGGCATGGAGAACAGCGCAGGGTGGTCATAGGGGAAGATCGCCTTGTCGTGGCCGAGCACCGTGACCCAGACGGTGGGCGAGAGGATCACCAGCGCCAGTGCGCTGACCAGCCCTGTGAGTCCGCCCCAGATGGCGCCGCGGGTGGTCAGGCCCTGCCAGTACATGGCCATGATCAGCACCGGGAAGTTGGCCGACGCGGCGATGCCGAAGGTGAGGCCGACCAGGAAGGCGATGTTCACCTGCTCGAAGAGAATGCCGAGGGTGATCGCCAGCAGGCCGAGGCCGAGCACGGCCAGGCGCGAGACCCGCATTTCCTGCGCTTCGCTGGCCTGGCCGCGCTTGATCACGGTGACGTAGAGATCGTGGGAGATGGCCGAGGCGCCGGCCAGGGTGAGCCCGGCGACCACCGCGAGAATGGTGGCGAAGGCCACGGCGGAGAGGAATCCGAGGAACAGGTTGCCGCCCACGGCCTTGGCCAGGTGCATGGCCACCATGTTGCTGCCGCCAACCAGGGCGCCGCCCAGCTTGCCGTCGACGAAGTACTGCGGGTCGGTGCCGACGATGACGATGGCGGCGAAGCCGAGCACGCAGACCACCAGGAAGAAGAAGCCGATGAAGCCCGAGGCGTAGAACACCGATTTGCGTGCCTCGCGGGCGTTGGGCACGGTGAAGAAGCGCATCAGGATATGCGGCAGGCCGGCCAGGCCGAACACCAGGCCCAGCGCCATGGACGCCACGTTCACCGGGTTCGACAGCATGCTGCCGGGACCCATCAGGTTCCAGCCGCTGGCGTGGCTTTCCACGGCACGGCGCGCCAGGGTTTCCAGGCTGAAGTCGAACTGTGCCAGGGCCATCAGCATCAGGGTGGTGCCGCCGGCCAGCAGCAGGATGGCCTTGGTGATCTGCACCCAGGTGGTGGCGAGCATGCCGCCGAACACCACGTAGACCAGCATGAGCAGGCCGACCAGCACCACGGCGACGCCGTAGTCCAGGCCGAACAGCAACTTGATCAACTGGCCGGCGCCGACCATCTGCAGCAACAGGTAGCAGCTCACCACCGTCAGCGAGCCGCAGGCCGCGAGGATGCGGATGCAGCGCTGGTCGAGGCGGAAGGAAACAATGTCGGCGAAGGTGTACTTGCCGAGGTTGCGCAGGCGCTCGGCCATCAGGAAGGTCAGCACCGGCCAGCCGATGAAGAAGCCGGTGACGTAGATGACCCCGTCATAGCCCTTTGCGAAAATCAGGCTCGACAGCCCCAGCAGGGTGGACGCGGACATGTAGTCGCCGGCGATGGCCAGGCCATTCTGCAAGCCGGTGATGCCGCCGCCGGCGGTGTAGAAATCGTGGGTGGATTGGGTCCGCCTTGCCGCCCACCAGGTGATCAGCAGAGTGATGCCGACGAACAGGAGGAAGATGCCGATGGCGTGCAGGTTCGGACCCGCCTGGCCGATTTCGCCGGCCTGCGCGAACAGGGGCAGTGCGGCAAGGCCGGCAATTGAAGTGCGTTTCATGCCTGGCTCTCCTCGATGATGCTGTTGCCGAGACGGTCGAAATGGGTGTTCGCGCGGTGCACGTACCAGCCTGTCAGCAGCCAGGTCGCCAGGATCAACAGGGCACCCAGGGGGATGCCGAGGCTGAGGTGGCTGCCGGCGTAGAGCGGTAGATGCAGGAGATCCGGCCGTATGGCCGCCACTCCCATGAACAGGAAGTAACTCGCCAGTACCAGCAGCGTGAGCCACCAACTGGTACGCGAGCGGGCTCGGGTGAGGGCGATATACCTCGGGTCCTGCCGGATGCGGCGATAGTGTTCGGCATGGTCTTCGGGTGTGCTGGTCATGGTGACTCCACTTGTTTTTGTTGTAGGGCTGCCCGTCGACCCGCCGGGGAGGCGGGCCGTGAGGAGGAGAACTGGGGGGGCGATCAGCGCCAGGCGTAGTCGCTGTAAAGCTCGCGCAGGGTTTTCTTGCTCACTTTGCCGGTGGCCGTGTGGGGCAGCTCATCCAGTCGTTCGCTGGCGTCGGGCAGCCACCATTTCGGCACCTTGCCCTCCAGGAAACGGATCAGCTCCTCGTGGCTGGGGGCGGCATCCGCTTGGCGCGGTACCACCACCAGCAACGGGCGTTCGCTCCAGCGTGGGTGGGCGACACCGATCACCGCCGCTTCGGCCACCTGCGGATGGGCCATCACGGCATTCTCGATTTCCACCGAGCAGATCCATTCGCCACCGGACTTGATGACGTCCTTGATGCGGTCGGTGATCTGCATGTAGCCGTGCGGGTCGATGGTGGCCACGTCGCCGGTGTCGAACCATTCTTCGGAACCCTCTTGGCCGAAATAACCGCTGCACACCCAGGGCCCGCGTACCTGCAGCGCGCCGGACGCGAGGCCGTCGTGGGGCTGGAGGTTCCCTGCCTCGTCGACCAGGCGCATTTCCACGCCGAACAGTGCCCGGCCGGACTTGAGCAATTGCGGGCCGCGTGCGCTGTCATCCAGCTCGGCATACCAGGGTTGATAGCGGTTGTAGCTACCCATGGGGCTCATCTCGGTCATGCCCCAGCCGTTCTCCAGGGCGATGTTGTGCTGCGCCATGGCTTCGATCAGTGCCAGCGGGCAGGCGGCGCCGCCGCTGACGGCGCGTTTCAGTGCGGGCACGGCGATGTCGTGGGTGGCCAGGTACTGGCTGATGTTGGCCCAGAGCGTCGGTACGGCTAGGGAGAAGGTGACGCCTTCATCGTTGATCAGATTTACCATCGCCGCCGCGTCACTCACCTTGGGACCGGGCAGGACCAGCTTGGCGCCTACCATGGCGGCGTTGTACGGCATGCCCCAGGCATTGACGTGGAACATCGGCACCAGCGGCATCACCACGTCCAGGGCGCGCAGGCCAACATTGTCGGCCATGTTCTGCGCCATGCCGTGGAGCACGGTGCTGCGGTGGCTGGTGAGTACGCCTTTTGGGTTGCCGGTGGTGCCCGAGGTGTAGCAAAGGCCGCTGGCCTGTCGCTCATCGAGTTCCGGCCAGGCATAGCTGTCCGCCGCCTGCGCCAGCAGCGTTTCGTAGCTGAGCAGGTTGGGCAGGCTGTTGGCGGGTAGTTCGTCCTCTGCGCAGAGGGCAATAAAGCGCCGTACCGAGGGGAGTTCATGCTGAAGCGTTTCCACCAGGGGAATGAACTGCGGGTCGATGAACAGCAGATCGTCTGCGGCGTGGTGGATGATGTAGCGGATCTGCTCCGGGAACAGCTTGGGGTTGATGGTGTGACACACGCGCCCGGAGCAGGGCACGGCGTAATGCAGTTCGAAGTGGCGATGGTCGTTCCACGCCAGGGTGCCGACCCGCGCACCCGGAGGGCAATCCAGGGCATCAAGGACGTTGGCCAGGCGGGCCACTCGTGCAAATGCCTCGGCATAGCGATAGCGATGCACACTGCCATCGGCAAACAGGGAAACGATTTCAGTATCGGCCGCAACCTGGAGTGCATGCCGCATGATTGCGGTGATTCCCAGGTTGAAATTCATCATCAGGCCTTGCACGGGCAACCTCCTGCCTTGTTCTTGTTTGGGCATAGAGGCTGGGTCCGGTCGGTCACAGCCTCTCAATCGGGTCAGAGCAAGGGCTGTGCCAGAGGCTTTCGGTGACGGGGATTTGTGGATTTAAAGTCTTTTGTTTCAAATGGATAGGTGATTGGTGAGTTGATCGCTCACCTCACGAAAGCCCCCTCGTTTCACGTCTTCCAGTTTCAGTTCTGTAATGATTTTTCAGGGTTGAAATTTCGGTCGCGGCTGCCGGCGGTTGGCGCGAAACGGCGCGAGCTAGGTTGAACGCCCCGCGCGCAGGCGTCGCCACAGGGTCGTGCGGCTGATGCCCAGTTGTCGCGCCGCTTCATCGAGGTCGCCGTCGCAGGCATCCACCACCCGGCGGACATGGGCGATTTCGCTGGCCTTGGCGACGCTGCGCAGCGCCTGGTCCGACGTATCCGGCTGGTCCGCCGTCGGCACCTGGGCGCCCGGCTCGAACAGTTCGGGGAACAGGGCGCGCAGGCCAGCCGGGTTGTCCTGATCGTTGTCACCGAGGGTCTGCGCCGACAGCGCCGCGCGCTCCACCAGGTTTTCCAGTTCGCGAATGTTGCCGGGCCAGCGGTGCGCCTGGAGGCGCGGCATGAGTCGGTCCAGCAGTGCCTGGCCAGCGTTGGCGGCCGCCATCGGAAGCGCGAGCCGGTCGAGGATGGCGCCGGCCAGCAGGCGGATATCCCCGAGGCGTTCGCGCAGGGGCGGTACGACCAGGCGGAGTATGTTCAGGCGGTAGTAGAGGTCCTCGCGGAAGCGGCCATCGGCAATCCGTCCGCGCAGGTCGCAATGGGTCGCGGCGACCACGCGTATGTCCACCGGGGTCGGCTCCGAGGCGCCCAGACGCAACACTTCACGCTCCTGCAGCACACGTAGGAGCCGGGTCTGCAGGGTCACGGGCATGTCACCAATCTCGTCGAGGAACAGGGTGCCGGTATGCGCCGCTTCGATCAGGCCTGACTTGCCGCCCTTGCGCGAACCGGTAAAGGCGCCTTCCTCGTAGCCGAAAAGTTCGCTTTCCAGCAGCGCTTCTGGGAACGCCGCGCAGTTGATCGCCACGAACGGCCCCGCTTGGCGCTGGCTGGCGTTGTGCAGGCTCTGCGCGAGTAGCTCCTTGCCGGTGCCGCTTTCACCGGTGATCAGTACGGTGGAGTCCGTGTCGGCATAGCGCCGGGCCAGTTCCAGCAAGGCACGAAAATCGGCGGCCTGCCCGAGGAGCTGGTCGAAGTGGTAGCGCGCGGTGAACTGACGGGGGCGCGCCTGACTGCGGATACGGCGGTCGGCGCGCTGGATGGCGTTCGTCTCCTGGCAGGAGATCACCACACCGTCGGGTTTGCCATGCTCGATGACCGGGGTGACATTGGCGACCAGGGTTCGGGTACCAACGCGGACCAGCCGGCTCTCTTCGCTTTCGCCCTGGTTCAGGCTGCTGCTGATGTCGAGTTCCGGCATCAGCTCGGCGAGAGGACGCTGCCTTGCCCACTCGATGGAAATGCCGAGCAATTGCGCCATACGCGGATTGATCGATTGAACGATGCCATCGGCGTCAACGGCGATCACGCCATCGCTGAGGTTGCGCAGCACCGCGCTCAGGCGCTGCTGCTGGATCAGCGCCTGGGTACGGCTGCGGCAGATCGCCAGCGCTTCGTCCAGCGTCCGGCGCACCGCGTCGGCATTTAACGCCAGCACACCCTGGGCGCCGGCCGCTTCGGCCACTTCCACTGCTGTGGAAGAGCCGACTATCACCCGATAGCCCTCATCCACCAGTTCGCGAATGCGCTGACGTGCCTCGTCGAAGTTGGTGTAAGTCGCCTGACGGAGGTCGACGGTGAACAGTGACGCCATCGCGTCCAGTTCCGGGTGAGCCTGCTGGAAGCTGACGATACCCACCTTGGTGGCCCGTGCCCTGGCCATGTCCAGGGCGCGGATGAGGTCGTACTCGCCCATGCGGATGGACAGGATGGTGGTGCCGATATGGCGCCGCAGGTAATCAGCGGTGGCCCCGGAGCAGATGATCAGGTCAACGTCCTCGCGGCTTTCCAGCTCCTTGCCGGTGCGTCGCAGTTCGGTGACCGTCGTCTCGACGATTTCCACCTGGGCGCGTTGGTGATAATCGGGCACCACCTGCTGGACGATCCGAGCCATTCGGCTGGCGCCTTCGGGGGCACGGAGGTGGGTGATGAGGGCGACGACTCGGGGCAGGTACTGCGCATCTGGCATGGTCGGGTCCGCTGGTGTTCTGGCTTTTCTAGCCTGAAACAAAGATTTCAGATCTGCAATGAGCAAGGGGGCTGATAAGTCAGGGCAGGCTTCAAGATTCGCCATAAAGCGTTGTTATTAAAGGAGTTATAAGAATTTATAGAGAACTGGAATAGCTCTTGCTCTCTCGCTCGTAAGTCATCACCCGTGAGCAAGAGCTGCCGATGTATAGCATTCCCTCCGCAGGATCCGGCCCGTACCGGATCGACATTCCAGACGCCCTGGCGCCGCTGGCTGAATTTCTCGCCCAGCAGGTCGGCTGTGAGCGTGTCCAGATCGAAAGCTGCGAACGCCTGTCGGGCGGTGCCATCCAGGAAAACTGGCTACTGAAGGCCAGGTTGTCCTCGGGCTCCTGGCAAGCCGAGCGGCGCTGGGTTCTGCGCACCGATGCGCCGTCCTCGGTGGCGGTCAGCATGGACCGGGCGCAGGAGTTCGCCGTGTTGCAGGCAGTGCACCAGGCAGGTGTCAAGGCGCCGGAACCGCTCTGGCTGTGCCGTGATACGCAGGTGATCGGGCGCGATTTCTTCGTCATGCAGGCGCTCGGCGGTACGGCCAGCGGCCATCGCCTCACCACCGATCCGGCTCTTGAGCCAACCCGCGCGGCGCTTTGTCGCGAACTGGGCGAAAGTCTGGCGCTGCTGCACCGGATCACGCCTGAACATGCGGCGCTCGACTTCCTGCCGGCCGCCGCTGCCGACCCGGTACAGGCGAGCATCGACCAGCACCGGAGCTACCTCGACGCACTGCCGGGCAGTCACCCAGTCATCGAGTGGGGGTTGCGCTGGTGCGAACTGAACCGCCCCGCGCCGGTCCCCTCGCGGCTGATTCACCGGGATTACCGCACCGGCAATTACATGGTGGACCGGGGACGGCTGGCGGGTGTGCTCGATTGGGAGTTCACCGGCTGGGGCGACCCCCGCGAGGACATCGGCTGGTTCACTGCACGTTGCTGGCGGTTCGCCCGCCCGGACCGACTGGCCGGCGGAGTAGGGGAGCTGGATGACTTCCTCGATGGCTACGCAGCGGTGTCCGGCTATCGTCCCGGCGCTGAGGAGCTGCGCTTCTGGCAACTGATGGCCCACCTGCGCTGGGCGGTGGTTGCGTTGCAGCAGGCGCAGCGCCACCTGACCGGGCAGCAGACGTCCCTGGAGCTGGCGCTGACCGGCCGTATGGTGCCGGAGCTGGAGCACGAAATCCTCATCCTCAGTGGAGCCACGTCATGAGCGCGCCGAACGCAACCGAACTCTTGGCCACCGCCCGCGGCCTGCTCCTTGGGGAGCTGCTTCCGGCGCTGCCCGCGAGCCTTGCCTATGACTGCCGGATGATCGCCAGCGCCATGGCCATCGCCGCACGTGAGATCGAGCGGGGTAATAGCGCTGTTGACCTCGAATGCGAAGCCCTGGCGCAGGTACTGGAACCGCGCGGATTGGCAGGGCTGACTCGGGACGACGCAATGGCGTTGCTAGCGCAGTTCATTCGCCAGGGCATCTTCGATCAGCCCGGAGGCGAACAGGCGCGCTTGTTGGATGCGCTTGCGGACATCACCCGGGCACGCCTCGGCATCAGCAATCCCAAGGTGCTCAACGATGTACGCTGAGTCCGACGTCCGGCGGCGCCGTTGCTACCTGGTCAGGCACGGGCACGTCGACTACTTCGACGCACAGGGACGGCCATTGGATCCGCGTACCGTGGCGCTTTCGCGCACGGGCACGCAGCAGGCGTGGGCGCTTGGGCAGGTCTTGCAGGATGTTCCGTTCGACCGGGTGTTGTGCTCCGACTATCCGCGCGCCAGGCAGACGCTCGACTTGCTGTTGCAGGGGAATCAAGCCCCGGTGGAGTCCATGCCCGAGCTTCGTGAGATTCGCGCGGGACGCCTGCGCGAGATTCCGGCCGAAGCGCTTCGGGAGCAGGTGGTTGGCGCATACCGTGCAGCGGGTGTCGCCGGGGCGCGCTTCCTCGGCGGTGAGCGTTGGGATGACTTCCAGCGCCGCGTGCTCAGTCTCTTTTTCGAATTGCTGCAGGACCCGGCCTGGGACAGCGCCCTGATCGTCAGCCATGACGCGGTCAATCGCATCCTGCTGGGCTGGGCGGCGGGCCTGGGGCTCGCCGGTATCGCCGCCTTCGAGCAGGACACCGCCTGCCTAAACGTGCTCGACATCGATATGCGTGGCGACCAGGTACTTGGCGCCCTCATTCGCACGCTCAATTTCACCCCCTACGACCCACACAAGGCCGGTATCCACGGCACCGTGCTGGAAAACCTCTTCCTGGCCATCGAACCGGCCGGGCTGAGGGTTTGAACCTTTTCACCACAGGAAATCACCCATGAACTTTGCGCTTTCGGATGACCTTCTAGACCTGCAGGCCCGTGTACGGGAATTCATTGCCACGGAGATCATCCCGCTGGAGAACGACCCCCGACAGACGCCGCATGGTCCATCCGGCGAGCTACGTCAGGAACTGGTTGCGAAAGCCCGCGCACGTGGCCTGCTGACGCCACATGCCTCTCGCGAAATGGGCGGGTTGGGACTGTCCCACACCGCCAAGGCAATCGTGTTCGAGGAGGCCGCCTATTCGCCGCTCGGCCCGACCGCGATGAACATCCATGCCCCCGACGAGGGCAACATCCACCTGATGGAAGTCGTGGCGACCGAGGCGCAGAAGGATCGCTGGTTGCGCCCACTGGTGCAGGGCCATATCCGCTCCTGCTTCGCCATGACCGAGCCGGCGCCAGGCGCTGGCTCCGATCCGTCGATGCTGGCCACTACGGCCGTGCGCGACGGCGACGATTACCTCATCAATGGCCACAAGTGGCTGATCACCGGAGCGGAGGGTGCCAGCTTCGCCATCATCATGGCGCGTACCGAGGACGGCAACGCGACTATGTTCCTGACTGATACCAACCGCCCCGGATTCATCCTCGAACGCATGATGGATTCCCTGGATAGCTGCTTCACTGGTGGCCATGCGGTGCTGCGTTTCGAGAACCTGCGGGTGCCCGCCAGTGATGTGCTGGGCGAGGTTGGCAAGGGCTTCCGCTATGCGCAAGTGCGGCTCGCGCCTGCGCGCCTGACCCACTGCATGCGCTGGCTGGGGCAGGCGCGCCGTGCTCATGACGTGGCCTGTGCTTACGCCAGCCGTCGCGAATCCTTCGGCAAGGTATTGGGCGAGCACCAGGGCGTCGGCTTCATGCTCGCCGATAACGAGATGGACCTGCTCACCACGCGCCTCGCCATCTGGCATTGCGCCTGGGTGCTGGACCAGGGTGAACGTGGGAATTCCGAGTCGAGCATGGCCAAGGTGATCAGCTCCGAAAGCATTTGGAGAGTGATCGATCGCAGTGTGCAGGTGCTGGGTGGCCAGGGCGTCACCAGCGAAGCAATTGTCGACCGCATCTTCCGCGACGCCCGTGGCTTCAGGATCTACGACGGCCCCAACGAAGTGCATCGCATGAGCCTCGCGCGCAAAATCCTCGCTCGTGTGCAGGCAGGTGCCCAATGAGTCGTTCTCCGCTGCTTGCTTTCGACCTGCGCGGGAAGCGTGCCCTGGTGACCGGCGCGTCCAGTGGATTGGGCCGGCACTTCGCGCGGGTGCTGGCCGCAGCTGGTGCTCGCGTCGCCGTCGCAGCGCGGCGGGTAGAGCGCCTGGATGAACTGGTCAGCGATATCCGTTTCAACGATCACGAGGCCAGGGCCTATTCATTGGACGTGACTGCCCGCGCATCGGTGGTGGAGTGCCTGGATGCGATCCAGGCGGACTTCGGCGGGCTGGACATCGTCGTCAACAATGCCGGAGTCAGCGATACGAAGCGCGTCCTCGACTATCGCGATGAAGACTGGGACGCCGTTCTCGATACCAACCTGAAAGGCGCCTGGATGGTCGCGCAGGAGGCTGCTCGGAGGATGGTCGAGGCGGGGCAGGGTGGCAGCCTGATCAACGTCACATCGATCCTCGCATCGCGCGTGGGCGGGGGCGTTGGTCCGTACTGCGCCGCGAAGGCCGGCCTCAGCCACCTGACCCGCTCCATGGCACTGGAACTGGCGCGCTTCGGAATTCGCGTCAACGCCCTCGCGCCGGGGTACGTGGTGACTGAAATCAACGATGGATTCCTCGCCAGCGAGGCGGGCGAGCGCCTGAGAGCGCGCGTACCGTCGCGGCGTTTCTGCACCTATGAAGACCTGGAGGGGGCGTTGCTGCTGCTGGCTTCCGACGCCGGGCGGGGCATGAACGGGGCCGAGATCATAGTGGACGGAGGACATGCCTGCTCGGGTCTGTGACGAAGGATGCGATGCCCGCTGGGCATCGCACCTCCCGGTGGGATTAGGCCGTCAGCACGACCTTGCCGATGTGGCCGCCGGTATCGAGCAGACGATGAGCATCGCTGGCTTGCCGTAGGCTGAAAGTGGCGCTGACCCGAGGCTTGACCCGACCGGACTCGATCAGCGGCCAGACGTGAGCCTGCAGCTCCGCCATGATTGCAGCCTTCTCCTCGTGGCTGCGTGAACGCAAGGTAGAGCCGAGGTGAGTGAGGCGCTTGGTCAACATGGGGAAGAGGTCGACGTTCTGGGCCGGCCCCTTCAGCAGGCCAATCTGTACGATGCGTCCGTTCATGGCGGCGACTTGATAGTTCCGACTCACGTAGTCACCGCCGATGATGTCGACCACCACGTCCACGCCTTTGCCAGCCGTGGCGGCCAGCGCGGCCTCAACGAAATCCTCTGTCTGATAGTTGATCGCGACGTCGGCGCCGAGGGCCAGGCTGGCCTGACGCTGCTCTTCGTTGCGGATGGTGGTGATCACAGTGGAGGCGCCGAATGCACGAGCCAGCATGGTCGCGGTGGTGCCGATACCGGAGGCGCCTCCGTGGATCAGCACACTGTCGCCTGCCTTGAACTGCCCGCGTTGGAACAGGTTGGTCCAGACCGTCATGAAGGTTTCCAGCAGGGCGGCCGCCTCGGTGAGTTCCAAGCCCTTCGGCAATGGCAGTGCGTTGCGTTCGTCGGCCACCGCATAATCGGCGTAGCCGCCACCGGGAATCAGCGCCATCACCTGCTCGCCAATACGCAGTCGGGTCACGCCTTCGCCCAGCGCCACGACTTCACCAGCGACCTCCAGGCCAGGAATATCCGAGGCACCGGGCGGCGGGTCGTACAGACCCTTGCGCTGGAGCACGTCAGGGCCGTTGACGCCGGCGGCCCGGACCCGGATCAGGACCTCGCGACCCCGTGGTGCGGGCGTGGGGCGGAGGGTCGGCAGTAGGACTTCCGGCCCGCCCGGCTGGCTGATCTCGATGGCGGTCATATGCTGGGGGAGAGGGGGATTGTGCATGTCATGAACCTCGACGGGAGATGCCGAGCATCGTAGGAGCGCGGGATTGCACCGTCGCGCAGTGTTTTCACAAGCCCTGTTTGCAGGAATGCAGCAGGAGGAAGGCGAAATGAACTGGAACGATGCAAGAGTGTTCCTGGCGATGACCCGGCAGCAGACGCTGCGTGGCGCCGCCCGGGAACTGAACGTGGACCAGGCGACGGTTAGCCGGCGGATCGCCGCCATGGAGCAGGCGCTTGGCTCGACCCTGTTCCTGCGCACCTCCAGCGGATTCCAACTGACCGGGGTAGGGGAAACCGTCCTGGAAGCGGCCGAGCGTATGGAAACCGCGGCTTTTGAGCTGGTACGCCGGGCACAAGGGCGCGACAAGGCGCTCTCCGGCGAAGTGCGGGTAACCACCACTGACTCCCTGGCCGTCGATTTCGTGATTCCGGCCATGGCGCGCGTGCACGCCCGCTATCCAGATGTGAGGGTCAATCTCAACAGTTCATCGGACGTGCTCAACCTCGCTCGCCGCGAAGCCGATATCGCCATCCGCACGCGAAAGCCGGACAACCCGGACCTTGTGGTACGGCGCCTGGCCAGTTGGCCCATGGGGCTGTTCGCCTCGGCGGGGTACCTCGATGTCCATGGCACCCCCGAGCCCGGCACCGGGTTCCTGGGGCACGACCTGGTGATGTACGAACCCCACTTGGTCGAAGGCCGCGACGTGACCCTGGTGGACGAGTCGGCCGCATCCGGCCGGATCGTCACCGCAGTGAATTCCAGCGTTATGGTCCGAAACGCCATTGCTGCCGGTCTGGGCATGGGCGAGCTTCCCCTATACATGGGCGAACGGGATGACCTGGTCCGTGTCTGGCCCACTCGTGCGCGCAGTCACCCTTACGAGGTATGGATGGTCACGCACGGCGACCTGCGTCATACCGCCAAGATCCGCGTGGTGATAGAGGCCGTACTGATGGCATTTGACGGAGCGGCATCGTCTGCTTTGTGAATCACCAAATTCACGAAGCTGCTCTCTCCATGACGGAAGGACCTTGGCGCCGGGCATGGGCGCTGCACTCAGATGGCCTGGGCTACCTTGCCTTGCAAAGGCGGCTCAGACATTCCCTCATTTATGCTTGGCACCAGGCTCGACTATCCGCCGGCACCAGTCGATGGCTGCTTTAGGTCGTTTGGTTATGTGGCAAATATGGGGCAAAAACGGTACCGCCGAGAGCCGCTTTAGGCCGACCAGCAAGGCCCGGCGGCTGCTCTAGCGCGGCTTGGGGCGGTATGGCAGCTTCCAGGGTTCGAATCCCTTCGTCAGTGCTCGGCAACTGTCAGGGCGCCCATTTGCGGGGCGCTTTTTTGTGCCCGGAAGTTCTCGGTCCGTCCAATCCCGGTGGGACTGATCTGCACACTGGTACAGATTTGGTACATGGTGCAGAGGGTTTCGCTGGAAGGTGCACCAGTATTGGTCTGAATAGATGACTATTTCCGATCCATCATCGGCGCCACGGAGAAGCGGCGGGACAGGGCAGGGCGCGTGGTTTGGGGCTGGAGGGCGTCTAGAGCGGTCATTCGGGAGCTTCTGATGTGCTGCGTTTACCGGGTATCTCCGCTGATTCCGAAGGGACGCGGGAGGAAATGCAGGAAAAGGACGTTTGGCTGAGCGGCGCAGGGTGGATCGTGCCTAATGGGCGGCAAGTTTATCAGGAAAGCCACGCCTTCGGCCGTACGCGGGGCGGTCGGGAACTTCAGGGCGTTGGCCAAGGTCGGATTTCGCCGCGATCTTCCGCCCATGAGTCCAGTTGAGAGCCCTCTTCGATGCAAGCCAAGTCCCTCTTGTCGATCCTGACGCTCTCGCTTTGTGTAGCCGCTGCGCTGCCGGCTTTTTCGGCAGATCGACGGGTTGCTCAACCGAACAACGGTGCTTCGGCTGCCCTGCTGGAGGCTGCTTCACTGCAACTGGAGTTCGGTGAGGTGGAGCAGGCCGACGATACGTTGGAGCGCGCCTTGCGGATCGAGCCGAACAATCCGGCGACTTTGCATTACCTGGGACAGGTTCGCTTCCAGCAGGGGCAGTACGCGCAGGCCGTTGCACTGGCCACGCGCTCCAATGCGCGGGGGCGCAACGATCCCGAACTGCGTGAGCGCAATTTCCAGTTGATCGAGTCGGCCCGGCAGGCCATGGGGCCAGGGATATCGACTGGGTCCGAGGTGGAAGTGGAGCGGGACGAGGAGGCTGAGGTCCGCGTTGGCCTCGACCAGGATGTGCAGGCTCGGCAGGTGGCCGGTATTGCCGCCGATGGGCTGGCGGCGCCAACGGAGGGCGAGTTGTTGGCCGATTCGCAGGTGGGTGATTGGCAGGGCGGTGGCCTGCAGGCTGCGTCGTACGGTTCCCAGCCGGCCGATGATGAGGTGCGTATTCCTCGCGAATACATGCCGCCACCGGGGAAGTGCCGGGTCTGGTTCCCGGATCGGCCAGCGGGTCAGCAGCCGGCTCCCGGCAAATGCAAGAAGCTGCAGGGACGGATTCCCCCGGGGGCTTATCTGCTACGTGGCTGACGCCGGGACGCGATGCCCTTCCAGCGCTCAAGGCGTCTGTGTCGCTGCTCCCGACGGCAGGGCATAATCGCCGTTTTCTCCCTGCTGGAGTCTCATTCATGCAGCTCGATTTCGCCCAGCTGGCACCGCTGGACGCCTACCGTTGGCTGGCCTCCACCATTACGCCGCGCCCTATCGCCTGGGTTTCCACTCTGTCTAAGGAGGGTGTGAGCAACCTGGCGCCGTTCAGTTTCTTCCAGGTCATCAGTGATGATCCGGCGACCGTGCTGGTGAACATCAATACGCGCGGCGACGGCCAGCTCAAGGACACCCTGCGCAACGTGCAGGAGACCGGCGAACTGGTGATCCAGCTGGTTTCCTTCGAACAGGCGGAAGCGATGAATGCCAGCGCCGCCTTGCTGCCCCACGGCGTGAGTGAGTTCGAGATCTGTGGCATCGCCACCGAACCGTCCGTGCGTGTGCGGGCACCGCGGGTGCTCGGCGCGCCGGTTGCCTTCGAGTGCCGGGTGGCCGAGATCCAGCCCTATCCGCGTAACAATCCCAACTGCCACCTGGTTTTCGCCGAGGTGCTGCTGGCCCATATCGATGACGCGGTGCTGACCGAAGCGGGCCGGGTGGATCCGCAGCGTCTGGATCTGGTGGGGCGCCTGGGCGGCAGTGCCTACACCCGCACCCGTGAGACCTTCAACATGGTGCGGCCGACCTGAGCCGCACCTTCGCTGCCAGTAGGGCGTGACCGGCGTACGCTCCTGACCCGCGTCATCCTGCTGATCGAAGGTGGCGCACCCACTTGTCCGCCTCCACGACCAAGCAAGTCGCCACGGCCGTCCCGAGGCACCAGCTCCAGCCTTCTATGCTCATGCTGTTGGTACCGAACAGCTGCTGCAACGCCGTCACGTAAGTGAACGCCAGTTGCAGCAGCACCATCAGGCCGACCATGCCCCAGACCATCGGGTTGTCCTTGAAGCTGAAACTCGCCGGGCCGTTCAGTCTCCGGCTGCTGAACAGATAGCCGATCTCGCCGAATACCAGGGCGTTCACCGCCAGGGTGCGACTGGCCTCCATGCTCCAGCCCAACTGCTGGGTGTAGATGAACAGGCCGAGGCTGGCCACGGTCAGCAGGACCGAAACCAGCAGGATCAGCCAGAGCAGCTCGCCGGACAGCAGCGGCGCCTTCGGGTCCCTCGGCGGGCGCGCCATGAGGTCGTCCTCGGCTGGCTCGAAGGCCAGTGCCAACGCCAGGGTGACGGCGGTGATCATGTTCACCCAGAGGATCTGCAGCGGCGTGATGGGGAGCGTCAGGCCGAGCAGGATGGCGGTCAGCAGGACGATCGCCTGGGCACCGTTGGTGGGAAGGATGAAGAGAATGGACTTCTTCAGGTTGTCGTAAACGGTACGGCCTTCCTCCACCGCGTGGGCGATGGTGGCGAAATTGTCGTCGGCCAGCACCATCTGAGCGGCCTCCTTGGCCGCCTCGGTACCTTTGATGCCCATGGCGATGCCGATGTCGGCGCGTTTGAGGGCAGGGGAGTCGTTGACCCCGTCACCGGTCATGGCGACCCGCTCGCCGATCGCCTGCAAGCGCTCCACCAGCCGTAGCTTGTGGCTTGGGCTGGTGCGGGCGAATACGCTGGTTTCCTTCAGCCGGGCATCGAGTTCGGCGTCGGTCAGGTCATCCAGGTCGGCTCCGGTCAGCGGGTTGCCCGCCGGCAGGCCCAGACGTTCGGCGATGGCCGCGGCTGTCGCGGCATGGTCGCCGGTGATCATCTTCACGTGGATGCCCGCGCTGTGGCATTCCTCGATGGCGAGGATGGCTTCCTCGCGCGGCGGGTCCAGCATGCCCACCAGGCCCAGCAGCACGAAGCCGTTGTCCAGGTCGGCATGGTCCAGTTCGTGCTGGCCGCTACCGGCAGTGCGACGGGCCAGGCCGATCATGCGCAGGCCGGAGGCGGCGCCTTCGCCCAACACGTCGTCCCAGATGCGCGGGTCCAGCGGCTCGGAGGCACCGTCGCGCCATTGCCGATCGCAGACTTCCAGCAACCGCTCCGGTGCACCCACCAGGTAAATCACGCCCTGGCCGCTGTCGTCGCGGTGCAGGCTGGCCAGGTAGCGACGCTCGGAGCTGAAGGGGATGGCGTCGACCCGGGGCCGTAGCGAGGCTTCCTCATCCGAGTCGAGCTGCAGCTTGCCGGCCAGGGTGAGCAGGGCAGCTTCGGTGGGGTCGCCGGTGATGCACCACTGGCTGCCCACCTCGCACAGGCTGGCGCTGTTGGCGAGCAGGCCGGCGCGCGCCAGTTCGTGCAGGTCATGCGCCAGGTCGATCGTCGGGCTGACGTCGCCTTCGGGCGCGTATCCCACCCCCGAGACGTCGTAGCGGCGGGCGGCAGTGTAGACGCGCTGCACCGTCATCTCGTTGCGGGTCAGGGTGCCGGTCTTGTCGGAGCAGACCACGGTCACCGCGCCCAGACTTTCCACGGCCGGCAGGCGACGGATGATCGAGTTGCGGCGGGCCATGCGCTGCACGCCCAGGGCCAGGATGATGGTCAGCACCGCCGGCAGGCCCTCGGGGATGGCGGCCACGGCCAGACCTACAGCAGCCATCAGCATGTCGTCGGCGCTGTAGCCGCGCAGCAGGATGCCGAAGATAAAGGTGGCGGCCGCCAGCACGAGGATGATCAGGGTGAGCTGGCGGGCGAAGCGCGCCATGTCCGCCAGCAGCGGCGTCTGCAACTGCTCCACCGAACCCAGCAGGTGGCTGATGCGGCCCAGCTCGGTCGCGCCGGCGGTGGCGACCACCAGGCCGATGCCGCTGCCGGCGCTGACCAGGGTGCCGGAGTAGGCCATGCTGTGGCGGTCGCCCAGGCTGGCGTCCGGGGTCACCGGTTGGCTGGTCTTGTCGGTGGGGACCGATTCGCCGGTGAGCGCTGCTTCCTCGATGCGCAGGTCGCGGGTTTCCAGCAGGCGCAGGTCCGCCGGTACGCGGTCGCCGGCCTCCAGCAGGACGAGGTCGCCCGGTACCAGTTCCTCGGCGGGTATCTGCCGAACTTCGCCGCCGCGCTTGACCCGGCTGTCCAGGGTCAACAGCTTCTGGATGGCGCGCATGGCCGATTCGGCCTTGCCTTCCTGGATGAAACCCACCACGGCATTGATCAGCACCACACCGAAGATCACTGCGCTGTCCAACCATTCGCCGAGGGCCAGGGTGACCAGGGTGGAGGCCAGCAGCACGTAGATGAGCAGGTTGTGGAATTGCAGCAGGAAGCGCTTCAGGGGGCCTGCGCCGGCCCGCTCGGGGAGACGGTTGGGTCCGAAACTGGCAAGGCGACGTTCCGCTTCCTCCATGTCCAGCCCGGTTGGCCTGCTGTCCAGCTGCTGCAGGCTGGCTTCGGCGGTCTCGGCGTGCCAATGGGTAGCTGATGGGGCGGTCATGGGGTCCTCCTTGGCGAATCCTGAGTCAAGCCTAGTTTCCCGGCGGGCGTCCTTTATTGGCCTGGGTCAGTTCCTGGTTTTTTGTAGGAAGAATAGAAAGCTATCCAGAAACGACCTCCAGTTAGCCAAAAACAGCACGGCCCTTGGGAAGGCAGGATTGTGGCTTGTCGCCACCATGCGCCAGCTCCTATGGTCGCGCCTTCGGGGAAGCGGATAGCAGATCGCGTTCGTGCGGTTGTCGCCTTGCGGGGAGGTAGGAGCATGTGGACTGTCTTGCAACGCAGGCTGGCGAGCCTGAGCACAGCCAACAAGTTGATGCTGGGGTTCGGCGTCGTCCTGGCGCTGACCCTGGTGGTGGCGGCCACCGGCTTCACCGCCTTGCGCGCGGTCGACGACAGGGCGCGCCTGCTGGAGGAAATGCGCGCCATCAGCAGCGATGTGCTGGTGATTCGGCGCACGGAAAAGGACTACGCCCTGACCGCCGACGCCAAGCATGCCGAGACGCTGCGCCAGCAGGCCGAGGCCATAGCCGCCCGCAGCGAGGCGCTGGCCGCGCAGCTTTCCGGCCCCGGTCGCGAGGCCCTGGCTGAAGTGACCCAGGCCATGACCGAATACCGCCAGGCATTCGACCGCTACGTGGAACTCACCGACAACCAGCGCCTGGCGCTCGACGCGGCCAACTGGCTGGTGGTCAGCGCATCCAACAGCCTCGATGTGTTGCAGAGCGGCCTGAACGAGGATGGTGTCGACCTGCTGAAAAGCTCCCAGGGCGCGCAGGGCGCCGATTTGGTGACTCAAGGCGGGCAAATCGGCCGCGTCTACCAGCTGCTCCTGCAGGCGCTCAACCAGGCCCGCTTGCGCCTGGAACAGAGCCGGGGCACGGAAGAAGCCAGCGCCCCGCAGATCCAGGAAGCGCTGGACGCGCAGAAGCTCGCCGCCGAACTGCGCGACGCCATGCAGGACCCCGGCTACGCCGCCGTGCTCACCGAAGTCATCGGCAACGTCGACTCCTTCAACGAACGCCTCAAGGATTACACCGCCACCCTGGCCCAGCAGCGTCAGGAGTACGTGCGCCTGGCCGCCCAGGCGGACCGGGTGGTGCAGGCGGTGGACCGTGCCTACGAACTGCAGAAGGCCGACATGCGTACCCAGCAGGACTCCAGCTCGCTGCTGATCCTGCTGGCGGCGGCCCTGGCCCTGGTGATCGGCCTGGCCGCCACGGCGCTGATCAGCCTGCTGATCGTCCGGCCATTGCGCCGCGTCATCGGGTTGGCCCGGCAGATCGCCGAGGGCGATCTCAGTGCCAGCATCGAGGTACAGCGACGCGACGAGATTGGCCAGTTGATGGAGGCCATGGCCGGTATGTCCGGCAATCTGCGCGACATGGTGGGCCGCCTGCAGGGCGGCGTGGCGCAGATTTCCGCTTCGGCCCAGGCGCTGTCCAGCGTCACCGAGCAGACCCGCGTGGGCGTGAACGGCCAGCGAGAAGAAACCGATCAGGTGGCCACGGCGATGAGCCAGATGGCTGCCACCGTGCAGGAGGTGGCGCGTAACGCCGAGGCTGCGGCCAGTTCCACCGAAGCGGCGGACAACCGCGTCAGCAGTGGCAACCAGGTGGTGCGCCAGACCCTCGAGCGGGTCAACCAGTTGGCCCACGCCATGGAAGAAACCACGTCCAGCATCCAGCGCCTCAGCCAGGACACGCAGAGCATCGGCACCGTGCTGGATGTGATCAAGAGCGTCGCCGAGCAGACCAACCTGCTGGCCCTGAACGCCGCCATCGAAGCGGCACGCGCAGGCGAGCAGGGCCGTGGTTTTGCCGTGGTGGCGGACGAAGTGCGGGCGCTGGCGCGGCGTACCCAGCAGTCCACTGCAGAGATCGAACGGCTGATCGCCACCTTGCGCGAGGGTGTGCGCAGCTCGGTGGAACACATGCAGCAGAGCGAAAACCTGGTGGGTCTGACGGTGCAGGACGCCAACCTGACCGAAGAGGCCCTGGCCGGCATCGCCGAAGCGGTGACACTGATCCACCAGATGAACCAGCAGATCGCCGCAGCGGCCGAACAGCAGAGTGCAGTGGCCGAGGAGATCAATCGCAGCGTTACCAGTATTCGCGATATCGCCGATCAATCGGCCGTGGCCATGGATGAAACCGCAACCTCCAGTGTCCAGCTCGCCCGTCTGGGGCAGGAGCTGCAAGGGATGGCCGGTCACTTCCGGCTTTGAGTCCAGAGCAAGTCTGGAGGATTCGGCATTCCGTCACCCGGCATCGCGCTCTAGAATGGTGCCCCTGTCCAACCGGCCTGGAGTGTCGCAATGCTGAAGATCTGGGGGCGAATCAATTCCACCAACGTGCGCAAGGCACTCTGGTGTGCCGAGGAAGTCGGCGTCGCCTATGAACAGCTGGATGCCGGTGGCGCCTTCGGCCTGGTCAATGAGCCGACGTATCGCGAGCGCAACCCCAACGGCCAGGTGCCGATGATCGAAGATGGCGACCTGGTGCTCTGGGAGTCCAACGCCATCGTCCGCTACCTGGCCGCGCGCTATTCCGCCGGCAGCCTCTACCCGGACTCGCCGGTGGCGCGCGCCGAAGGGGACAAGTGGATGGACTGGGCCACGTCCAGCTTCGCCACGCCATTCCGCGACCTGTTCTGGGGCACCCTGCGCACGCCGCCGGCTGAACGCAATCACGCGATGATCGAGGCGGCACTGACCCGCTGCGGTCAACTACTCGCCATTCCCGACCGGGCCCTGGCCGAGCGTCCCTACCTTTCAGGTGAACGCTTTGCCATGGGTGATATTCCCCTCGGCTGCTTTGCCTATGCCTGGTTCGAGATGCCGGTCCTGCGCCCGGAGCTGCCCAATCTCGAAGCCTGGTACGAGCGCCTGAAAGCCCGACCGGCCTATCGAAAGGCGGTGATGACGGCACTTACGTGATCCGGCTCGCCGATCCGACTCCTGGAACCTAGGCTGATGTGCAGCGTTTTGCAGTTGAATTTGCTGGCAATCGGCCTTATCTAGCCCCTTCCTTCTGAAGCAGACGAATCCATCATGAGCTCCGCTCTGTCCATCCGGCAGTTGACCAAGACCTACGGCAATGGCTTCCAGGCCCTCAAGGGGATCGACCTGGACGTGGCCGAAGGTGATTTCTTCGCCTTGCTCGGCCCCAACGGCGCGGGCAAGTCCACCACCATCGGCATCCTGTCCACCCTGGTGAACAAGACCAGCGGCAGCGTCAGTGTCTTCGGCAATGACCTGGACAAATCGCCCTATGCGCTCAAGCGCTGCCTCGGCGTGGTGCCCCAGGAATTCAACTTCAACCAGTTCGAGAAGGTGTTCGACATCGTCGTCACCCAGGCGGGCTACTACGGCATCCCGGCGAACATCGCCAAGGAGCGCGCCGAGCAGTACCTGACCCAGCTCGGCCTGTGGGAAAAGCGCAATTCGGCTTCGCGCGAGTTGTCCGGCGGCATGAAGCGCCGGCTGATGATCGCCCGCGCGCTGGTCCACCAGCCGCGCCTGCTGATCCTCGACGAACCCACCGCAGGCGTGGATATCGAGCTGCGCCGCTCCATGTGGAGCTTCCTCACCGAGCTCAACGAGCAGGGCATCACCATCATCCTCACCACGCACTATCTGGAGGAGGCTGAGCAGCTCTGCCGCAACATCGGCATCATCGACCATGGCCGCATCATCGAGAACACCAGCATGAAGGACCTCCTGAAGAAGCTGCACAAGGAGACGTTCCTGCTGGACCTCAAGGAGCCCCTGGAAGTGGTGCCGCAGCTCAATGGCTACCCCGCCGAGCTGGTGGATGACCACACCCTGGAAGTGCAGGTGGAGAAGACCCAGGGCCTGACCGAGCTGTTCCGTCAGTTGGCCGCCCTGAACGTCGACGTGCTGAGCATGCGTAACAAGTCCAATCGCCTCGAGGAGCTGTTCGTGTCCCTGGTGGAGAAAAACCTGGCGAAGGTGGCCGTATGAGTTCGGAACTGCGCGCCAACCTGGTCGCCCTGGAAACCATCGTCTACCGCGAAGTCCGCCGCTTCACGCGCATCTGGCCGCAGACGCTGCTGCCCCCGGCCATCACCATGGCGCTGTACTTCGTCATTTTCGGCAACCTGATCGGCAAGCAGATCGGCGCCATGGGCGGCTTCAGCTACATGGACTACATCGTCCCCGGCCTGATCATGATGTCGGTCATCACCAACTCCTACAGCAACGTGGTGTCGAGCTTCTTCGGCAGCAAGTTCCAGCGTTCGGTGGAGGAGCTGCTGGTATCGCCGGTGTCGCCGCACACCATCCTGCTCGGCTACACCATCGGTGGCGTGCTACGCGGGCTGGCGGTGGGGCTGATCGTCACCTTCCTGTCGCTGTTCTTCACCAAGCTCACGGTGCACCACATCGGGGTGACCGCGCTGGTGGTGCTGCTAACTGCCACCATCTTCTCCCTCGGCGGCTTCATCAACGCCGTGTACGCGCGCAACTTCGATGACATCTCGATCGTCCCGACGTTCGTGCTGACCCCGCTGACCTACCTGGGCGGCGTGTTCTACTCGATCAACCTGTTGCCGCCGTTCTGGCAGGCGGTTTCCCTGGGCAACCCGATCCTGCATATGGTCAACGCCTTCCGCTACGGCATCCTCGGTGTTTCCGACATCAACATCGGCGTTGCCATCGTGCTGATGCTGATCACCATGACCATTCTCTATGTCGCCTGCATCCGCCTTCTCGTGAGCGGGCGCGGCATGCGCCAGTAAACCGGGAAACATAGCGACACAGACTGGCGTTATCCTCAGTATCGACGCCCGTGGAAGTCTGCCGAAACAGTCGGCAGACTTCCTTCCCCCCTATCCCCTGTCGCAGAGGCTCCGGATGACCTTCCCTCGCACCGCCTGGCTGTTGTTCGGGGCACTCGCCTCGTGGTCCGTCGTGGCCCAGGAGGCGCCGCTGGTGGAGGTGGCCGAGCCGCAGCGGGCGCTGGTGCGCGATGAACTGGTGACCTTCGGTTCGCTGCGTTCGGACGAGTCGGTGATGATCCGTCCGGAAGTGGAGGGCAGGGTGGCCCGCCTGCATTTTCGCGAGGGCGAGATGGTCAAGGGCGGCGAGCTGCTGGTCAGCCTGGACGATGCCATCGCCCGCGCTGAGCTGGCTCAGGCCCAGGCCAATCTCGACCTGGCGGAAAAGAGCTACGAGCGGGCCAAAATGCTGTTCTCCCGTGGCGCCAGCAACGCCCAGGCGCAGGACGAATCCCAATCCCAGCAACAGGCCGCCCGCGCCAGCCTGGCCCTGGCCCAGGCGCGCCTCGACAAGACCCAGATCCGCGCCCCCTACGACGGCACGCTCGGCCTGCGCCAGGTCAGCGTCGGCGACTATCTCAGCGCCGGCCAGGATGTGGTCAACCTGGAGGTGCTGGACCCGCTGAAGGTGGATTTCCGTGTGCCGCAGAAAGCCGTCAGCCAGGTGAGCATCGGCCAGGCGGTGGAACTGAGCCTGGACGCTTATCCGGGCGAACGTTTCCGTGGGGCGATCATCGCCCTCAACCCGCGCCTGGATGAAGTCGGCCGCAGCCAGGCGATCCGCGCCCAGGTTCCCAACCAGGACCATCGCCTGAAGCCCGGCCAGTTCGTCAAGGTATCGGTGATCCTCGCCGAACGGCCGCAGGCCTTGCTGATCCCTGAAGAAGCCGTGATGCCGGTGGGGCAGCAACTGTTCGTCAACCTGGTGGTGGGCGGCAAGGTGGAGCGGCGCCCGATCAAGATCGGCCAGCGCCTGCGCGGCAAGGCTGAGGTTCGTGAGGGCCTGCAGGGTAACGAGCAGGTGATTACCGCGGGCTGGCAGAAGGTCAGTCCCGGACTGGAGGTCCGCACCGTAGCGCGAGGTGGGGCATGACCCTCTCTGATGTGTGCATCCGCAGGCCGGTATTCGCCACCGTCCTGTCGCTGATCCTGGTCCTGCTCGGGCTGCTGGCCTACCAAAGGCTGGCGGTGCGGGAATATCCCAACATCGACGTGCCCATCGTCACAGTCAACGTCATCTACCCCGGCGCCAGCCCGGAGATCATGGAGTCCCAGGTGGCGCAGCCCATCGAGGACGTGCTTTCGGGCATCGAGGGGCTGGATTTCGTGGCGTCCATCAGTCGCTCGGAAAACACCCAGATCACCGCGCAGTTCCGCCTTGGCACCAACGCCGACGAAGCCGCCAATGACGTGCGCGACCGACTGGGCCGGGTGCGTGGCCTGCTTCCGGACGAGATCAACGAACCCATCGTGCAGAAGGTCGAGGCCGATGCGCAGCCGGTGATCTGGATTGCCTTCTACAGCGAGCAGCATTCGGCGATGGAGATCACCGATGTGCTGGAGCGGGTGATCCGCGACCGCGTGCAGACCATCCCCGGTGTCTCCGAGGTGCAGGTTCGCGGCGCCCGGCGCTTCGCCATGCGCATCTGGCTGGACCCGGAAAAGCTCGCCGCCCATGACCTCACCGTGCAGGACGTGGAAGACGCGCTGCGCCGGCAGAACGTGGAAATTCCGGCCGGACGCATCGAGTCCGTGCAGCGCGAGTTCAGCGTGCTGTCGGAAACCGACCTGCGCACACCCGAGGAATTCAACGACCTGATCCTCAACGACCAGCGCGGCTATCTGCTGCGGCTGGCCGATGTGGGCCACGCCGAGATCGGCGCGGCGGATGAACGCAGCATCGTGCGCTTCAATGGCCGCGCGGCGGTCTCCCTGGGGCTGGTCAAGCAGGCCACGGCCAACCCGCTGGAAATCTCCGATGGCCTCAATGCCGCGTTGCCGGAACTGCGGGCGTTGCTGCCCGACGGCATGAAAATGACCATCGCCAACGACAACTCGCTGTTCATCCGCGAGTCCATCGACAACGTCTACACCACCATCTGGGAAGCGGTGGTGCTGGTGATCCTGATCATCTTCCTGTTCCTGCGCTCCCTGCGCGCCACCCTGATTCCGCTGGTGACCATCCCGGTGTCGCTGATCGGCGCTTTCAGCCTCATGGTGCTGCTGGGCTTCTCCATCAACACCCTGACGTTGCTGGCCATGGTGTTGGCCATCGGCCTGGTGGTGGACGACGCCATCGTCGTGCTGGAGAACATCCACCGGCACATAGAGGAGGGCATGTCGCCGATCCAGGCCGCCTACAAGGGCAGCCGGGAAATCGCCTTCGCGGTGATCGCCATGACCCTGACCCTGGCCGCCGTGTACGCCCCCATCGGCTTCATGCAGGGCACCTCGGGCAAGCTCTTCACCGAATTCTCCTGGACACTCGCCGGCGCGGTGCTGGTGTCCGGCTTCGTTGCGTTGACCCTGTCGCCCATGATGTGCGGGCAGTTGCTCAAGCCCCATGCCGAGCAGAAGCACGGCCGCCTCTACAACCTGGTGGAGTCCTTCCTCCATGCGCTGACCTACAGCTACCGCCACCTGCTGGAACGGGTGCTGCGTGCCTGGATGCTGATCATCCTGCTGCTGGCGGGCATCCTGGTGTTCTGCCTGATCCTGTTCGGCGGCCTGCGTAGCGAACTGGCGCCCACCGAGGACACCGGCACCATAGTCGGCTCGATCAACGGCCCCGATGGCGCCACCATCGAATACACCAGCCGCTACGCGAAGCTGCTGGAAGAGGCCTACAAATCGATTCCCGAAGCCAACCGCTACATGGTGGTGGTGGGCTTCCCCACCGTGGCCCAGGGCCTGTCCTTCCTCAAGCTGGAGGATTGGGACTCCCGTGGCCGCAGCCAGTTCGAGATCCGCGACGAGCTCCTGCCCAAGCTACGAGACATTCCCGGCGTGCGCGCCTTCCCGATCAACCGGCCACCGCTCGGGCAGAGCGCGCGCAACCAGCCGGTCAACTTCGTCATCCGTTCCTCGCTGGAGTACAGCGAGCTGCAGAAGTACGTCGACCAGCTGATGGAGCGGGTGCGCGACAACCCGGCGCTGGAAAGCCTGGACAGCGACCTCAAACTCAACTCGCCGCAGCTCAAGGTCACGGTCAACCGCGAGCAGGCGGTGGCGGTGGGCACGGACACCGCCGCCATTGGCCGTAGCCTGGAAAGCCTGTTCGGCAGTCGCCAGGTCACCCGCTTCAAGCAGAATGGCGAGCAGTACGACGTGCTGGTGCAGTTGGCCAACGTCGACCGCAGCAATCCGGACGACCTCAATCGCGTCTACGTCCGCGGCCGCAACGACAGTATGGTGCAACTGGCCAACCTGATCGATGTGAGGGAAACCGTGGCGCCTCGCGAACTCAACCACTTCAACCAACTGCGCGCGGTGACGGTGACGGCGAACGTCGGCTCCGGCTACACCCTCGGTGAGGCACTGGATTATCTCGAAGAGGCGGCGCGCGCGGTGTTCCCGTCGGACACCCAGTTCGACTACACCGGCACCTCGCGGGACTTCAAGGATTCCAGCACCGGCGTCGCGCTGATCTTCGCCCTGGCCCTGGTGTTCATCTACCTGGTGCTGGCGGCGCAGTTCGAGAGCTTCATCGATCCGCTGATCATCCTCTTCAGCGTGCCGCTCTCCATGGCTGGCGCCTTGCTGGCGCTGACCCTCTTCGGCGGCACCCTGAACATCTACTCGCAGGTGGGGATGGTCACCCTCATCGGCCTGATCACCAAGCACGGCATCCTCATCGTCGAGTTCGCCAACCAGTTGCTGCGCCAAGGCATCGACCTGCATGAGGCGGTGATGGAAGCCTCGGTGAAACGCCTGCGGCCGATCCTGATGACCACCGGTGCCATGGTCCTGGGTTCGGTACCGCTCGCCATCGCCTCGGGCGCCGGCGCGGAAAGCCGGCAACAGATCGGCATGGTGATAGTCGGCGGCCTGCTGGTGGGCACTTTCTTCACACTCTTCGTAGTACCCACCCTCTACCAGCAAGTGCGCCGCTGGAAGCCGATTCACAAGCTGGAAGCGGCGACGGCCTGATGGGCATTCGACTGTGCTTCAAGGGACCGTCGCGCTTCGCAGGATAAGCGCTTGCGAATAGACGCCAGTGTCTAGCTCTCACCTATGCGAAAGATGAAACGACAGCATTGAAAACTGCCGTTTTATGTAACTCATCGCGCCCCCCGTCCTGATCGCGAACATGTCGAACTCTTTACCCCCTTGTTTGGAGGGGGGAGGGTCGCACCTGAATCAAATACCTTGCTGAAGTGATTGCCAGAACGAACTTCAGCAAAGGAGGTACCCACGACCAGGCCACCAACTAAAAAACCGCATTCCAGAACTACAAAAATAAAAAACCAGAGGGAATGAAATGAATAAGCACGTTGGCAAGCTACTTGCCGCCGCAACTCTCACCGCCGTCACCATCACTGCCGCCCTGCCGCTGTCTGCGCAGGCCGCATGTTTCAGCCTCACCGGCCAGTGCGGATATACGAAAACCCAGTACCCGATCGTGCTGGTACATGGTGCACTTGGTTTCGACAAGATCGGCTTGCTCGATTACTGGTACGGCATCCCTGATCAGTTGCGCGCCTACGACGGCGCCGACGTCTATCTGACGCAAGTGTCCGCCTCCAACAGCCATGAAGTTCGCGGCGAACAATTGCTGCTTCAGGTCCAGCAAATTCTCGCAGTCACCGGCAAGTCCAAAGTCAACCTCATCGGCCACAGCCAGGGCAGCCCGACCGCGCGCTATGTCGCCTCGGTGCGACCGGACCTGGTGGCTTCAGTCACCAGCGTGCACGGGGCCAACGGCAAAGGGGAGGCCGTGGATGCGATCCTCGGCATTACACCTCCGGGAATGGCCGGTGATGCGGTGCAGTCGATATCCAATGGCCTCACGCAATTGATCGGCATCCTCTCGAATGATGGCGGCCTGCCACAAAACTCCGCAGCCTCGCTTCAATCCCTGAGCACCGCCGGTTCGTTGGCATTCAACGCCGCGCATCCAGAAGGTATCCCGACCACCGAGTGCGGCGAAGGCGCTTATCAAGTCAATGGCGTGAAGTACTTTTCCTGGGGCGGTGCGCAGGCGTACACCAACACCGCCGACGCCATCGATCCAACCCTGGCATTGGTATCGCTGGTCTTCCGGGGAGCGAAGAACGATGGCCTGGTCAGTAGCTGCGCCCAGCATCTGGGCAAAGTCATTCGCGACGATTACGGCATGAACCATATGGATGCCATCAACCATACGGCGGGCCTGGTGAACCTCTTCGAGACCAACCCGATCACGCTGTATCGGCAACACGCAAATCGTCTGAAGAATGCGGGGCTGTAGCGGCAAGAGATCGGCATGAAGAAAACCAAAGCAGTGTGTGCGGGACTGGGAGCGGTGGCCGTCATGGCCGCCGTTCTTGTCCAGATGTCGCTTCTCCGAGGCGTCGAAACGCCCGAGGCAGGCGATACCCATGCGCCCTCCTTCGTACGTTCCATGGATGGCACCCAGCCCGATGGCGACTTGCGCAGCGACGGTGACGTGCTGGTCGTCGATAGCGGCTTGCGCCTGTGGTTCGAGTACTTCCTGGCGGCAGTGGGCGAAGCAAGCCTCGACCAGATCCGGACCGAAATCGAGCGCGAGATCGACAAGCGGCTCAAGCCCCGTCCGGCAGCCGAAGCCAAGCGCCTGCTGGGATGCTATTTCGATTACAAGAGGGCGCTTGTGGACGTTGAAAAACGCATTCAGGCGCAGGGTAATTCGCTGGCAGACATGCGGGCTCGCGTGGAAGCGATGCGGCAGACGCGGGCTCTTTTTTTCAGCCAAAAGGAAGTGCAAGGCTTGTTTGGCGACGAGGACGCCTTCAACGCGGATGCACTGGCGCGACTGGAAATCCTGCAGGACCACAGGCTCTCCGACGCGCAAAAGCAAGAGAAACTGGCCGCACTGGATGCTGCGCTGGTACCGGAAGTGCGGGAAGCCAAGGAAGCGCCGTTGCAGATACTCAAGCTGGAGGCTGCAGTGAGCAAGATGCGCGAGCAAGGGGCAAGCGATGACGAGGTTTACCGCATGCGGGCAGCGACGCTGAACCCAGAAGCGGCGGATCGCCTGGCGCAACTGGACCGGGAACGGGCGAAGGTCACCAGCAAGCCAGTCGATGGGAAAAGCGATATCCCGCCTGTGGAACGCTGAGCGAGTGGACCTGATTCTGGCGGGTGGTGAGATCAGTCATGACTGGAGGTCTGTCGGGAGCACCTGTGGGGGCGATTTCAATCGCTAAGCAGACCACAGGTCTGCCCTTTAGGTGTTTCGGGGCAGCTGCGCTGCCCTTAGCGAATGAATTCGCCCCCACAACAATCTCTGCAGCCAATCACAACCGCTGGAAAAACAGCGGATAGCGATTCACCAGCCCATCCTCGTCCAGGGTCAGCACGGCCTCGAAGCCATTGCCGTCGAGGTTCTGGTAGAGATAGCGGGTCTGGTCGAGGCGCGTATAGGCCTGGCGCATGCGCCGTACGGACAGTTGCGGCGCTTCGATGAACACCACTTCGATTTCCCGGCGTTCGCCAGGGTTGAGGAACAGCCGCCAGATGCTCGGGCTGTTGGTGAAGGGCGTGGGCCAGAGGTCCAGGTCGAGGCTGCCGGACAGTTCCGGCAGCTTCTGGCCGTTGCCATCGAACCAGTGCAGCCCGTCACGCCGCAGCGTCAGGTTGCGGGTGCCGCGGCCATCGCGGACCGTGGCATTGAAGACGCGGGGTTCCCAGCCTTTGTCGTATTCCAGGGTGTAACTCAGGCGGTAGCACGTACCGTCGTCGTCGAAGGCCAGCATGCCGCTGTCCACCCGTCGCCCCTCCAGGCGGAAGTCTTCCAGGCCTTGGGCGGGGGCCCGGCTGTTCCAGAGGTGAGACCAGAGGGCAGTGGTTCTCATCAGCTCATGCCTCGTGGCGTCGGGGTGTGCGCAAGACCAGATAGAGCAGCGGCCCGATGGAGGCGAACACTGCGGTCAACAGATAGAAGGGTAGCAAGTAGGCCGGTCCACGGCCCTGGCGGCGGTTGTCCTGGTACATCCAGATGCCGATCAGGGCGCAGGCGAGGTAAAGGTCGATCACCACCTGGGCGGTATCGGGGCGGCCCATCAGCTGGGCGCCGAATTCGAGCAGGGGCTGTTCGCTGATGGCCATCACCCAGAGGGTGTAGCCACCGAAGAGGACCAGGGCGATCAGCGCGAAGAGACGAACGGACATGAGACTTTCCTTGTCGTTAGGGGGAGATCAATCCAGCAGCAGCCCCACTTGCCGGATCTTCGGCAGGCGCGCCACCACCAGCTGGTGGGAGCGGGTGATCAGCTCGCGCAGTTCGCCGTCACCCATGGGGTAGGGGCGCTGCATGGCGATCCAGTGGGCCCGTGCAAGGTAGGGCGCGGGAATAATGCCGGGGCGGTCGACGTAGCCGAGGAAGAGGTCCTTGTCGACTTTGAAGGTGAGGCCGTCACCCAGGAAATCGAGGATGGCGAACATCTTGTTGCCGGCGATCGAGAACACCCGGTTGCTGCCCCATTTGAGGTCCTCGCGGGCACCGGGAAGTTGCAGGCAGAAAGCGGCGACTTGATCGGGGGTCATGGATTCCTGCTCCTTCAGGTTCTGGATTCGCTGCGCAGCAGCCAGTAACTCATCAGCATGCCGGTCACCGCCATCAGCGCCGCCACCAGGAAGATCACGGCGAAACCTGCGCCGCCGGCGATGGCGCCCATCAGCGGCCCGGCGATGCCCAGGGCCAGGTCGAAGAATACCGCGTAGGCGCCCAGCGCCGAACTGCGGCTGGCGGCAGGAATGCGCGTGACCGCTTCGACGCCAAGGGCAGGGTAGACCAGCGACAGGCCGAAACCCGTCAGCGCCGCGCCGGCCAAGGCCAGCCAAGGCGTCGGCGCCGCCCAGAGCAGGAACAGTCCGAGGCTTTCCACGGCCAGGCAGATGATGGCGACGCGGTAACCGCCCAGGTGCTTGATGCTGTTGACGAACAGCAATCGCGCACCGATGAAGGCGCAGCCGAATGCAGTCAGGCACCAGGCCGCGCCGTCCCAACCGACGCTTGCGTAATAGAGGGTGATGAAAGTGGCCAGGGTGCCGAAGCCGATGGACCCCAGGGCCAGCGCTGTGCCGTTGGGGGCGATGCGCAGGAACACGTTACGGAACGGCAGTCGCTCACCATGGACGATGGGCGACGGCCGCTTGGGCCAGGCCAGCAGCAGGGCAACGGCACAGAGCACTGCCATCAGCCCGCCGATACTCCACAGGCCCAGCCCCTCCACCAGCACCACGCCCAGCGGGGCACCAATGGCGACCGCACCGTAGGAGGCGATGCCGTTGAAGGAGATCACCCGCGCCATGTTTTCCGCGCCCACCAGCCCCACGCCCCAACTGATGGAGCCGGTGCCTACCAGACCCTGGCCGATACCCAGCATCACCCGCCCGCCGAGCAGGAGCGCCAGGCTCAGCAGGGGGAGCTGCGCCAGCGAGGTGGAGAGCAGCGTCAGTACCCCGGAAAGGCCACAGCAGGCCATGCCGTACATGACCGCGCGCTTGGCGCCCAGCCGGTCCGCCAGGCTGCCGGACATGGGGCGGGAGAGAAGGGTGGCAAGGTACTGCACGCTGATGACGATCCCCGCCATCACCGAGCCGTAGCCCATGTCGTTGTGCACATAGCCGGGCAGGACGGCAATCGGCAGGCCGACGCAGAAGAAGCTGATGAACGTGAAGAAAACGACGGTGATGATCTGCAAGGTGGAGGAGGACGCGGACGGCCGTAGCGTGCTCATGGCAGAACCTGGAATCGGCAAGGGGAAGGACGCCGCCCATCATCCCTGAGTCCCGGCGGCAAAGAAAGCTGGCTAATGGTTGTCTTGCTTACCAGACTTCAGATCACCGTCCCCTGATGACGGGAGAAGGCTTCGGCGAGGTGTTCGATCCAGGCGCGAACCGCCGGCAGCAGGCCGCGCCTGTGGGTGTAGACCGCCTGCAGGTTGCCACCCGGCATATGCCAGTCCGGCAGCAGGCGCACCATGCTGCCATCGCGCAGTTCGGCCTCGCAGTTCATCTGCGGCAGCATGCTGAAGCCCAGACCTGCCAGCACCGCATGCTTGCGCACATCGAAATCCTCGATACCCAGGCGCGCCTCCAGAACCACCTCACGGCGATTGCCCTGGGCGTCCCGCAGGTAGTGATGGATGCGCCGGTCGGCTTCCAGACCGCCCAGGGCCGGCAGCAGCTGGAGGTCGTCAGGGACGAGGATGTTCTTGCCTTCAACCAGGCTGGGGGCGGCTACCAGGAAGGCCTGCGCCGGTCTCAGGACGCGGGCGATCAGCGTGGGGTCTTCATCACCTTCCTCACGTACCCGCAGCGCCACGTCCACGCCTTCTTCGCGCAGGTCCACCCGGCGGTTGGTCAGGATCATGTCCAGCTGCACGAGGGGATATTGCTGGAGGAAGTCGGTGATCATCGGCCGCAGCATCGCGTGCGCGAGTTCGGTTGGGCAGGACACCCGCAAGCGGCCCCGTGGCTCGACCGTGAGGCTGGCGACCACTTCCTCGGCCTGCTCGGCTTCCAGCAGCATCGCCTGGCAATGGCGCAGGAAGCGCTCGCCGACATCGGTCAGGGCCATCTTGCGGGTCGTGCGCTGCAGCAGCCGGGCATCCAGGCGGGTCTCCAGCTCGGCGATTCGCCGCGACAGGCGAGACTTCGGCACACCGAGCAAGCGCGCGGCAGCGGAGAAGCCGCCGTGCTCCACCACCTTGGCGAAATAGAAGAGGTCGTTGAGGTCCTGCATGATCGGGATTGTTCCATGTGGGATACGAAAATATGGCATTGGCGCCCGACTCGGTGCCATCGTTTTCGCTGGCGGTACGATCGTTCCGGGAGGCCTTTAGACCCGACCTCCGGGGTTCGACCCTGTCGCTGCGTCTGCATGCTCGTTGCCGGGTAGCCGACCAGGCGCTATACCTGAGCCTCTCAATCCACCCGAAAACGGAGCGATCACCATGTCCTTGTCCATGTACGAGGCCTCCATCCCGGTCCTGGCACGCATGCTCGGCAACCTGTCCAACATCCTCAGGAAAGCCGAGGCCAACGCCCAGGCGCGCGGCATCGATCCCAAGGTGTTCATCGAATCGCGCCTGGCGCCGGACATGTACGCCCTGGCCCGCCAGGTGCAGATCGCCAGCGACATGGCCAAGGGTTGCGCCGCACGTCTGGCGGGTGTCGAAGTGCCGAGTTGGGCCGACACCGAAACCACCTTCGAGGAACTGCAGGCGCGCATTGCCAAGACCCAGATGTTCATCAAGGACATCGACGCCAGCAAACTCGACGGCAGCGAAGACCGCACCGTGGTGTTGAAAATGCGCAGCGGCGATATGAGCTTCAGTGGCCGCGATTACCTGCTCGGCTTTGCGCTGCCGAACTTCTATTTCCACATCACGGCCGCCTACGCGATCCTCCGCCACAACGGCGTGGACGTGGGCAAGATGGATTTCCTCGGCGGCGTGTGAGTCGTTTTGCTCTGGTAGGTTGGCGCCGAGCGCAGCGAGGCCCAACGGCGCGGTGCCCGAGCTAACCTACAGTTCTATTCGTCCCATGGATGGGACGCTGAATCACAAGATCCCCGACTAATCAGCATTTATCGACATGGATAGGATTACCTCCATTCCGATCGGCCGTCGCCGGTCGCCCAACTGAGGGTAACCATCCATGAAACTCCTGCACCTCGATTCCAGCATCCTCGGCGACGCCTCCGCCTCCCGCCAACTGAGCCGCGACGTGGTCGCTGCCTGGGAAGCCGCCGAGCCGGACGCTCAGGTCACCTACCGCGACCTGGCCAACGACGCCATCAGCCACCTGTCCGCTCTGACCCTGGTCGCTGGCGGCACCCCGGCTGAACTGCGCGACGCCGCGCAGAAGCACGAAGCCGAGCTGGGTGAAGCCACCCTGAACGAGTTCCTCGCGGCCGACGCCATCGTCATCGGCGCGCCGATGTACAACTTCACCATCCCGACCCAACTGAAAGCCTGGATCGACCGCATCGCCGTTGCCGGCAAGACCTTCCGTTACACCGAGAACGGCCCGGAAGGCCTGGCAGGTGGCAAGAAGGTGGTGATCATTTCTACCGCTGGCGGCATCCACGCTGGCCAGGCTTCGGGCCAGGCCCACGAGGATTACTTGAAGCTGGTGCTGAACTTCCTCGGCGTGACCGACATCGAGATCGTCCGTGCCGAAGGCCTGGCCTACGGCGAAGAGCCCCGCGCCAACGCCTTCAGCGCCGCCCAGCAGCAGATCGGCGAGCTGTTCGCCGCCGCCTGATTCCGCTGGCCGGAAAACACAAAGCCCCGCAATTGCGGGGCTTTGTCGTTTCAGGAGCCTGTTGCTTTACCTGTGGGGGCGAATTCATTCGCTAACCGGACCGAAGGTTCGGCTTTCGGTATTGCAGGGGGCCGCTTCGCGACCCTTTGCGAATGAATTCGCCCCCACGAAGAGCGGGATACCTTCAGGCTCAGACAATCACACCCTGGCTACGCAGGTAGTCGTCATAGGTGCCGCTGAAGTCGGTTACGCCGTTCTCGTCCAGCTCGATGATGCGGGTGGCCAGGGAGCCGACGAACTCGCGGTCGTGGCTGACGAAGATCAGGGTGCCCGGATAGTTCTCCAGCGCGAGGTTCAGCGCCTCGATGGATTCCATGTCCAGGTGGTTGGTGGGTTCGTCCATCACCAGCACGTTGGGCTTCTTCAGGATCAGCTTGCCGAACAGCATGCGGCCCTGCTCGCCACCGGAGATGACCTTCACCGACTTGAGGATCTCGTCGTTGGAGAACAGCATGCGGCCGAGGGTGCCGCGCACCAGCTGTTCGCCACCCTGGGTCCACTGACCCATCCAGTCGAACAGGGTGACGTCGTCTTCGAAGTCATGGGCGTGGTCCTGGGCGTAGTAGCCGAGGTCCGCGCTCTCGGTCCATTTCACGTTGCCGGAGTCCGGGGTCATTTCACCGACTAGGGTGCGCAGCAGGGTGGTCTTGCCGATGCCGTTCGGGCCGATGATGGCGACGCGCTCGCCAGCCTCGATCTGCAGGTCCAGGCCCTTGAACAATTGCTTGCCCTCGAAGCCCTTGGCCAGCTTCTCCACAGTCACCGCCTGGCGGTGCAGCTTCTTGTGCTGGTCGAAGCGGATGAAGGGGCTGACACGGCTGGACGGCTTGACCTCGGCCAGTTGGATCTTGTCGATCTGCTTGGCGCGCGAGGTGGCCTGCTTGGCTTTCGAGGCGTTGGCAGAGAAGCGGCTGACGAAGGTCTGCAGCTCGGCGATCTGCGCTTTCTTCTTGGCGTTGTCGGCCAGGAGTTGCTCGCGGGACTGGGTCGCGGCGGTCATGTACTCGTCGTAGTTGCCCGGGAACAGACGCAGCTCGCCGTAATCCAGGTCCGCCATGTGGGTGCACACGCTGTTCAGGAAGTGGCGATCGTGGGAAATGATGATCATGGTGCTGTTACGCGCCGTGAGGATGTTTTCCAGCCAGCGGATGGTGTTGATGTCCAGGTGGTTGGTCGGCTCGTCCAGCAGCAGCACATCCGGGTCCGAGAACAGCGCCTGGGCCAGCAACACGCGCAGCTTCCAGCCGGGAGCGACTTCGCTCATCGGACCGAAATGCTGGCTGAGCGGAATGCCGAGGCCCAGCAGCAGCTCGCCGGCGCGGGATTCGGCGGTGTAGCCATCCATCTCGGCGAACTCGGTCTCCAGCTCGGCCACGGCCATGCCGTCGTCCTCGCTCATTTCCGGCAGCGAATAAATGCGATCACGCTCGGCCTTGACCCGCCACAGCTCGGCATGGCCCATGATCACGGTGTCGATCACGCTGAAATCTTCGTAGGCGAACTGATCCTGGCGCAGCTTGCCGAGGCGCACGTTGGGCTCCAGCATCACCTGGCCGCCAGACGGCTCCAGATCACTGCCGAGGATTTTCATGAAGGTCGACTTGCCGCAGCCGTTGGCGCCGATCAGGCCGTAGCGGTTGCCGTTGCCGAACTTGACGGAAACGTTCTCGAACAGCGGCTTGGGGCCGAACTGCATGGTGATGTTAGCGGTGGAGATCAAGGGAATTACCTATCAATAACGTGCGAATTGGTGCCTTCGGCTGATACCGATACTCAACTTTGTGAGTTCGCTCCAATCGGAGCAGAAGTTGATCCAGCGGGCATACGTCGACAGCAACAACTGGCCGCTGGGGCCGGGTTACTGGGATATGAAGGCGGGGTTCATGCCGGACATTGCGCAGATTGTCGCATAGGTGTGACGGCAATTACATGACGGTCGGTCGTTGAACCGGGATAGCGCCTGAAGGATGCCGGGCGACCGATGAGTGGAACGCCTTTGCCAACTCCATGAAATAGGGCGCTGCACGCGCCGTTCACGCCGCTGTCGCCGAACCGTCAACTTCCGGCGCTAGCCTGACGTCGCTTCCACGGCATTTTCTGATGCGGCAGCGCATCTCCACACCCTCGCGGTGCAGGCCAACTCAATCAGTTGGCCTTTTTTCTGCCTGCCGTCTTTGCCGTGCTTCCACCAGGTCACGCGGGAGTCATCCATGGAAATCTCGATCCAGCAGGTCAATCGGGGCGGCAGGCACGAGTGGCTGGTGGAAGCCCTCGGCATGAAGGTCCCGTTTCGCGACCGGGCTTCGGCATTGGCGTTCGCGGTCCGGCTGCAGGAGCGGGTAGAGGCGCCGCATATGTTGCCGAGCCCGGAAAAGCGGGAGGGCATGGAAGGCTGATGCCGCGTTCTGTCGTTTTCAGCTATTGCCTGCAAGGCGTCCGTTGCGGCAAGAATGTGCCCTCAGGACCAGCAGGAGATGGCATGTGAAAAAGACTCTGTTCTTTGGCGCTCTGGCTTTGCAAACCTTCGCCCTGGCAGCAATGGCGGGGGAATGGCCGCAAGGTGGCGGCGAGAAGTTCACCCAGGAATGCGTCGTCAGCGCGGCCCGGCAAGTCCCGCAGGACAAGGCGGTCGCCTATTGCAAGTGCTCCAGCAACATGATGCAGGAAGCCTTCACGACCCAGCAGCTGATGGGGGTTACCGAGGGGCGTAAACCGACCAATGAAGAATTGTCGGTCCTGACCGATATCTCGCGCTCCTGCGCCGGCGAAACGCTGAAATGAACCGGTAATCAGCGCGTCATATCCGTTCCCTAGAATGGGCACTGCGCCACGGACGGTGCCCATCTCCCCGCATTCCCTCACTCCCTGAAGAAAACCTGCACCAGGTGATAGCCGAACTGGCTCTTCACCGGGCCGTGGATGACGCGCACGGGTTTCTTGAAGATCACCTGATCGATCACTCGCACCATCTGGCCGGGGCGCACCTCGCCCAGGTCGCCGCCGCGCTTGGCGGAAGGGCAGATGGAGTGCTTCTTGGCCAGGGTGGCGAAGTCTTCGCCCTTATCCAGGCGTTTCTTCAGCTGTTCGGCTTCCGCCTCGGTCTTGACCAGGATATGGCGGGCAAGGGCCTTGGCCATGGGATTTCCTCTTGGACTGTGGAGCGGTTCATTGTGCCAGCACGGGCGGTCGCCATACAGTTGCTCCCCTGTGATCCGCTACGCGGATGCCTTCACACTTGACTGGACGCACCTCCCATGGACCTCTCCGCGATGCTGAAAATCCTGGCCAGCCAGGATGGTTCCGACCTCTACCTGTCCACGGGCGCGCCGCCCTGTGCCAAGTTCAACGGCCTGTTGCGGCCGCTCAGCAATGAGCCCCTGAAGGCCGGTGACGTGGCCAGGATCGCCGAATCGATCATGGACCCGGAGCAGCGCGCCGAGTTCGACCGCGAACTGGAGATGAACCTGGCCATCTCGCTGCCGAACATCGGCCGCTTCCGCATCAACATCTTCCGCCAGCGCAACGAGGTGTCCATCGTCGCGCGGAACATCAAGCTGGATATCCCGCGCTTCGAAGATCTCAAGCTGCCCGAAGTGCTGCTCAAGATGGTGATGGAGAAGCGCGGCCTCGTGCTCTTCGTCGGCGGCACCGGCTCCGGTAAGTCCACCTCCCTGGCGGCGCTGATCGACTACCGCAATCGCAACACCGGCGGCCACATCATCACCATCGAGGACCCGGTGGAATACGTGCACCGGCACAAGAAGTCCATTATCAACCAGCGCGAAGTGGGGGTGGACACCCGCAGCTTCCACGCCGCGCTGAAGAACACCTTGCGCCAGGCGCCGGACGTGATCCTGATCGGCGAAATCCGTGACCGCGAGACCATGGAACATGCGCTGGCCTTCGCCGACACCGGCCACCTGGCCATTTCCACGCTGCACGCCAACAACGCCAACCAGGCGCTGGACCGCATCATCAACTTCTTCCCGGAAGAGCGTCGCCCGCAACTGCTCAACGACCTGGGCAACAACCTCAAGGCCTTCGTCTCCCAGCGTCTGGTACGCACCCAGGACGGCAAGCGCCGGGCGGCGGTGGAAGTGCTGCTGGGCACTTCCACCATCAGCGACCTGATCAAGCGCGGCGAATTCCACTCCATCAAGGAGATCATGGAAAAGTCCCGCGGCCTGGGCATGCAGACCTTCGACCAGGCGCTGTTCGACCTGGTGGTGGAGGGCGCGATTCCCGAAGAGGAGGCGATCAAGAACGCCGACTCGGCGAACAACCTGCGCCTGAAGCTCAAGCTCTATCGCGATGGGCCCGCAACGGCTCCCGCGCCAGCTGCGGCCGCCCCTGCGCCGGTAGCGGCGCCGAGCGCCACCCAGGATGCCGCCAGCTGGGGGCTGGAGCTGAAGCTGGAAGACCTCGAAGAAGAGGGGCCGGAAGAGCCGGGGCTTCGCTAACGGGTCGTGGAACGCTTTTCTTGTGGGGGCGAATTCATTCGCTGACCGGACCGAAGGTGCGGCCATGGACGCCTGGGGCAGCTTCGCTGCCCTTAGCGATTGAAATCGCCCCCACAGGAATAATCACTGCCGATTCCAGCCAAATACCGCGCAACCTGTACGGCCAAATTTAATTGCGTCTGTACATAGCGACAACGTTCCGGCGCGCATAGATTCGCCCCATGCACCAAACCGATCCGGGAGGTCGTGATGCGTATCGCCGTACTGACGTTCGAAGGCTTCAACGAGCTGGACTCCTTTGTCGCCGCCGGCCTGCTCAACCGCATGCGCGGTGAAGGCTGGAAGGCGGAGATCACGGCGCCCAGCGAGTGGGTGACCTCGATGAATGGCGTGCGGGTGCAGGCGCAACAGCCGCTGGAGTTCGCCAACAGTGCCGATGTCGTGCTGTTCGGCAGCGGCATCCTGACCCGTGACATCGCCAAGGACCGCAGCATCCTCGACCGCCTGCAACTGGACCCACAGCGCCAGCTGATCGGCTCGCAATGTTCGGGGGCCCTGCTGATGGCCAAGCTCGGGCTCCTGGGCAGCCTGCCGGCCTGCACCGACCTCACCACCAAGCCCTGGGTGATCGAGGCGGGCGTGCAGGTGCTCGACCAGCCGTTCTTCGCCAGCGGTAACCTCGCGACGGCGGGTGGCTGCCTCTCCGCGCCCTACCTGGCGGCCTGGGTGATTGCCAAACTGGCCGGCGAGGATGCTTGTGCCACGGCGCTGCACTACGTGGCGCCGGTGGGCGAGAAAGAGGTTTACATGGAACGGGCGCTGGGTGTGATTCGGCCGTATCTGTAATGCGGACCGGGTTCCGCTTTTCCTGTGGGGGCGAATTTATTCGCTAACCGGACCGAAGGTTCGGCCTGCAATTTTTCAGGGGCCGCTGCGCACCCCTTAGCGATTGAAATCGCCCCCACACAAGATCCGGTCAGGCCGTAGGGTGGGCTTCAGCCCACCATTGCAGATCAGCTGTGGGCTAAAGCCCACCCTACAAGGCTATCCCCAGGAGAATGTGCAGGCGGCCCCTTCAGCTCCGAAGTTCCGGTAAATCCCGATATAACTCCAGCGCCTGCGGATTGGCCAAGGCATCGGTGTTCTTCACCGGCCGGCCGTGCACCACGTTACGCACCGCCAGTTCGACGATCTTGCCGCTCAGGGTGCGGGGGATGTCGGCCACGGCGATGATCTTCGCCGGCACATGGCGTGGGCTGGTATTGGTGCGGATCACCTGGCGGATGCGTGCGCGCAGGGCGTCGTCCAGCACCACGCCTTCGCGAAGGCGCACGAAGAGCACCACGCGCACGTCGCCGTCCCAGTCCTGGCCGATGGCGATGGATTCCAGCACGTCCTCGACTTTTTCCACCTGGCGATAGATCTCCGCCGTGCCGATGCGCACGCCGCCGGGGTTGAGTACGGCGTCCGAACGCCCGTGGATCACCAGGCCGCCGCGCGGGGTTTCTTCGGCGTAGTCGCCATGGGCCCAGACACCGGGGAAGGTGTCGAAGTAGGCCGCCTTGAGCTTCGCGCCGTCCGCATCGTTCCAGAAACCCACCGGCATGGACGGGAAGTGCCGCGCGCAGACCAGCTCACCTTTCTCGCCGAACACGCGCTTGCCGTCTTCGTCCCACACCTGCACGTCCATGCCAAGGCCCTTGCATTGCAACTCCCCGCGCCATACCGGCAGCACCGGATTGCCCAGGGCGAAGCAGGACACGATGTCCGTTCCGCCGGAGATGGAGGACAGGCACAGCTCCCCCTTGATGTCGCGGTAGACGTACTCGAAGCTCTCGTGGGACAGCGGCGAACCGGTGGAGAGCAGGGCCTTGAGGCGTTCCAGGCGATGGCTCTGGCGCGGCTTGACGCCGGCCTTCTCCAGCGCGGCCAGGTACTTGGCGCTGGTGCCGAAGATGCTAATGCCCTCGGCATCGATCAGGTCCATCAGGCGTTCCGGGCCGGGGTGGAAGGGCGAACCATCGTAGAACACCAGGGTGGCGCCCAGGGCGAGGCCTGAAACGAGCCAGTTCCACATCATCCAGCCGCAGGTGGTGAAGTAGAACAGCGTGTCCGACGCTGTCAGGTCGCAATGCAGGCCATGTTCCTTGACGTGTTGCAGCAAGGTGCCGCCGACGCCGTGGACGATGCACTTGGGCACGCCGGTGGTGCCGCTGGAATAGAGGATGTACAGCGGCTGATCGAAAGGTACGGGGGTGAACAGCGGCTCGCCGCCGGGCTGGTAGAAGTCGTTCCACAACGCGACCCGCGCGCGGGTGCTGAAGTCCGCTGGACAGGTCTCGGCACGGGCATAGGGCACCACCACCAGCTGCTCCAGCCAGGGCATGCGCTCGAGGACTTCATTCAGCTTGGCGGACAGGTCCAGGTCCTTGCCCGCGTAGCGGTAGCCGGCGGCGGCAATCAGCACCTTGGGCTTGATCTGGCCGAAGCGGTCGATCACGCCGTGGGTGCCGAAATCCGGCGAGCAGGATGACCAGGTGGCGCCCAGGCTGGTGGCGGCGAGCATGCCCACCACGGCCTGCCAGATGCTCGGCATGAAGGCTGCGACCCGGTCACCAACGCCCACACCCATGGCCTTCAGGCTCTGCTGCAGGCCGGCGACATGGGCGGCCAGTTCGGCGTAGGTCAGTTGCACGCGGCTGCCGTCCTCGCCTATGGCGACGAGGGCAGGGTGGTTGTCGCGGCGGCGCAGCAGGTGTTCGGCGAAATTCAGGGTCGCGCCGGGGAACCAGCGGGCACTGGGCATCATGGGGCTTTCTTCCAGCACGGCCGTGGGTGGCGTGCTGAAACGGATGTCAAAAAACTCGACTATGGCCTGCCAGAAAACCTCACGGCGATCCAGGCTCCAGGCGTGCAGGGCAGGGTAGTCGGGCAGGTCCAGGCCCTGTTGCTGGCAGACCTGGCGGCGGAAGGCATCCATGCGGGTGGCGGCGATCCGCACCGGGCTGGGGGTCCACAGTGGCTTATCCATCTGCGCATCCTCATCTGGCGAGACGTGGGTCATCCGGTTGCTATTCAGCATAGGCCCTGACTCAAGGCCGGGGCAGCTCCAGGCGGCTCCAGTCGTGAGCCTTCAGCAACACGTCGCTGAGGGCCTGGGCGGCGGTGGAGAGCTGGTGCTCGGCCAGCCGAAAGAGGCCCACGCGGCGCTCCACCTGCGGGCTGTGCAAGGCAATGCAGCGGGCACCGAGCTCCTCCATCTGCTGGACGCACAGGCTGGGTACGGCGCTGACGCCCAGCCCCTGGGCCACCATCCGGCCCACGGTCACCAACTGGTGGCTCTCGAAGGCCACCGGCAGGCGGCCGTGCTGCGGCGCGAGCACTTGTTCGAGCATCAGGCGCACGGCCGACGGGCGCTGCAGGGTGATGAAGTTGCCTTGCAGCAGTTCTTTCCAGCCGATTTCGGCGCGCTGCGCCAGCTCGCAGTCGGCGGGTACCACGGCGACGAAGCGGTCGGTGTAGAAGGGCATGAAGTCCAGGCCGTCGAGGGACTCCGGCTCGAAGGCGATGCCCAGCTCCACCCGCCGGTTGCGCACCATCTCCAGCACCTGCTCGTTGATCACGTCGTGCACCGCCACGTTGACCTTGGGGTGCTGGTCGCGGAACGCCTTGAGGGCTGCCGGCAGCAGGTTGCCGGCGAAAGAGGGCATGGCGGCGATGGAAACCTTGCCGAGTTGCAAGGTGAAGTGCTGGCGCAGCAGTTCTTCGGCGTTGTCCCAGTCCGCCAGCAGGCGTCGGGCGATGGGCAACAGGGTTTCGCCCTCGGGCGTCAGGGCGACGCTACGGGTGGTGCGCACCAGCAGTTGGCCACCGAGGGAATCTTCCAGGTTCTTGATTGCCAGGGAGAGGGCTGGCTGGGACAGATGCAACCGCTCGCAGGCCTGGGCGAAGCTCAGGCTCTGCGCCACGGCGAGGAAGGCGCGCAGCTGCTTGATGGTCATTGATTTGGTTTGCTTATTAATCGTTAGGAAAAACAAACTTAACAAATCAGTCTGCACGGGAGAAGCTCTGACCCACTCAACGGCGGTATCCCCGCCGCGACCAATAAAGACAAAGAGGCACATGAGCATGAGTGGACTCGACAAGCGCGTATACAGCTACGAGGAAGCCCTGGACGGGCTGACAGACGACATGACCGTCCTGGCCGGTGGTTTCGGCATCTGTGGCATCCCCGAGAACCTGATCGCCGAGATCCGCCGTCGTGGCGTCAAGGGCCTCACCGTGGTTTCCAACAACTGCGGCATCGATGGTTTCGGCCTGGGCGTGCTGCTCGAAGACCGCCAGATCCGCAAGATGATCGCCTCCTACGTGGGTGAAAACGCCCTGTTCGAGCAGCAACTGCTGAGCGGCGAACTGGAAGTCGAACTGACCCCCCAAGGCACCCTCGCCGAGAAGATGCGCGCAGGCGGTGCCGGCATCCCGGCCTTCTTCACCGCCACCGGCTACGGCACCCCGATTGCCGAAGGCAAGGAAGTGCGTGAGTTCAACGGCCGCAAGTACATCCTCGAGCCGTCCATTACCGGCGACTTCGCCATCGTCAAAGGCTGGAAGGCCGACCACTTCGGCAACGTGATCTACCGCCACACCGCGCAGAACTTCAACCCGCTGGCGGCCACCGCTGGCCGTATCACCGTGGTCGAGGTGGAAGAAATCGTCGAGCCGGGCGAACTGGACCCTGCCCACATCCACACGCCGGGCATCTACGTTGACCGCGTGATTGTTGGCAGCTTCGAGAAACGCATCGAAAAGCGCACCGTTCGCTCCTGATCACGACAAGAAGAATTCGAGGAAACCGACATGGCACTGACCCGCGAACAGATGGCCCAGCGCGTGGCCCGCGAACTGAAAGACGGCTACTACGTGAACCTGGGTATCGGCATTCCGACCCTGGTCGCCAACTACGTACCCGAAGGCATGCAAGTGATGCTGCAGTCCGAGAACGGCCTGCTGGGCATGGGCGCCTTCCCCACCGAAGATGAAGTCGACGCCGACATGATCAACGCCGGCAAGCAGACCGTCACCGCGGTGAAGGGCGCTTCCATCTTCTCCTCCGCCGAGTCCTTCGCGATGATCCGCGGCGGTCACGTGGACCTCACCGTGCTCGGCGCCTTCGAAGTGGACGTGCAGGGCAACATCGCCTCCTGGATGGTCCCGGGCAAGCTGGTCAAGGGCATGGGTGGCGCCATGGACCTGGTGGCCGGTGCCGAGAACATCATCGTCACCATGACCCACGCTTCCAAGGACGGCGAGTCCAAGCTGCTGGAAAGCTGCTCGCTGCCGCTGACCGGCGCCGGTTGCATCCGCAAGGTGCTGACCGACCTGGCCTACCTGGAGATCGAGAATGGCGCCTTCATCCTGCGTGAAACCGCGCCCGGCGTGAGCATCGCCGAGATCGCCGAGAAGACCGCCGGCCGCCTGATCGTCCCGGACGACGTGGTCGAAATGACCTTCTGATTGCTCTGCCGCTCTGGAGGAGGCCACCACGCATGGTCTCCTCCGGCGCGGTTTTTTCAATGCTCTTCCGTAGGAGCGAGCTTGCTCGCGAACAGCTCGGCCCGTTTCGCCAGCAAGCTGGCTCCTACGGATCAAATGGAGTTCCAACATGCAAGACGTCGTAATCGTCGCCGCCACCCGCACTGCCATCGGCAGCTTCCAGGGCGCGCTGGCCAACATTCCCGCCCATGAACTGGGCGCTGCCGTGATCCGCCAGCTGCTGGAGCAGACCGGCCTCAAGGGCGAGCAGATCGATGAAGTGATTCTCGGCCAGGTACTCACCGCCGGCGCCGGCCAGAACCCGGCGCGCCAGGCTGCCATCCTCGCCGGCCTGCTGGTCGAAGTGCCGGCCATGAGCCTGAACAAGCTCTGCGGCTCCGGCCTCAAGGCCCTGCACCTGGGCATCCAGGCGATTCGCTGCGGCGACGCCGAGGTGGTCATCGCCGGTGGCCAGGAAAGCATGAGCCTGGCGCCCTACATCCTCCCAGCGGCCCGTACCGGCCTGCGCATGGGCCACGCCAAGGCGCTGGACAGCATGATCCACGACGGCCTGACCGACGCCTTCAACGGCTATCACATGGGCGTGACCGCCGAGAACCTGGTGGAGAAGTACGGCCTGACCCGCGAGCAGCAGGACGCCTTCGCCGCCGCTTCCCAGCAGAAAGCCGCCGCCGCCATCGAGGCCGGACGCTTCAAGGATGAGATCACCCCCATCCTGATTCCGCAGAGGAAGGGCGATCCCGTCGCCTTCGATACCGACGAAGGCCCGCGTGCCGGCACCACCGCAGAAAGCCTGGCCAAACTGAAACCGGCGTTCAAGAAGGACGGCAGCGTCACCGCTGGCAACGCCTCCACCCTGAATGACGGCGCCGCCGCTGTGGTACTGATGAGCGCCAACAAGGCCGAGTCCCTTGGCCTGCCGGTACTCGCGCGGATCAAGGCCTACGCCAACTCCGGCGTCGACCCGGCGATCATGGGCATCGGCCCGGTGACCGCTACCCGTCGTTGCCTGGACAAGGCCGGCTGGAACCTGGCCGACCTGGACCTGATCGAAGCCAACGAAGCCTTTGCCGCGCAGTCCCTGTCGGTCGGCAAGGAACTGGGTTGGGACATGGCCAAGGTCAACGTCAACGGCGGCGCCATCGCCCTGGGCCACCCCATCGGCGCTTCCGGCTGCCGCGTACTGGTCAGCCTGCTGCACGAGATGATCAAGCGCGATGCGAAGAAAGGTCTGGCGACCCTCTGCATCGGCGGCGGCATGGGCGTAGCCCTGGCCATCGAGCGCTAGTTCCATACCCGTAGGTTGGGCTGAGCGCAGCGAAGCCCAACGATCGCACTCTCCTTGAGCAGTGAGACAGGTTGCAAATCCAGTGTTGGGCTTCGCGTAGCTCAGCCCAACCTACAAAAAAGATAAAGCGGACCTGCAATGTCCAGGTCCCGGCAAGGCCATCACGCAAGAGCCCACGGCTGAAAGGTCACGGGCACCCGACCTCACCATGCCCTTCCCGGGCGTGGCGTCGTTGTTTCAGGCAGAAAAGAGGGCGCAGACCCTCGGACTCTTTTCAAGACCACTGTCCCGGCACCTGGCTCCGGCTGGGTGAATGCCGATAAAAACAACACTCCCGAGGTACCCGATGGCCCCCACACTTCAAGAAAGTCGTTCAGCCCGCTTTGCCATGCGTTGCTCCGCCTGGGCGGAACGCTGGTTCCCCGATTCCTGGGTCTTCGCCGCAGTCGCCGTACTGTTGGTCACCGTCGCTGCCCTGGGCATGGGCGCTCCGGCCAGCCAGGCCGCCAAGGCCTTCGGCGACGGATTCTGGAGCCTGATTCCCTTCACCATGCAAATGGCCTTCGTGGTCATCGGCGGCTACGTGGTCGCCAGCTCCGGCCCGGCCTCGCGCCTGATCGACCTGCTGGCCCGTGTGCCGAAGAACGGTCGCTCGGCCGTGTGCTGGGTGGCGCTGATCTCCATGGTCGCGTCCTTGCTCAACTGGGGCCTCTCCCTGGTGTTCGGCGGCCTGCTGGTGCGCGCCCTGGCCCGCCGTGAAGAGTTGAAGATGGACTACCGCGCCGCCGGTGCCGCCGCCTACCTGGGCCTGGGTGCTGTCTGGGCACTGGGGCTGTCTTCTTCGGCCGCGCAGCTGCAGGCCAACCCGGCCAGCCTGCCGCCATCCATCCTCGCCATCACCGGCGTGATTCCCTTCACCGAAACCATCTTCCTCTGGCAGTCGGGCGTGATGCTGCTGGCGCTGGTCGTGGTGTCGCTGATCATCGCCTACATGACCGCCCCCAGCGCCGCCAGCGCCCGTGATGCCAAGGCATGCGGCATCGACCCGAGCTTCACCGCATCGCCGCAGGTCAAACCGACCCGTCCGGGCGAGTGGCTGGAGCACAGCCCGCTCCTGATCATCCTGCTGGTGGCGCTGGCCGGCGGCTGGCTGGCCCAGGAGTTCGCCAGCAAGCCGGCGATCACCGCCATCTCCGGCTTGAACACCTACAACCTGCTGTTCATCATGGCCGGCGCGCTGCTGCATTGGCGCCCGCGCAGCTTCCTCGACGCCGTGGCCCGCGCTGTACCGACCACCACCGGGGTGCTGATCCAGTTCCCGCTGTACGGCTCCATCGCCGCCATCATGACCACCGTCAACGGCAGCGACGGCCAGACCCTGGCGCACCACATCTCCACCTTCTTCGTGCAGATCGCCAACCACGACACCTACGCGCTGCTGATGGGCGTGTACTCCGCGGTGCTGGGCTTCTTCATCCCGTCGGGCGGTGGCAAGTGGATCATCGAGGCGCCGTACGTGATGCAGGTGGCCAATGAGCTGCAGTACCACCTGGGCTGGTCGGTGCAGATCTACAACGCTGCAGAGGCGCTGCCGAACCTGATCAACCCCTTCTACATGCTGCCGCTGTTGGGCGTGCTGGGCCTGAAGGCGCGCGACCTGATCGGCTTTTCCTTCGTCCAGCTGCTGGTGCATATCCCGTTGGTGATGGTGCTGCTGTGGGCGTTGGGGACCACACTGACGTATGTGCCGCCGGTAATGCCTTGAGATTTTCCCTCACCCCCAGCCCCTCTCCCGCAAGCGGGAGAGGGGTGACTCGCGCCTGGTGCATGCGTGCTCGCCTGTGACTCGGAGCTGATGCAAGCCCTATTGGTCACAGGTCGCACGGACAGCCCCCTCTCCCTGAGGGAGAGGGCTGGGGTGAGGGGGAAATGCTGATCACCCGGCCAGAGCTTCAGATTGAAGTGGCCTAATGATTCTGGACACCCCGATAGGGCGTTAAGCTGCGCCCAAGCAAGAGGTGTTCATGAGCAGAAGATCATTCAGTCCGGAATTCAAACTCGAGGCCGCCAGTCTGGTGCTCGATCAAGGCTATTCCATACCGGCAGCCTGCAAGGCGATGGGGGTAGGCCCAACTGCCATGCGGCGCTGGGTCGAGCAATTGACCCTGGAGCGCCATGGCAAGACGCCGGAACACGGCAAGGCGATGACGCCGGAGCAGCGGCGAATCCAGGAGCTGGAGGCCCAGGTGCGGCGGCTGGAGCGGGAGAAAGAGATCCTAAAAAAGGCTACCGCTCTCTTGATGT